>JABGWD010000433.1 GCA_018645725.1 Opitutia bacterium
CGCCTGTTGTACCAATGTGTCGTCGCTAAGCGGATTTGAGTCCCCGTCTTTCCATGCTCGGACTTGCGCGGCCAATTGGCTTATGAAGGCTGTGCCCGCTTGACCGGGGGAGGTGAAGGGGATTTTGCGATACACGGCAAAAGCATCGACTTGGTTCATTACGTTGGCCAAACGGGCTGTTTCCAAGAGCACCTTGGCAGAATCGGCGTCTCCGCTGGCTGCCGCGGCCAAGGGGTCGTAGTTGGTCGGATCAATGGTTGCGGGCAGTCCAAGCGCTTGGGCTACCTTGGTCTTGGCTTCCTCTTGTGACATACCCGTTCCGTCGGTCATGACCGCACTTACCAACGTAGACAATGGACTGACGATCGTTGAGTTTGCGTCTGCCGAATAACTTCCTTTGAAAGGGCTGTTGGTCGTTACGTCAAAACCCCCGGACACAACGATTCTGCCCTCGTTTGAATCGATCTTTCCATTCTGGTTCGAATCAAACAGGGCAAGCTCGGGGGTTGTCAGAGTCAGCACGAATTGTCCTGATCCGTCTGTCGTTACGGGGCTTGCCAGATCATGCACGCCGTCAAGAACGCCGTTTTTGAATGCGTCGAAGATGACCGAGGAGCCAATCAAATACCCATCGATGGCTTTGCCCTCGATGACGTAGGCGTAATCCTCGACAATGACCTGCAGGACGGTTGAACCCGGATTGTTGGCTTGGTCGGTAACCGAAAAGGTCACTTCGTAAACCCCCGTCTTGTTGACGTCTACCGAGTCCTCCCCGGCAACCGTAACCGAGGTGGTAAGAATCCCGTCGGTTTCATCGTAAGAACTGAAGGATGGTCTGACATAGGTTCCCCCTTTGAGAATATACAACGGCCCGGGATCGGAAAGCGTGATGGAAGGCGGGACAAGATCGAGAGCGGTGATCAATATATACTGAGTCTTGCTGAATTCGCGGTTCAAGGAATCGTTGACCTTGTAGTTCACGTGATAGGTTCCGGAAGAGGCCGACTGGGAAACCAACCATTCGCCATTGGAAGAACTGACGACTTGCGAGAAATTGCCTTCCATGGAAACGGCCAAGTCCGCAAGGGTGCCGCTCCCATTGATCGAGGACTCCTTTACGATTGCCCCAAGAAGGACTTTGCTCCCGGCAAACACGCTCATGGTTTCCAGCCCCGAATTAAAGGTAAATTCGGGGGCTGGCGGCGCCAGATTGTAGGCCAAGGGGTCGAGACCCACAACGTCTACCTCAAGGTTGTCCGAAAAGCCATCCCCATCCGTATCATTGGAAAGAGGATTGGTGCCAATATTGATTTCCAACTCGTCCGCAAGCCCGTCGCTATCCGTATCGGATAGGAATGGATCGGTTCGATAGGCCCACTCCTCCGCATTGGTCAACCCATCGCCATCATAACCCTTGCTTTGCTCATCGCTGTTCCAATCGATGGCGGTTTCCCAAACGGTGTAGAAATGTTTATCCATCCAAATCTCTTTGGCAGTAAGAGGAACTCGCGGAAATGGCATGATGGTAAGGCTCGTACTGACGTTGTGATCATTGATCATGGCCGACGCATTGAGCGTCGCGGTTCCACCTTGCAAGGTGGATCGCAGAGTAAGGTCAACGTTTTGATTTTGGCTGTTGTTCAAGCTGGCGATTTTCGAGTAGTTTCCATCGGTGGCATTGAATTGGAAATTCAAGCTCCAAACAGGATTGGAAGGGATGACGACGCTTCCGTTTTCATCGAATGCCTTGAGTGTAAAAGCGCTTTGGGCCAAAGGGTCGCCAGAAGATGCGATTGGCACTTCGAAAAGATTGCTTTGAGCTCCGGCATTGGGAGTGATCACAAGCCGTCTCGTACTCGCGGTCGCTTGCCTTCCTCCCCAGTAGGATTGATTAAGGTCTTCGAATTGAAAATCTTCCATGAAGTCGACTCCGCTGAGGTTGATACTGGAGGCATACCTGACCGTGAAACGGTCGTCTGGATCGAAAGCGGAACTGCTTGCTTTCGTATAATCTATGTCCAAGCGTAGGCTTCCATCGACCAACACGGTGTAAGTCAAGTCGGGCACTCCCCTACTCGTGTTGGAAGCATGAGGCTCGAAAGTCAAGTGAATGGGTTTTCCCTGTTCGAAGCCCGTGCCAATTCCCTCGAGAATAACCAGTGGATTGGGAGGGGTTTCAGGGGTGGAGGTCCGGCTTAGTTTCTGCGATTTCGCCGTCCATACAAGACGGCTTTTGCCCAACCCGCGACGATCGGTTTCCAGTTCGAGCAAGGGTATGCCCGGAACGTACAAGGTGCGCGAAATCAAGGTGACGTTGGAATCAGGACGAAAGGTCATGTCCTGATACTTTTCGTCTTCCATCAAGACGGCTATGTTGTAAAGACCCGGCTCTAAATCGGATACTGCATAATAACCATTCGTATCGGTGTAACCAATTCGGTCATATTTCTCGGAATTTCCCCAATTCGCATAGGGCATCCCTTCGTATACGAGAATCTCGCCACCCATGGTCTTGCGATCGGAATCTCCAAAGCCGTAATAAAATTTATTCGGCAAGCGATCATCCACCACCAAATCAACGTAGGAGCGCTCGGACAGAGGATCATAGTCCACGAGACCATTCAAGCGGATTTGCTGGTTCTCGCTTTCGTCTAGGAAAAAGGAATGTTGAGTGCGATCCCCTGTGCCGCTGAAGGTTTCGTTGAAAATAGTGACTTTGGGCTCGGCTAGGAAGGTGCTTCGTTCGACGGCGATTTTCTCTCCGCTTTCAAAGGGATAGTCGCGCCACAAATGCGTACCGTTGTGATCCAGTTCCATTCGGGTGAGACGATTGGTCATGCGAGCAACGACCGTGGCATTTCCAGAATCGGGAAAACGTGTTTCGTTGAAGTCGAAGTCTATCTGAACGGTTGCCTGAGTCCCTTGGGCAAAGACACCTGATTTTAGAATCTCAACATCGACGACACGGTCTCCCCAAGCATCTCGAGGTACGAGCGCAACTCCATCCAATGGCGTCATAAAGCCAATTTGGTTTTCATAAACTATGAATTGGACCACTTCCCGGGGCCCGAAGGCCGTTGAATAGCTCTCGTCCTTGGACCAAGGTCGTTCCATAAAACCCTGGCCCGCGCCTGTGGGCCGATCGGGTTTGTCCAATTCGACGTTCTTGATTCTTTCGTCATCGTAAAAGGCATGAATCAGATGACCTCTGTCATCGAACATGGGTATGATATTGGTATCTCCTCCCGTTCCCTTGAGCTCCAGGTAAGGCGAGATGTAACGTTCTCCTTGGTTTTCGACAACGATCTCCCTGATCATTCCATCCTCGGTAACGGCCGAGCAATTGGCATCGAAGCGGGTCCAGTCCGCCCGAGGCAAACGGTAAGGCTCGGTAATCCAGACGAAATCCCGTGCTTGCCCATCACAAACCCGACTGCGGAAACCAGCGCTCCTATGACTGGTGTTCCCGGCATGATTGGCATGGCTCAGGCAGAAGGGGTGATCCCGTCGATGTTCGAATTGCCAATCGACGTTGTCCTGCAGGTCGGTCACCTGTTTTTGGGGTGGGCTCTCCCCTGGGCAACTCGTGGGGGGCTCAGCCCCCCTTTCGATGTGACCGCATGGCTCGAGCACTCCGTTGAGGTTTTCCCTCAAGTGGTTACACATCCAATAGTTAATTAAGCTAGGATTGTTATTAGTTTCGTCTTCGTTGAAAAAGGGCGGCGCTCCCCAAATCACGACTTCGGGATCGATATAGCCGCGCCCGCTTCTGGTTACCACGACTTTGGTTATTTTTCCGTCCACTACCTTGACCGCAGCCTCCGCTTCATCGTCCACGGGCATGTTCGGGCGCGCCCGATCGTAAATTTTCACCCACGGGGTCAAATATTTATGACTGAATGGAGGAACGGGAGGGGGTTCGGGTTTGGGCTCCGGAGTTTTATGAACCCATTTCCAATAGTCTGAACTGCCTGGCTTGGGGTGTTGGCAGGCATATCTTCTGTGCGGGCTAATTACAGGCGGCAACAGACTTCCACCCAAACATAAGTGAATGGAAGCGTTTTGTTCGGTCGTAGGTTGATTGGTCGGAATCAACTTGGCAATCGGTTTGTTGTTTAAACCGACGTTGAAATATCCTTGTCCGAATTCCGTTGCAAAAACGTTGGTCAGGGTTCCGGTGTTGATGTCAATCACCACTTCTGCCATGGCTCCGTAACCGCCACCACCGGAAACGGAAATGATCGGATCAATAACGTATCCTTGGCCTGGATCGATTATGTCGTACGACGTGATGCCACCGTTGGAGTCGATTTCTCCAATGGCCACAACGGCCGACCTGAAAACATAGCTTGTGTTGGAATCCAGCTCACGTCGACCTCCGTAAAGTTTGACCTCGGCTGGCCAAGAATAGCGAAATCCGGGATCCTGCACCACGATTTCCGAAAGAGTTACGTTGAAATCCAGGTCAGCCACTCCCACGTGTCCCTCCCAGGTGGTGCTTCCCCAGTCCGCGAATACCGTGGGTGGGGACAGCCAACCGGTCCCTCGTACTCTGGCATCCGAATCAAGCATGATCCCGGTAATGTCATAGAGATCCAATTGGGAATCCGAGTTGAAGGTGTTGCGACGCTTGTCGTCTCCGATTATGAACGGACCGTTTCGATTGTCGAAAGTAAGGTCATATCCTCCCACCGTGAAGATTTCGCCTAAGTTTTCACCGAAGAAAAAGATGTCTTGAGCAAGCTGACCGCTCACCCCGTTGAGATTGCCTTGGAACATGGGCGAAAAATAGTTTCCTTCGCCGGGTTGGCTCAGGACGATTGCATCGATGCGACCCTGTTGAATGAACGCATCGAATTGGGGCGGACGATAACCTTCCCCGAAGATTCGGATCGCTTCTGTCTCAAACCCGCGGTTACCCGGAAGCTGAGTCAGGTCATAACCCTGTCCTCCATCTGTGATCCGAACCGATTCGTCCTCGTCGAAATAAAGAAGGGCTACGGCGGTCGCATTAAAATCCTCCGGCCACCTCGGGGTGCCTTCGACCTTGATGTCCGAGGGTGAGGAATAACCAAAGATACCTGCAGTCCTGTTTGCGTCGAACAGGGTTGGTGTCGATTGGTTGACCGCGACGTACTCGACGTGCCTTCTGTTGACGACGCGATTATCGGGTAAAGTGATCTCTACAGGCTCATGCAAATCCTTCGTGAGAAGAATTTTGTCTACCGAGGATGGCAAAAGTCTTCCCTGCCCGACAGCGGGTTTGAAATTGGCAGGTTTGACGAATGCGGAATCATTATAATCGAAGATCACTTCGGGTTCCTCTTTGTAACCGGCTCCTTGATTCGTCATCCTGACTGTCCCGACTGCATCAACGTCAGGTTTCAAGCGAGCGCGCTCGACTCGTGAGTCTTTGTTTTTCGCAGGATCCCTCGCACCCAATTCGAAGAGGTATTTGATTTCGGCAGGAGTGAGCACCCGATGGTAAATTTGGAATTCATCGAGTTTGCCATCGTAAAAATTGGTCGCGTTTTCGTCACTGGTTTTGTGATAACCGATTGCAAGATGATTCATGTTGTCGATATCGGTCAAAAAGGCTCGCTCGTTGATCGAACCGGCGGGTACTACACCCTCGACCGAAACGCCGTCTACGTAATAACTGACTCCGTTTTCTTCGATTAGAACAACCGCATGGTGCCAAGCTCCGTCATTTAAGTTTACCGTTGCCGCCGTAGTCAGATAGCAAAGTTCTCGCCCCTCGTTGTACACCTCCTGACGAAGAGTTCCGTTATCCCTTACGTAAAGACGGTAGTAGGAGTTGTTGTGCTCGAGGTTCGACCCGGAAAGGATGGTCATGTCTTCGAACTTCGACGGTTTGAGCCAAAAGGCGACCGTTCCGGATTCAAGGGCGGCAAGGTTGACATTGTTATCGGTCAAATCAGCGGTGTGAGCAGTCAGATCGAGGTAACGGGATCCGTCCAAATCGATGCCCTGATCCAATTCGGTGACGGGCGCGCCCGGCGAATTTTCCTCCAAAGCATCGTTCGTTGCGGCATCCGAATTGTTCATGTCGAATCCACCCATGGGAGCGGCATGAAATTTATTACCCGACAAATCGAGAAACAAACGACCTGCCAATTGCATTAATTCGTAATCCTTGAGAACCCGATCGTAAACCATGATTTCGTCGAGGAGATACTTGCTGCCGTTTATCTGGAAATTAGGTAAGGATGCATTGAAGTCAGCTACGATGGTTTCAGTGAATGACCCGTTGAGCAGAATCTTCACCTCGGTTCCATCGTCGGTGATGGCCAAGTGAGACCACTCGCCGGTCGGTACGGGCGTGCTCATAGTGTTCAAATCTATGGAAGTTGCGCCTACCTCGACGCGGCAGGTCGCTGTGACATCTAGTTTGTGAACCCAAAGGGAAAGAGTGCCTGGCGAGCTGAGGAGGGCAACCGCTGCATTGGTGGTCGTGTCCAAAGTGGAGATCGTGTCCCCGGCGATCAATTCGATCGCCTTGTTTTTGATGCCCCATTTTGATCTCTGCGAGGGTTCCGCGATTGCGGAGATCCGTATGGTCTGATTTGCCGCGGCACCTACCGTGGCGTTGTTCTCGAAAACCGAGGCATTCTCGTCGTTCATCCTCCAATAGTGCTTGAGTCCGTTACTAATGGGGTTGTTGAAACCACTGGTCGGCTTGAGGGGCCCGCTTCCGAAAAGGCTTTCGTTTGCATCGAAGGAATAGTAAAGTGCCGGTTCGGTCGGGTAGAGGGCAACCGCGAGGGTTGAGTTGGGGTCGAATCCGTATCCTTGGTCAAGGACGGTGACGTTATCGGTTCCCGCAGGAAGCATTAGATCCCTGAGCCTAAACCAATCCGTATCCGCATCCTCGCCCTGGGGTTTGTTCTGGGGTGTATAAACAGGTCGTGCGGTCGCAGTGACGTTGGCGTCGGTTCCGGCACCAAGTAAAATAATCTGCGGGGAGGACGGATAGCCACTTCCTTCGGCGGTTACCGTTATGGTGCCCACGCCATCCACATACGGTATGGCAGTTGCGCTCGAGTTGTTGTAGTCCTCCCAGTAGCTCGTTCGGTGGATCGTTGCGGTTGGGGGGAAGTAACGGCTTTGCCCCGTACCACCGAAATGAACGTACAAACCAGTCTCGGGGTCCGATCTGGTAGGGCGTACCAAGACACCGCTCACGTTTGTATCCACGAGCAATGACTTGGCCGTAGGACGGCTGATGAGGGTTCCGTGAATACCATACTCGGGTTGGCCCCGGACATGATTTTGATAGTCGTAAAGAGTGGTGATGGATTTGGAAAAATGAGTGTCGAAAAGCGGACCGCCCGTAATTTCGATTTCCGGAGGTTTGCGATAGCCGCTACCGCCAAAATCAACGTGAGGGGTAAAAAGCATTTTCAGTTTGATCTCGGCCGGGGAATGGTCGGGTCGATCAAAGAAGGTGATCGGTGTTCCCTGACTGGATGGGTCGAGGTAAAAACGATGGGTTTCGCCACGATGCACGATCAATTGATTGTGCGCTTCATTGTCTATTACGAAACGCAAGTGGTTGGTATCCGATCCCGGAATTCGGGAATCTTTAAGGGTCCCTGATACCGCAAGGGTGTGTTCGATGATCGGAGACTTCGTAAAGAGGACTTTGGCCCCTTGAACCGGGCCTTGGTTTGAACGAACTTGTCCCGAAACGACGCTGGTCGAAACCTTTTGCCTGTCACCGACTCGAACGACAAGGTTCTGGGAGGATATTCCACCCATCATATCCGAAACGACGACCTTGACGATATTTTGTCCAACGGAGGTAAAAGTTTGAGAGATCGTGCGTTTGTTAAGATAACGATACTCCTCCATACCGGATTCGTTCATGTACCATGAATAGGCATAATCTCCGTAATCGGTAGCCTTCTCGTCCTTCATGCGAACGGTGAACTCGACCGGTTCGTTGATCTCGGGGTTTAAATTACTTGCTTCGATCGTAAAGTCAGGTGCTTGCGCCTGACCCCTTCCGACGGTTCCCAGGTTGACCACGACTTCAAGATAATTCATCGGACTGATTCCACCTTTGGCAATCGGGGTGATATGAGAATCTGCTTCGTAGTCGGAAAAGGTCCTTCCGATAAGAAGGAAGGCGTCGGAAAAATCACCTTGGGTCGCCGAAGTCGTATCAATCCAATAATTTTCGCTCGTTCCAAAGCCTTGAGTTGTTCCGTTAATCACGCTTAAGCCATTTTCGGAAACGCCCCTGCGGTACGAAACCCAATAGGAACCGGAGGGGGTGAAAGCGTCTAGCCCCAATGGAGTGAAGGCGGATGCAGGGATTTCAATTCCCCGTAATCCGCGATGCGACTTGGGCCCAAAATCTCTGAGCGATGCTTGTACGTAGGAAGTGGTAGCGGTTCCGGCTCGTTCCAAAATCCATCCTTGATCAAGGGTCAGGAGAACGCTGGCATTATCCTCATCAAGAACACGGAAGACCGGCTCTTCCGAATAACCTTTGCCTGGGTTGATCATTCGCAACTGTATTCCCGATCCATTGATCTTTTCTTCGATCACCGCGGTTGCTCCATCGCCGGGACCACCTATGGAAAGATTAAGCGAGCTCTTTTCCAACTTGTCCAAGAAGCCCGGCGGCATGCTGTGAGGAGGAATGGAGACAGTGAATACGCCGCCAAAGGGTTGATCGGGGCTGATGCCCCGCAAAGCATACGGCGCCGAGCCATAATCGTGACGATAGATGCGAAAAGTATTGTTGTTTTCCGAGTTGTTTTCCATCAAACCACTGTTTTCCACCGCACCGGCTCCGAACAAGTGAGCGACGTCGACGGCTTCGTTCGCTCCGGTGCCTCCCTTGAGACCGAAAAATTCCATGTCCTTGAGAAACACTTTGCTGGAAATGGTAAGATCTCCCGTGATGCCTCCGTCCCCCATCAATGAAAAAGGGTTGCCATAATCTACGCCGGCACCCTCGTCGCTGTTGGGACGCAACATGTCGGAGACATAACGATTGGCATGCCAAAGACCGAAATTATGTCCCAACTCATGAGCCATCACGCCACTGCTCGCAGGTGCGTTTACATGGGAGCCCGCTGCTCCGACCATCCCCAATCCTCCGCTTCCCGCCGTGGTTACTGCAACCCAGGAAACGATGGTCCGGCCCATGGAAGAGATGGCTGTTCCGTTTGCCACCGCAACGTCGTCGAGAAGAACCGTAGGGATGCCATGGTAGAAAGCCCCGGGTTCGGTAATTACGATTTGGGTAATTTGTCCGTCTTCATTGACCAGCGCTTCGGCTTGGGCCGTTTCAAAATCAGGGTCCGAAACTCCAGTCGCAAGATCTATGTCTCCTCCTGTGAAAGTAACCATCGGAGTTTTGGCGAAAGAACCAAACGGGGTGGGTACCTCAACCGAAAGAACGCCTTGAAAAGCTGGTCCGTCATAATCGAAATAGCGAGAAAGTTGAGCTGCGGTTGCCCGTGCGGTTTCTCCAACCAATGGTATTTCGAAGTTTGCGTAATCAGCCAATACCAACTCAGACCACCACTCTTGGCCGGTGCTATCGAATATACGGTTGTCCACGGCATTCGGGGTATCTGGTGAGACTCTTTGCCACTTGGGAAGATTCACTGTGATCGGAGGCGTGATGACCGCATCGAGGTGAAAGGTTCCATCCGAATTCCTCAAGTAAAATTCCTTTACCTCATTCATGACACGAACAAGGTTTTCCCGGGTATCCGGTTCGAAAGTATTCGGCGTATCGGGACTGTTCAGTGGATTGCCGAATGGGTCGGTCGGGTTGCTCGAAGAATCCGTGAAGTTGTTTCCCTCGTCACGAAAACGCGTAGGTAAAATGAGAACTTTTCGTTTTCCGTTGATAATTGTGGTGGGGGCGGGAGAAAGATCGACGTCGTATTCGACAATGAAGGGGAGGCGGTAAGTTTCGTTGAGATCGACCCACTTTGCATCGATGGTGCTCCAGTCCATGGCCCCGAAATCTTTGTTGTCATTTTTGGGCTCTGCGCCGGCATTCCAATTTTGATAAATGGAAGAACTGACGTCCTCGCCGCTCAACCAATGCCAGTCACCTTCGGTCGCATTAAGTTCGAAAAACTCCGTCTGATTGGTATCCTTGTTGAGGAAAGAGCCGCTTGTGACGTTATTATCGGTAATTCCTATCCAAGCTCGTTGAGTGACTCCCGATCCATCCGGCAGGATACCGAATTCTTTGGCATCCTTGAGAAGCTGGTATACGATGTTGTTTTCGGAGCCGGTTCCTATGCAAACCAATCTCCCTTTCTTTTGAGAGGCCGTGCGATTTGCGTCCTCCCAAGTCATGGGAGTCGTAACCAATTCGTATTTCAAGTCGATCAAGTTGGTCGAGCCTCCCAAGCTGGAAGCAATCAGTGGTGTTTGAAACCTTCTGGTGCGAAGAGCCATCAGATCAGCTTGGCGAAGTCTTCGATCAAGGGCTTCAAGGCCGTCAATACGGTCAACGGAAAATTGTGATCCCGCATACTCGATTTGGACTCGTTCGTCAGGCAATTTCCTGACGATGCGGTAGGCGTCTTCTGAAATCGCAATCTTGCCCCCCAGCGAGATGCCCGAAACAACCACTTTGCTCAATGTGGGAAGATACGCCCGTTTTCCGTAAACATAGGCTTCAAAAGTCCGACCGTTTGGAAGACTTGCCCATCTCCTGATTCGACCTTTGGGGTTTTGGGGGTTGAAACAAGCGTGAACGGCTTTGAGGTCTACTGCTTGGTTGTGCCATACCTCCATGTTTTCACGAATCAAGGGTGGCAAGCGATGCGAGCGTTCCGGTGAAACCGCTACCTCCAATGCTCTTCGCGGATCGTGAGTGATTAGCGACTCTAGTACGTCGGCCCGGGTCCGAGAAAGGAGGAGTCCCGTATTGACTGAATGAAGATGGCGGCGGGGATCGGTATGCAAGCAGGCATCCTGATCTTCGCAATATGTTTTTTCATAGAGTTTCAGCCATTTTTCGAACTGACCGAAAACAGCATGATTTCCCAATTCTTCAACCCGGTCCGCCTCGCACCACTCTCGCCGTTGAGGTGACGGCTTCTCAGCGGTCGGGGGAGCAGGAGGGACAGGAGGGGGGTTGGCAAAACCGATTGGGGAAATTGATTCCTGATTGGAATCGGATGTCGTGGAAGTTGTAAAGCCTTCTCTGTCAAGGGATTGCCGGGCAATAATTACGACCAAGACTGACGCAAAGAAAAGCAAGGTCCATCGATTGCAAACAAGCGCCTTCATTCCCCTTTTCAGGAGACGGGTGGGCTTGTTTGAGGAAGAGGGCGACACTTTTAGAACCTATTTCAAAAGTTTTTGGTTTGCAAACGATTTTGGAAAGCATTGCGGCGGATGATTGGATTATGGACGAAAGAAAGAATGTGGAGATCTTTCTTCAATTCGGGCACATCCAAAACGATATCGCAACTGATCTGCAGAGAGGTTTTCATTTTTAATCTAACTTATGATTTCAAGTTTGTAAGAAGATTAATTTCTGGGATATGGCATACACAAGATTTTTCTGAATTGACGCCTCACCAAAAACTGGTGATGCCATGACCCATGGCTGCGGCAACTTAGTTGGACGGTTTTGCAATATAGTCTCCGTTCGCCTAATTTTATTAACGGAAAATGGAATTTTCATTAAAAGTATAGGCGGGGTTCGGAGAAATGGTGTTGTCAAAGAGACGAAAGATAAGTCGATGGTTGATTTAAGGGTTTGCTGCTGCAGGTTGAGCCGGTCCCTTGAAAACCCTGCGGATTGTGCCGGTTGGCGTCATGATGACCGGATCCTTGAAAATTGATTGAGGGCTGATGTTCTGAATGACCTCGCGGACGGGTGAGCCACCCCTGGACACGATGCTTGCGCTCACGAAAATCAA
>JABGWD010000434.1 GCA_018645725.1 Opitutia bacterium
ACGTGGGCGCCGAACACGACGTGTTCACCGGCTTTGAATTCGCCCCGGATTTCGGTGGAGGCTTGCTGAAGGGCGGCCATGCCCATACCCGTTCCTCCGGTGATCAATATGAGCAGAGCGTCGGCGGCTTTCGAAACGTCGGGCAGGTGAAGCATGGGGCAAACCATGAGTTCGCGCAGGGCGTGACGGATCGCGTCGGGTCCCTCCCCTTCCCCGTATCCGAACAGGGTGCGTCCGGCCCGGCGGTTGAAGGCTTTGCGCAGGTGAGCGAAGTCGACGTCGATCATGCCCCGGCGAAAGACAAGGGAACAGATGGCGGAGATTCCTTTGCTTACGTTCCGGCCGGCTTCGGCAAAACATTCCAAGGCGGTGGCGTCGGGACCACCGACTTGCAAGAGAGAATCATTGGGAAGGGGTACCACGGCGTTGGCGTGTTTGCGCAGTTCGGCCAGGCATTCCTCGGCTTGAGCGTGCCGGCCTTTTTCCCAGCTGAAGGGCAATGGGGCAAAGGCAAAGACGAGGGCTCCGGCATCCCGGGCGAGACGGGCGATCACGGGGACGGCTCCGCCTCCGGTTCCTCCTCCCAAGCCGGCCAGCAAAAAGACGAGGTCGACCCCTTCGAGGTGCTTGCGGATGACGTCTTTTTCTTCTTCCGCCGCCTTGCGGGCAAGGGCAAATTCGCCTCCCGTTCCCATGCCCCGGGTGTGGCGACGACCAAAGGCCAGTTTTTCGGAGGCAATGGAGTCGGCCAAGGCGCGCGAATCAACGTCGATCGCGAGGTCTTCGACTCCTTGAAAGTCATCAAAGCGCAGGCCGTCGACGAGGGAAAGTCCCGCTCCTCCGACTCCTATGATCTTGGCCCGCAAACCCGGGTTCTCATTGGCCGGGGAAAAGGAGGTCTCTTGGTCGAATAAATTTTCTTGGCTCATGGTTTTCTTCAGGTTGGGGGGTATTCTAGGTTTTACTGGTTCAGCTTATGCCGACCATGCCGGCCAATTTGCTGAAGAACCCGCGTCTGGCTTCGTCTTCCTTTTCTCCGATCGGGCGTCCGTGGTCTTCCAATCCGTAATGCAGAAGACCGAGAACGGTGGCGTTTTCCGGAGTGGCCAATTGCGGGTCGATTCCGGGGGCAAAAGTGGCTTTGCGTACCGGCATGCCAAGTACCTTCGAGGCGACGTTTTCAATACCGGGCAGCTTGCTCCCGCCCCCTGTCAAAAGAATTCCTCCTTTGAGTTCGTCGGGGTCGAGCAAGTCACCCAGTTCTTTGCTGATGATTTCGAATAGTTCGACGATCCGGACGTGAATTACGTCGGAGATCGCTTTTCGCGGGATCGAGCGGTCCCCGATCGTCTTGTTTCCGATAATCCAGACGTCTTCGTTCGCGTCGCTGGGGTCGGGGCTGGCCTTCCCGTGCTCGATCTTGAGTTTTTCGGCATAGGGCTCGAGAACACGCAAGCCCATGCTCAGGTCTCCCGTAACGTGATCGCCTCCTACCGGAACGACTCCGGTATAGGCGACGAAACCTTGTCGGTAAAGAGAGAGGTCAGTCACCCCGGCTCCGAGATCGATCACGAGAGCTCCCGCCCGGCGCAGGTCCGGTCCGGCCATCATGGTGGAGGATGCGATCGATGAAAGAATCAGATCGGTGACTTCGAGACCGGCGTAGTTGGTGATGACGTGAAGGGCCTGCCGGATGGCTTGATCGTTCCCGTAGACAGTCCAATAACTCAGGTCGATTTTTTTGCCGATCATACCGACGGGATCTTCGACCGGATTGCCGTCCAGTAATATCGGGGTGCGGATGTGATTGACGTAGGAACGCCCTTCTTCCTGCTGCCTGTGTTTGGCTTCCTTGGAGGCCCGGGTCAAATCGGATGCGGATACCCGGTTGTCCGAAGAGCTCACGGAGGCCGAACCGCTCAGCATCTCGCCACGAAGATGGGTACCGGTTTGGGCAAGGTAAACCGAATCAACGGTTGTGCCGGACATTTTCTCCGCTTCCTCGAGGGAGGCATGAACAGCGTCGGCGGCCTTGCGAAAATTCACGATTTCTCCTTTGCGCATCCCTTCGTTCGGACGCGAGGCCATGCCCACTATGCTCAGGCTTCCGTTTTCCGTGACTTCTCCAACGAGGGCTTTCGCTTTGGAAGTCCCAATTTCTACGGCTCCGATGATTTTGCTCATGATAGGTTTCCTCGTTTGGGGTTGGGGTCGTTCAAAGTGGTCTCAAATTTTGGCAAAGACGGAGCGGCCATGGGACAGGTCGATCGAGTCTATTACCGGGCTTCTTCTTACGTCGGGTTCGAGCAGAAGGTAATGCAGGCGTCTCATTTGGATCCCATATTTCCCGGGGCTGAAGCGAAGGTTCCGAACCCGTCCGGAACGGATCCGCACGTGGGCGCCGGGATCGGTTGCGTTCGGCCTCTCGTATGATACGACCTGCCAATCCCGGTAAATCGCAGGATACTCCCGCCGGACCAAATCAAGCAGTGGTGCGACGGTGGGAATCCCTTCCAGTCGCTCATAGCCTTGGCCTTCTTTCTTTGGTCGAAGAAGGGAAGAATCGACGCTAAGGGACGGAAGGAGTGATAACGCGGACCGGGGGTAACCGGTTCCCAGGTAAATCGTTCCATCGGGTGAAACCAACCAATCCTGAAAATTACCGGTTTTGGAACCCAGGCGAAGAACGAGAATGGGATGCCTTTCCTTGATCTCGATCCGCAGGGTATCGGGAAATGCACGGCTCACGCGGGCAAACGAAATTTGATCCTCCGACAAGAGGGATTCTTGCATTTCGTCAATGTCGAGTTCCATCAGGGAACGTCCGCGAAGGGGACCGAACCAATTGTCGAACCAGCTGTCCGAGAGTACCCCGTCGGAGTGGAAACTGATCCCGGATATGGGAATTCCGGGCCCGGTCAAGTCAATGGGACCGGAATCGGAACGGGCAAGCTTGTCGACCCACCAGATACCATAGCCCAGCGATCCAAGAAGAACCAGGAAAAGCGAAATTCGGGCAACCGAGGAGAGCCTCTTGCGAAGAGCAGCCCGGGAGGCTGGTCGGCGGGAGGATTTGGGGGCCAGTTTCTTCCAGCCGGAGCCGATTGGTTTTTCTTTTTTTACGTTCTTTCGCATGGGCTTCGGGGGTTAGGCGGAAAGAAGAGATCCTTGAGAGAACCGCTGGATAGCCGGTTCCACGAGCCGGGTGGTCAACCGGTCGAAATCATATCCGGCGCAGGACGCGCTCTTGGGCAACAGACTGGTCGCGGTTAGCCCCGGAAGGGTGTTGATTTCCAAAAAATGAGCATTGCCGTCTTCGCAAATGATAAAGTCGACCCGGGCAAAATCCCGACAACCGCAAGCGTCGAAGGCAGTCAGGGCAAAATCCCGCAGCATGGTCTCGATCTCACAAGTAAGCACGGCCGGGTATCGGTACTCGGTCGAACCGGAGGAATATTTTCTCTCGTAGTCATACACCCCGCCGGTCGGAATGACTTCGACTACTCCAAGAGCCGATTTCCCAAGGATCCCAAGGGTGACTTCGCGGCCAAACACCCGGTGCTCGATCATCCAGTTCCCGGGACCGACCGACGAAAGGGCAGCCCTCAATTCGTCCGGGCCATTCACCACGTGAAGGGCAACGCTACTGCCTTGATCCGTTGGCTTGAGGACGAGGTGCGGACCCAATTCACTCACCGCGCGCTCAACGTCCACGCTCGAGGGGTCGGAAAACAAAAGATCGGGAGAAACCCGGACGCCGGCATCACGGACGGCTTCCTTCGAAAGGTGTTTGTCCATGCACAACCTGCTCGCTTCCGGGCCACTCCCGGAATAGGAAAACCCGGCTTTCTCGAGCAGAGACTGGAGGGCTCCGTCTTCTCCGAAGGTTCCATGAATGGCCGGAAAAACAATGGTATCGGATGGGTCGGGACCGTCGGGCAATGCTTCCTCGGTCAAGTCGATCATATGGGTCTTGAAGGATTTTGCGAGAGATTCGGTCACGGCCTTGCCGGTGGCAAGGGACACTTCCCTTTCCGGGCCGTTACCCCCTGCAAATACGGTAATGCTTGCTTCTTTCTTCATTGGTTTCTTTGTTCAGGATAAATACTCTTTCCAGGATTTCCCCATGAGGGTGACTTCGGGCTCGAGAAGATGACCGTTGCTCTCCTTTACCCGGTCGCGCACGCGCTTGATCAGGGCAATGACTTCCTCTGCCGATGCCCCGCCTTCGTTGACGATGAAATTCGCATGCAAATCGGATACCACCGCCCCACCCTCGCGTTCGCCCTTCATCCCAACTTGATCAATGAGCAACCCGGCGGAAACGTCTTCGGGGTTACGGAAAATACAACCGGAACTTGACTCTTTTGGCTGAGTGCTCCGCCTCTTGCGGGCAAGCTTTTCAATCGCATTCCGTATGGCCCGGTGACCGGAACGTCCTTCTGCCCGTAGCTTGGCCCGCAGCGCGATCCCTTCGTACGCTTCCTTGCAGTACCGGTATCCGACGTCCAGGTCGGCCCCGGGAATTTGCCTGATCGAACCATCCGGCAAAAGAAAGGAAACCCATTCGACCAGATCGAAGGTTTCCCAACCCATTGCACCGGCATTCATCCGCAGGGCTCCTCCCAGGGTTCCCGGTATGCCTTCCAAAAACTCAAATCCCTTGAGTCCTCGTCCACACGCGAACTTGCATATTTCCTTGAGCCGGGCTCCTGCCCCTACCACAAGTGTGCCTTCGGTCCGAGGACTGATCTCTTTCCAAAAGGGTCCTCTCAACCGCAGCACGAGTCCGCCAAACCCTTCGTCCGGGATGATGAGGTTCGACCCGCGTCCAATCATGGCACGCTGTATCCCAAAGAGGTTGCATGCTTCCACAATGGTCCGCAAATCCTCCGAATGATCGGGTTCGGCGTACCAGCGGGATGCTCCACCGACCCCGATCGTCGTCTTGGATGCGAGCGGTTCGTCGGGAAGCAAGGGTGTTGAGCCGGAAAGACGGGTCGAGAGGTAATGGGCGAAGGCGTTGTGTTTGTCCCCGTTTGCCTGTTCCCAAGAGGCAAAGGCATGAGCCCAGCGCTCGAGATCGCCGGCCCCGACGAAAAGAACCTGATCCAGATCCTTGCCGGATGGGGTGGGACCAATCGCCTTTCGCAATTCTGAAAATTCGGAAAAGATGCGCGTACGATCCCGCAACCGGGGGGGGAGATATCCCATGAGCGTTTCGGCCGAACCGGCTTGATCGAATTTCTCAAAGGCTCCGTATGTCGGCATGAGGTGAAGATCGTCGGCTTGCGACAATTCATCCGCCAAGTGCTCGGCCAGGGCTTGGGTACGGGAAAACCGGTGGGGTTGGAAGACGACTTGAAGAAGATGATCGGGCAATTGGAGTCTCCGTTGGCTCAGAAACGCCCGAATCTCCGTCGGGTGATGGGCGTAGTCCTCGACCACGCACCGGGATTCCGATTCATGAAGGACGGATTGCCTGCGTTTCATCCCGGGAAATTTCGAAAAGTCCACGCCCGAGAGGTCGATGCCCATCGACTCGCCAGCTGCCAAAGCGGCTCGCCGGTTGGATTCGAAGTAGCCGGCGGGTTCGGCCAATGGATCAAAGGGGAACAGACGCAGGGGTGGATTGGCATCCGCCCACTCCGCCAAAGCCGAACCACGAGGGACGATCAGGCAGTCCTTGGTCCGTGTGAAGAGGCCTTGAAAAGTGGACGCCAGCGAATCACTGGATTCGTAACGGTCAACGTGATCCCAATCGCAATTCAGGGCAAGGGTCGTGGTGGGTGAAAAATCTTCGATTGTTCCGTCACTTTCGTCCACTTCGAGAATGACCCAGGATTTGCGAATGAATTTACCGGGGGGCAAAGATTCGTCCCGAAAAGAACCTCCAATCAAATAAGAACAGGGAAAATCGACTTGTTCCAAGGCCCAGACGAGCATCCCCGTGGTGGTCGTCTTCCCATGACTTCCGACGACGGCAAGGATGTTTCTGCGGGCCGTGAACTTGGCCAGGAATTCTCCACGGCGGTAAACGGGAATGCCTTTCTTGATCCAAGGAGAGACTTGAGGGCCTTCCTCGGGAACGGCGCTCGACCGGATCACGCAATCCGGATCGCCCGTGGGTATGGGCTCGCCCAGAACCTCGATCCCTTCGCCCAAAAGACGGGAACGGAGGGGCTCGGCAAAGCGGTCGTCATAGGCTTCGACTTGAATGCCCGCCCCTTGGAGATATAAAGCCAGCGGAGCCATGCCCATGCCTCCGGCACCCAACAAAAGCACTCGCTTGGGGTTTTTCATCCGACCATTCTGAGGACTCCACCCGGTACGGAATCACGGTGAGGGCGATCCTTGAGCGATTGAATGAGGTCCAAGGCAAGGAGGCCCGCTACGTCGCCCCCATCCATGGAAAAGAGATTTCTTCTCAAGATGGCCCGGAATTCCTCGTTGAACATCACCTCGCGAATTTCATCCAACAGGATATCGTCCATTTTTTCCTCCAGGCAGACGATCCCTCCGCCTTTTCTCTCAAGGAAGCTTGCATTGAGATACTGGTGGTTGTCCGCGGCATGAGGATAGGGAACCATGACGGAGGGGACCCGACAACGAACGATCTCGGCAATGGCCCCCGCCCCGGCCCGCGAAAGAACGAGATCTGCGGCAGAGAGAACGGCGTTCATCTCATCGGTAAAGGGAACGAACCGGCTCGTTATCGTCTGCCCAATGGGACCATCCAGTTGAACGACTCCGGAGCTTTCCTTGTTCATTCCGGTCAGGCAATATGTCGAGATTCCTTCCTTGGCCAACTCTTCGATGTTTTGCTTTACCCAACGGTTAAGAGAGGCCGCTCCTTGGCTGCCTCCAAGCACAACGAGCAGACGGTCTCCTTGAGCGACACCAAGTTGCTTGCGGGCCCGTTCGCGAGGGATCCGTCGGAACTCCTGACGAAGAGGATAGCCGACGTTGCGAATGATCTCAGGCGAAATGCCATCCAGTTGCATTCCCTCGGGCAAGTACAGGCGGGTGGAGCGCTTGGCCAAAAAGCGAACCGCTTTGCCCACCGCCCGGTTTGCTTCGTGTATGAAAACAGGCATGCTTCTCATCCGGGCTGCCATGGCGGGTCCGAAAGACGAAAAGCCCCCGAATCCGACAATGGCATCTGCTCCGATCTTTTTGTAAAAGCGGTAGGATCTCCAAAACGAAAGGGCAAAACCACAAAGGAAACGGAACAGGCCGAGGGGAGACTTGATCAGAGGTGATCCCGGCATTGGAACAAACGACAATTTCGGATACTTGCTGGAAAGCCTTTCGTCCACCGCCTTCTGACTGATGAACAGCCAACACGGACACCCCTTTTCCTCAAGACTCTGGGCCAACGCGATCCCCGGCGTAAGATGCCCACCCGTACCTCCGCATGCAATGACGATATTTCTCATAATTCCCGTGGTTTGAGAGATTTGGGGTTATCCCAACGCCGGAAGACGTTGATGATCAACCCGACGAAAACAAAAGTCACCATGAGGTTTGAGCCTCCGTAACTGATAAAGGGCAAGGACATCCCCTTGGTTGGCATCGATCCCGTAACCACACCGATGTTGATGATTGCTTGCAGGGAAACGAAAAGAAGGGCTCCCAACGCCAACAAATATTCGTATAACGTCGGCGCCTGACGCAATCGCCAGGATACCCCCACGAACATGACGAGGAAACAAAGCACGATTCCCAGCGTGCAGACCAAGCCAAGTTCTTCCCCGATTACAGGCAGAATGAAATCCGTATGAGCCTCCGGCAAAAAGTGAACTTGCTGACGCCCCATGCCCAGTCCCACCCCATTGACTCCGCCAACGCCGAAAGCCAACATTCCCTGCCATAATTGCCAAGCGCTGTCGTTGGCATTTGCCTCGACGTCCAAAAAGGAGGTCACCCGGCGGATCCGGTGAGGATCGAAATATACGAGGATGGAAAATGCAAGAATCGCCAAGCCTACGGACGGCAAAAGCCAACGCAGGCTCGTGCCTGCCTGAAACATCATGGTGGCGGCCACCGCCCCACATAAAAAACAGGTTCCGTAATCGGGTTGCAAAATAATCAGTCCGCACATTCCGCCTATCAAGACCGATGGAACGGCAAAGCCATGGAGGAAGGATTTGATTTCTCTTTGCCGGGAAGAAAAATAGGATGCAAGAGCGAAGACCAAGCCAATCTTGGCAAACTCGGAGGGTTGGATCCGAAAAGGACCCAGTCCCAACCATCTTTGACATCCATTGACTTTGACCCCCAGTCCCGGAATCAAGGTCAGAACGAGGCCCAGCATACAAATGCCGAATATCCACCAAATCCGTTTTCTGAGCCAATTCAGGTTCATGAAGGCGGAGTAAACTCCGACAAAGAAGGAAAGGGACACCCACATGATTTGCCTGGTCAGCAAGCCATTCGGACCATGTCGCGCGGTGACGCCCGCACTGTAAAGCATGACCAACCCCAAAAGGGTCAAGCCCAAGGCAACCGCGATCAAATAGATCGTTGTCAAGCTGCCCGGTTTTGATACTCCCCGTTCTAGCGTTTCCTCCACCACCCTTTTTTTCTCACACCCGCGTTTTCAAATTCTCCCTGATCAGGGTTTCGGTTCCGCAACGTCTATGACCGGTCTGTTTTCCGCCTCGTTCTTGAAGAAATCCTGCAAACTGGCGTCCGGATCAGCGGTACCCGGCGCAGTGGTTTGCGGAGCGGATGGCACGGCGCTTGGATCCGAAACGACCAAATTTTGTCCAATGCTTAATTTCCCGGCATCCGCCAAGTTGTTCCACTCCATGATCTGCTTGACGGTGGTACCGTAAATGGCGGATATCCGGGTCAGGTTATCCCCATTTTTCACCACGTGAGTGATTGCCCCGACCGGAACCACCGTTGGCGAAGGAGAAGGGACGACTGCCGAAGCGGCTCCACCCGGGATGGTCAAAACCTGCCCGGGACGAATGATCGAGCTTTTGGTCAAGCCGTTCGCCTGAAACAAAGCATTCAGGCTAACTCCCTTGGCACCTGCGATCCGGGAGAGGCTGTCCCCGGCTTGGACAACGTAGGAAGATCCATCAACCGGGACGGAAACGGACGGAACAACCGGTGCGGGCTGAATCAAGGAGGATCCTCCGGCAGGCAAAATGATTTCCTGACCGATCGCCAGCCTCGAATTCTTGTCCAGGGACGGATTGCCCGTGAGCAATTGGGCAAGCGAAACGTTGTTTTTCCGGGCGATCGCCCAAAGCGTGTCCCCGCGCTGAACCTTGTAAACCGTGACGTCCGTCGGAGCGAGATTGATCGGCCCGGGGTTTTCCAGCGCAGGGAGAGGCGCCGGTACAAGCGGTGTCTGACCGGGAACAATGATTCCCCCGGGTTCCGGGCGGGT
Source organism: Opitutia bacterium (assembly GCA_018645725.1). Taxonomy (GTDB): domain Bacteria; phylum Verrucomicrobiota; class Verrucomicrobiia; order Opitutales; family Seribacteraceae; genus Seribacter. The sequence continues at coordinate 9,407 of JABGWD010000434.1, forward strand.
GGGATTGGACAAACCGGATCCCGTGCTCGCGGCCTCTTCCGGTTGAGCGGTTCCGGGAGCGGGGAACCCCTCGTTGAACGCCGGCTTTTCTTTGGAAGTTTCGCCTGGGGCGGGGGCAGGAGTCTCTTGCTCGACGGTTTGACAACCGGGTTGGAACATCACGAGTAAGATTACCACGACGTGAAGAGATAGAACGATTCCGAATATCTTTGTTAGTTTCATGTTTGCCTTCTTTGCTGGTGGAGGGTCAGTTAATGCTTTCTTGAGTAATGCCGGAAACCGCTTTCTTCAAATCGAAAACGGCTTCGACGAATGATTTTCCCCGTTCGGAATAATTCGAATAAGAATCAAAACTTGCGAACCCGGGACTAAAGAGAACGTCGGTGCGTTCGGTAACCTGTTCGTATGCTCGAATCACCGCTTCCTTGAGGGTGTTGCAAAAAGTTGCGAAAATTCCTTCCTTGCTGAGATTTCCCCTGAGCGTCTCGCCCATTTCGCCAATTAGGTATGCTCTTTGCACAAAGGGTTTCACAAGGTTCGCAAGTCT
>JABGWD010000435.1 GCA_018645725.1 Opitutia bacterium
AGACCGGAGGCAGCAAAAAGAGACTACTACCCCGACAACCCCAACCCTTGACTCAGCCCTGCGGGGGTGGTTTGGTGGTGGGGGATTGGGCGAATCGTCCCAGCAGAAGTTCTTCATCGCGGATGAAGGCAAGCAAAAGCTGACCCGAGGCAAAATCTGAAACAGACAAGGGTGACCTGAAAAAAACAGGAAGGCAGGGGGATTGGGCAAGACTTGACACCTTTGACATCAAAGGGCAGGGTTTGGTTGATTCTTCCTGTTCCGGGGAAGACTTCCCTTCAACCAAGTCAAAGGACAAAGATGAAAAACTTACCGCTTATTCTACTAGCCATCTTCCTAACGGGAGCGGGGTGCACGGATGACAAACGCGGCTGGTTGACCATGCGCTGGGTGGAAAAACCGGTCTATACCGAAGACATGCAGGACGTTCCCGAGGAAAAACGTCTGCATTTCGATAAAGTGGGAGGATATACCGACGGGGACGAAGGGTTTGCCGAAGTGAAGGAATCCTTGAGAGAAGGCGATGTCATCGCGTTCCGCATGACGGGAAAAGAAGCGAGGAAAGATCTTTCGCGAGGCCGTTTGGGTGCCGCGGGTTACGAGATTTTGGATTACGGGCACCTTGCCATCCTGACCCATGTCGAGGGAAACGAAACTTTGAAATTATTGACGACCCAACCATTCAACGGCCCGAATACGAAGGAAGACGTCGATAGCATGAGCGGGCGCAGTTTCGACGTATATCGACTGAACCGCTGGGACAAGGTGGACTTGGACCGATTTCACGAGTTCGTAGAAAAAGCCGAAGACAAAGCGGGAAACTGGATAGGATACGACTTCACCGGCATGTTCGGGGTTTGGAATTCGAATTTGCGACCCGACGAAGCGAAGGCCATTGGGCATGACTATATTTGCTCCACCTTGGTTGCCGCAGCCCTCTACTATGCGGGCGCCGACATGATGGTATCTTCCCGGGCAGGTTGGTTGGACTTGGTCAGTCCGCGACAAGTGGTGACGAGCCACGGGCGACTTCAGGACGTCAAGACTGCGACACCGAAGAAATAGTCGGATGATGGATCAGTCCGGCATTTGCCTAGGCTTGCCGATCGATCATATTCCCGGCATTCCCATTGCCACTGGCTGCCAAGGCCGTTCGCAATTCACCAAGCATGCTCTTGTCCCATTTTCCAGAACCGAGCATTTTCAGGACTTCAAACGTTTCGAGCATTTCTCGAAGCAACGTTTGCTTGCCAGAACTGCCGACCGCATCTTCCGGGGCATCAAAATCTTCCAATATCCGTTGGGCGAGGGCTTTGCGCTTATCAGTCATTTTGTGATCAATATCTCGAGATTCCAATAATTCAACCAGTTCATCTGGTTCGAACCGTTCAAGCAACTCCATCAATTCCGGTTCTTCGAATTGCAAAAAATCAAGGAGTTTCCCGGACTCCAATTTTTCAAGCATTTCAACAAGTACTGATTTCTTGTCGGATCCATCAACTTTTCTTTGCGCAGGGGCAAAAGTATCATCGAGTCCGGGTCTCAATTGGTGAGTGTCGAAACCCATTGAATGCACCAAGTCCCTATGTTCTTCACTTGGCTTGATCTTCGCCCGGTGAAAGGCCGCATGAATCTCATTTATGTCATTGTGGTTGAGGTCGTTAGGGTCATACCCATTCAATGTTTCACGCGTGGCAAACTTCTGTGCATCGGTCAATCCTTGACCGACGGGGGGCACGCTCTCCAAATGATTTGATGATGATGATGAAAGGATATCCATTGACCCACTCAATCATATTATTTGAGTGCAGTCAATATGCAGAATAGGATACCTAAGCAATACAAGTGGTCAGGTACTTGCGAAGTATATCTACTTCGCCAGCCAATTTCATTCGAAACACAAGAATCGTTGGAAGAGCTCAAGCATGCGAATTCCAGAAACTTACCGAATTCCTTTCAATAACTCCGACCGGTGCCGCATTTGGGCTAGTATCCAAAGAAACGAACCTTATTCGATCTGCTTGAACGCAAGGCGGAAACCCAAGTCGTGAGAACGGTCACCAGGGGGGGTTCCGCTCCGGGAGGCAGAACGCAGGTAAGTAGCGGGAAGGTACCAGGACCCACCCCGCTTGATTCGGGTCAAACCGGAGGCAGAACCCTTTGGATCGGACACCCGTCCGAGGGAGTACCTTCCAAACCAATCTGCCGTCCATTCCCAAACGTTGCCGTGCATGTCGTAAAAGCCCCAAGGATTGGGAGCATAGGATCCGACGGGTTTGGTCCGTACGGCAGAGGGTCCGGATTTGGCCTTCGGACCATAGGGGCTCGCTCCTCTGAAATTCGCCTCAAGAGCAGACAGGGCGTTCCCAAGGGAGAAGACCGTGACGGTTCCCGCCCGGCAGGCATATTCCCATTCCGCTTCCGTGGGCAGGACGTAAGCCCACCCTCGGGGCAAGCGGCCAGCGGTTCGTTCGCCCTCGTTCAACCGGGCAAGAAAGAATTGGGCGTCATTCCAGGAAACTCGTTCCACCGGATGCTTTCCACCGGTGAAACGGCTGGGGGTTGAACTCAACACGTCGGTATTTCCCGTCATGACGGCTTCGTACTGGGCTTGGGTAACCTCGTGAACACCCAAATAAAAACCGCGGGTCATCGCAACCTCATGCCTCGCTTCCATCGCTTGCCTACCGGTTTCCGAGATCGGACTGCCCATGAAAAAACTTCCCGGTTCAACCCAAAGCATTTTCAAACCCGCTGCGAAAGGGACTGTGTGCTTGTTGAAATTCAGCTCTTTGAAAAGAGGAGTCAGTTCCATTTCGGCGACTCGCTTGCGGGCCGAGTCAACTGTCTTCGTCATGGACTCCTTGTCCCGATCGGAAAGATTCCCCAATTGCGGTTCCTTGTCAGCCTGCAGGAAGAGGGATTGATTTGCCGTGGTAGGAATGACTTTTTCTTGGGCGGAAACAAAGTCCACCCGACCGGTCAGAACGGAGAGTTTCGCACTTTCGGAAAGGGAATGAATTTTGAAAACAGTACCGCGGATGCCAGCCGTACCCAAGGGTGTCGAGACCTCGAAATTCGATGATTTCTTGAGCTTCTTGACGTCAACCACCAGGTCTCCTGCCTCGAGATCAAGGATCAACTTGGAAGAGCTCATTTCCTCCTCCTTGGAAAAGTTTCGATCGTATTGGCCGAAGCTTTCCTGAAGAAACTCTTTGACCGTCATTCGGGTATTTTCTCCAATCGTTGCAATGGTGCCGTTGCTGAAGAGCAGCACGACCTCGGAATGCTGTCCAACCATGACTTGGGAATCAGGAGGCAGGATTGAACCTTCCCTTAATCCGGTTTCGGAAGAATAAGATGCTACAGTGGAAGAATTCCTCTCGTAAGGGTAGTCTCCGGAATAGCCGGAGTTGCGGGCGGGTTTTGCCCGATCGACGATTGACGCTTCTCCCCTGACCGAAACGACGATGGTGGCACCCTTGGCAAATTCAACCGAATGGTCGACGGAATCAGTCAAGGGATTCCCCGTGTTCTTCAAATTCAACAAATAGGCGCGGTCTTCGACGGAAAAAACGGAAGGAGGGAGAGAGAAGGAGGTTCCGTCTACTTTTTTGAGGACGGCCTTGCCTCCTTCGAACTCGACAAAAGCAGCCTTCATCGTCCGTCCTTCCAAGCTGGTCCAGGTGCGCATTGGTTCTTCCCCGCAAAGAGCAAGCGGCAAAAACAAGAAAAACCATGCCGGGATCCATTTCATTCCATTCAACCCAACCATGCCCACCCCGTACAGTCAAGAAGGAGGATTGAACAAGAACCTGCCTTCCCCCATTGAAGATCGAGAAACCTGACCGGAAACCCGGGCATGGCGACCAATCAGGTCAGCGGGTAAAATCCGGCTAGATGCAAGGGGGCGGAGAAAAGTCATCGGGCAGGTCATTCACTGAAGCGGTTTGATCTTTTGACCTTTGCAACGATGAGCCGGACAGGGATGGGCTTGATTGGTCTGCCGGACGAACTTTTTCCTGAGTAGCTCTCTTCGACTTTTTAACTCCCCACTCGTCAAGAATGGTTGCGAACGAACAAAGCACGACAATGGAACTGGAGGACAAAACGAAAGTCCGATAGTCCCATCCGTCCAGCCAATCGACCAGGCAACCGGATATCAAAAACGGAATGCAGAGGACGGGCAGGAACTTATAACGAAGGCAAACGCAAACCCCCACAAGAAAGGCCAAGGGAATCGGTTTGGTCAAAAGGAGCGAGAAATGACCTATCAAGGCACAGAGCACTTTGAATTCAGTAATCCGACCCGTGTCAAAGTAGTAGATTTCCACCAAGAGAGAGGAAAACAAAACCCAAAGAGCCGACAAAATGCAAAAAAAGGAAAACAACGTTGCGACCAAGTTGACCTTGAAGTTGGCTTTGCACAGGAGACATGCCGCGACACCCGAGAACAAAAAGAAAAACCACGAGGTGTCGTCTTCCCATGCAAAATCATGAAAGAATGCAAACTCCCCATAGAGAGCCAACCCAATGAAGGAAAGTGCGAGCAAAGGCAAAAGGTACCTCACCGCAAGTTATCGTAAACTTTCCATAATCCGACCGAATCAATTATTTCTCGATCGGTCAAGCGGTAGAAACCGTGGTGAATGCTTGACTGGAAGCGCAAAGGAGAATCTTCTTCTTTCATGAAAACCATAGATTTCAAAAGCTTCCTCATCGGATTGCTCTTCGCCTCGACCGTTCTTCTTGCCCTCGGAGCCTCCAATGGAACCCAGAACGTACGCATTGTCGGGATCGACAAGAAATTCGGGGACTGGGACGCGATCCTCGTGGAAACCAAATAGGCCCTGGCGCGGTCTTGACCAAGCGCAGGGAAGGCGCTTGGGTGCGGGAATGAAAAGACTAACCCTTGTGCCACTCGTCGCGTTGCTGACCATTCCATCGCTCTGTCTATCCGGCAAGGAGGACACACTCCCCAACGAAGTCCGTTGGGTACGGGAATCGGGTGAGTACGCAAACCTTTGCAGGCAAACCTTCCGATTGGCCCAAGACGCGGTCCGGGAACAAGTCAGGAATTCTTCCAAGCAAAAGATTGCCCTGGTCATGGACTTGGACGAGACCGTTCTCGACAACAGCTTGTACCAGGTGGAGCGGCACCGTCTGGGCTTGGGCTTCACCCAGGATTCCTGGTCGGTCTGGGTCAAGAGGGAAGAGGCGGGGTTGGTCCCCGGGGTCAAGTCGTTCCTTTCCTTTCTGCGCAAACACCCTGTTCGGGTTATATTCCTGAGCAACCGGATGAACGAAAACCTCGAACCCACGAAAAGCAACTTGAGGAAGCTCGGCGTGCTTGGGAAAGACGATCTGTTTCTCCTTCGAATGGACAAACAAGATACCAAAATCATAAGAAGAGCGGAGATAACCAACGGAACAGGCAGAATGAAAAAGACGGGACCATTCTTCGTCGTCGCCTACTTCGGAGATTCGATGGGCGATTTCCCTATTCCCTCAGGCGAGGCTTTCGGCAAGACTCATTTCATGCTCCCCAACCCCATGTACGGGAAATGGTGAGGCGGATTCAAACGGATGCCACCTTCCCTCCGAAAGTGTTTGGTTTTGCCAAACAAACACAGTTCGATATTTACAATGCATGGATTATTTCGAAAACGTTTCGATAACGAAAAAAGCAAACGTATACTTCGACGGTCAGGTCACCAGCAGGACGGTTTCCTTCCAGGATGGATCGAAGAAAACTTTGGGGATCATGTTGCCCGGACAATATGAATTCAATACCGACGCCAAGGAATTAATGGAAATCACCAGCGGTCGGATGGAGGTTCTTTTGCCCGGCGGGCAATGGCAGAGCATCAAAGGAGGCGAAAGCTTCGAGGTGCCTGGCAATTCGAGCTTCCAGCTCAAGGTATCCGAAATTTCGGATTATTGCTGCAGTTTCCTCGATTGATCCCGTTGGGCATCCGGTTTCTTCCCTCCGGCTTTTCTTTTCGGTTTCTCGTCCCGAGCGCTCTTGGGTAATTCGGATGCGCTGATATCCACTTCCTTGATTTGCTTTTTGAGTTCCTTCTCAAGACGCTCGAGCACAGGTTTGTTCTCGGGTTCGGCAGCGACATTGAGTGATTGACCGGGGTCGAGCTGGCGGTCGAAGAGTTCGGGCGGATGCCCGGCAAGCTTAAGGTAGGTGTAGCGTCCGGTCCGGATACCATAATGGTTAGGGGCGCCCCAGTAGGAATAGAATTGGGAACTGCGCCAACCGGCAGGCGTTTTTCCCTTGAGCAAGGGCACGAGGCTATGTCCCTGCATGGCAGCAGGGGCTTTCACCCCGGCGAGTTCGAGGAGGGTCGGAGCGACGTCGACGTTTATGCACAGGTCGGAGTTAACCGAACCGGGCTTGATCAGGCGGGGGTAACGGATGAGAAAGGGCATGCGGATTGAAGTCTCGAGAATTAGACGCTTGTCGTAAAACCCGTGCTGACCCAACCAATAGCCTTGGTCGGAGGTATAGATCACGACGGTGTCCTCGGTCAGCTTCTCCTGATCGAGGTAATCAAGAACTCGCTTGAGGTTATCGTCATTGCCCGTCAGGCATCGGACGTACTTGCGGATCATGTGCTGGTAGGCGACGCGGATCCGGTCTTTTTCACTCTTCGGATCATGTTTGCCCATGGCGTTGGGCGGAGCGTCCTTGAGGTGGCGGTAGTAGTAGGCATTACCCTCTGCTTGCTGGTTGGGATTGCCCCCGGAGTGGAGCATGTGAAACTTGCTGCGCCGTAGAAATTCCTTCTTCAGGTTGGAATTGCTGTTGCGGACGTCCTCGTAAAGGGAGGGGGGCTCGGGCGCAGTGACGTCGGAAAGCATGTCGTCGTAGCGGGCGGCATGGCCGTAATCGTGATGAGGAGCCTTGAACTGGAGGCAGAGGAGAAAGGGCTTTTTCTCGTCCCGCTTCTTCAGCCAGTCCATCGCGACGTCAGTGTAGACGTCGGTGGAATACCCTTCCCTTTTCCAAGTACCTTCGCTCCCGTCGAAGGTCGGATTGAAGTACTTGCCCTGCCCTTTCACCACCATGTGCTTGTCGTATCCCTTGGGCTGGCTCTTGAGGTGCCACTTGCCGACCAACCAGGTCTGGTAGCCGGCTTTGTTCAATTCCACGGGATACTGGGGGGAATCGCCCTTGATACTCCCGTTGAGCCCGGTGACGCCGTTCTTGTGGCTGTACTGACCGGTGAGGATGGATGCCCGGCTGGGCGAGCAGATTGAATTGGCGCATGTAAAGTTGTCAAAGCGCATGCCCTCCCGCGCGAGACGGTCGATGGTGGGGGTCTTGGCAAAGTCCTTCAGGCAGGTTCCGTA
>JABGWD010000436.1 GCA_018645725.1 Opitutia bacterium
GTAGTCATGCACATACGGGTGTCTCCGCCCCGGGTTCTGAATTGCCAACCTTGCCCGCCATCTCCACGCTTGGACAGTACGGGACGCCAATCTTCCCGACTGGACTTGCCCTTGGCCACGACCATCAGGGTGTAAGTTTCCAATCCGTCGTAGGGTCGACTGTCCGGCATGGAGACCGCCAAGTAGTCATCGGCGAAAGAGATCGCAGGCAAGCCATTCTGGGCGTTGGTCTTGAAATGAGGTTCGCGACCGGAAGTCCGGACGTTGGTTATCCGGGCATGGCTTTCCTCATTGGATTGGTCCGCCCAGAACAGGACTCGGTCATTATTTGCAGGGGCGGTAACCACGAGGGTTGGGTTGGTAACGTAATTCCCAATGTCGCCGCTTCCGCCGTTGTAAACGGCAGTCACGTTGGCTTGGGTAAGCTCGATATTGTAAACGCGCAAATCATCGATCTTACCGTTCATTCGGAAGTTGTTGTTGATTCCCTCACACGCCCCAATGTAAAATCTCTGGTGTACCGGACTGATCTGGGTGGTCGAGTTGGTTTGGGTTCCTTTGAGGACACCGTTTACGTAAATTTTCTTAGTGCCCATGTTGTAGGTACCGACCACATGCTGCCAAGCACCGGCCACGGCAGAGCTAGCTCCACTGCCTACGCGGTTGGACCCCGTACCAGTGGCTCCTACGTTGAATGAATAGGAAGGGTTGCCCGAACCAGCCCCATCTGCGTTGTACCAAAGCAAGAACATGTGAGCGTCATTGGCATGAGAACTGAACAGAGCGGCATCATCGGAAGCAGCAGTACCAACCGTATCGAGATTCATCCAACCACTCACGGAAACGAAATTGGAGGTCGTGACACCGGCGAAGTTGTCAATGTAAATGTAGTCTCCGTTGTGGTCGAAATCGACCGCATTACCGAACTTTCCGGTCACAAATTGGGGATTGCCGGAAAATTTGCCGTTGTTTCCATTGCCCGAGACGTCACCCGTGGATGCACCGTCGTCCTCATCGAAGTTCCAATAGGCCACGAGATTCTGGTACGCCGTGACTTGAGGTCCGGCATAAGCGATGGAACCTTGTTCCTTGGATACGGTTCCGGATTTGTTGGCGTCGAGCCAAAGAACCATTCCTTCGATCGAGTCCTTGGTCAATTGAGCGGACTGTCCGTTGTTCACGGTACCCGAACCGATGTATACGACGTCACTTTGCAATTCGACGTCGAATACGGTTCCGTCGGTCGTCACGTTGCCGAGCGGGTTGTTGCCCACGACTGGAACGACCGAGGTACTGGTGGTGAAGTTCATGCTTTGGTCCGACCAAACACCCGTGGTTGCCGCCGCATTGAAACAGAGGTAACGGTAATGGTAGGTCGTACCGGGAACCAAGTTCCCCATCGCTATGGTGAAATTACCCTCGGCGTTTCCTGAAGGATATACGCTGGCCCAGGCATTGGGATCGGTCCCGCCATTGCTGGCTCCGTAATATACGTTGATCGACACGATGGCTCCGCCGTTTTCTTGGACTTCTCCTTTGAGATCGGACCGGGTGGCGGAGACGTTGGTCGCAGCCTTGGTCTTGACGACCGGAGGCTTGGGCTTGACCAAGAGGCTCATGATCAGGGCCGAGGCATTGTTGTCGTCCAGGCTACCCAGCAAGGAACCGTCGGGGTATTCGAAAACCAAGTTGATCGCTGCAGTGGTTGCTACGCTCGGGGTACCCGAGATGACCCCCGTGGAAGGATTGACGGTCAAACCGGATGGCAATCCGAAAGCCGCAAAACCGGATGGCGAACCAGTCGCCACCATGGTGTAACTGTAGGGATCCTTTGCGAAAGTCTCGTCCGTGAGGCTACTGGCAAGTACGGGAGGACCGGTCGCGGTTCCGAACGTCCAGAAATTATTGGAAGCTGACTTTTGATTGTCGAAGGTCGCCTTGACCCAATCCGCCGAGCGGGCCTGCGTTTCGGCCCGGACCTCGTCAAATGATGCATTGACCGAGGAAGTCAGGGAGAAGGGTGATTCTCCGACCGCCGTGGCCGGTGTGTTGGCTGAGAAGGTACCGGACTTGTCGAGCACGCCATTGACGTAGGTCTTGACCGTGCCGGCAGGCCGGTCGACTACGCCCGTGACGTGATACCATTGGTTGAGTGCCGAGGCATTGGTTGCGGTCAATGAGGTCAAGCCTCCCGGGGTGGAATGATTGAAGACAGGCTTGTAAGAGCCATCCAATTGAAACCCGAAGTTACCCTTTGACATCAGACGCAAAGGGGCAAAAGCCGAGCCCCAAGGGGCTGACGGGTCGATGATCCACATGCCGTCTTGCGCGGAACTGGAAGGATCGATCAAGGCATAACTGGTGATGGTCGGGGTCTTGATCCAGGATTTGTGCCTCGATCCGCCTCCCCATTCGGCCATGGCGGTGGCGAACAGGTGTTTGTCCCCGGCGGTCAGGTTAAGAACTGCGGATTCCCAGTCGTTGTTGCCTCCGAGCTTTTCGGAAGACAGGTCGAAGGTACCGTTCTTGTTGAGATCCATCCAACCGATCGCTTTATCGTCCTTGTTGGTCATCTGGAACCGGTAGGCACCGGTTTCCGGAACCACGAAAGTGGACATGGCAAGAAACATGAAGTTGTCGCCCTGGGTGATGCCAACCCCGGCGTTCATGAATTCCGGATCGTTATTGAGGTAAAGATCTTCGGTCGTCCAAATGCGTTGCCCGTCATAGGCACGGGTAATCATGGTATTGATGTCGTTAAGAACGGCATCGGATTGCCCGCCGTTGTATCCACGGCAAAGAAAAGCATTGGGATAACCGGCTGAGGAAGAGGCCCGCTTGTACCAACCGGAAATCGTGTAACTGCCTTCTTGAACCGAATTCAAAGAACCCGATGGCGTACTCATCGCACCCGTGGAACCGGTTCCTTGCGTACGGTAGGAAGCAACGACCTCGGTTGTTGCGTTACCGTCGACAAAACCGGTGTCGGTCGCGTGATTGGAAGAAGGCGAGGAGTCGGACTGCTTGCCCAAGACCGCTTGGTCCATGTGATAGACTCCGGCAAAGCCATTCGTCCAAACCGAACCGTCGTAAGTGTAAGCTTCAATGGCCGTGGCCGCTGGGTTCCCCCATGCGAGGGTCAGTGAAGACGAACTGTTCAAGTCGGCCACGCGGACCCAAACTTCGGAAACTCCCGTGGGATCCCAATTTTCAATCTGATAAGGAAGAGCGCGTCCACTTGCGTCAAATACACGAAGGTCGTATCCGGTGGTCTGTCCGTTGCCGTCCTTGTTGAGGAATCCGTTGTAGGAAAATCCGGTGATTCCGGCAACCGAGAGCCTGAGAAGGGCAGGGAAGTCGGACAGGGTGCTCGAACCGGCATAACCGGTCGCGTTGGCATCGACCGTGTAGACGAATGCATCCAAGTCCACGATTTGAACCTTGAATATCTTGGTCGTCGTGACTCCGCGACCCGTCAGGGTAATGGTCACGTCGGAAGAAGACCCACCGATCGGGGTACCGGAAATGACACCCGTTGCGGTATTGTAAGACAATCCGGCGGGCAAACCGACCGCAGTGCGGTTTGACACCGTACCAAAGGTTGGTGGATTGAAGCTCATGAGCTTGCCCTTCTTTCCGTAGATGTCAGAAACATCCCCGAAGTACGGAGGACCTTGGAAATTGTCGAATTCGAACATGTCCGCACCGGCTTTTTGATTCTCGTAGGAGAAGCGAAC
>JABGWD010000437.1 GCA_018645725.1 Opitutia bacterium
CGTCGAGAAAGAACCATCCGAGTTTGAAGTTTCCGCAAGAGCCGAAGATGGAGTAATCGAGGCAATTCGTCACAAGACGCTGCCATGGTTAGGGTTGATGTGGCATCCCGAACGCGAAAAAGAGTTTCGAGAAGAGGATCTAAATGCAATCAAGGCGTTGCTTGCATAATTTCCATCCAAACAATTCATCGTTCCAATGATTCATCGCCTCAAAGCACTAAGATTCTGAATAGCATGAGTTCCCCGAAAGCCATTATTCTTGCAGCCGGCCGTGGAAGTCGGATGAAGAACTTGACCGAAGAAAAGCCGAAAGGCTTGGTAGAGTTTCGAAACAAACCGTTAATCGATTGGCAAATAAAAGCCATCAGATCATCGGGGATAACTGAAATCTCGATCGTGACAGGCTACAAACGCGAGCTATTTAAATCGAAAGAGTTGTTCGAGTTTCACAATCTGCGTTGGGCGGAAACCAACATGGTTTATTCTCTTTGCCGTGCTGATGACTGGCTGTCTGAAACCGACTGCATAATAAGCTATTCGGATATCTTTTATCATGCTTCTCACGTCAAATTACTGAAGGATTCACCAAATGACTTTTCAATCACCTACGACAAAAACTGGCTGGACCTATGGGCCAAAAGATTTGCCGACCCGCTTGATGATGCGGAAACCTTCAAGGAACAAGATGGGAAGCTCTTGGAAATCGGTAATCGGCCTACGTCGCTTTCCGAAGTTACCGGACAATACATGGGCCTGTTGAAATTCAAACCTAATGGATGGAAACTGATCAAAGAGATTCTGAATGAACAGGAACCAAATTTTGACCAACTGGACATGACTTCTCTGCTCAATCTATTGTTATCGCAGAATCATTATGTTGCAGCCATCCCAACAAACGAAGAATGGTATGAATTCGATTCAATTGAAGACCTCATGGCGTCCAATGATTATTAATGTCACAGCAGTAGCTTAACCAGCATCATTTCAAAATTGGACAACAGAACTTTGAACGCATCGACTCGATGAGCAAGACCCTTGGGCTTTCCGTAGTGATTCCCAACCACAACCATTCTTCTTTTCTCAGAGAAGCGGTCGAGTCTTGCCTCAATCAGACACGCAAGGCTGACGAAATTATTTTAATCGACGATCGTTCAACCGACGACAGCTGGGAAATCATGGAGGATTTTGCGAGAAGATTTCCTCCGGTCAGAATTTTTCGCAACGAGGAAAACGAAGGAGTGGTGCATTGCATGAACAAGGGGACCGAGAAGGCAACCGGAGATTGCATTCTCTTCCGTGCAGCCGACGACCATCTTGTGCCTGATGCCATGTTTAGCGCCAAAGAGGCATTTGCCAACCAACCTGATGCAACTATTGCTTTCGGTGAAACCATTTTTTTTGAGCGAGACCCATGCAACGGGACGAAAGAAACCTTGGCTCTATCGTCCACAACAAAGTTTTTTCCGAGGAACGATTTGCTTCAAGAATGGGTTCCGGACTTCAACCTCCCCAGTAGCGCATGCTTTGTGCGCAAAAGCGCGGTTCTTTCAGTAGGTGGCTTCAAGGACGAGGCCAAGTGGCATTCCGATTGGCTTTGCTTCACGACCATAGCCCTGCGGGATGGTCTGACCTTCATCCCTCAACCAATAACAGGATTCAGGCTAAACCCTCAATCCTACGGGAATTCCAGCCTTATGAAGCAGGGTTCGCAAAGACCGGTGCTCAGGTATTTGGTTAATGAAGTCATGAATTACGAGGACGGATTGAGAGAGCTTTTCTTTGCAAGCGGAGCATTTGCAATTTTCGGAGATTCGATTCGCTCCTTATTGGCGGAAGAAAAAGGTTCTCTGCCAAAGGGTTCCGAGAAACTTCTCCCAAACGAATGGGAACGCAAATGCTTCTCCGGAAAAATTCACCGTCACGGCATTTCGGGAGTTGTGGCAAACCGATTGGAGAACCTAATGGGGGAAATTTCATCCATTGAAAATACAGAGGGCAAAGCCGCCTACGTTTACGGGGCAGGCCTACAAACTTCAATTCTCCTTTACATTTGGGAAAAACTCTCCCTTCCCAGCCTTTCCGGAATAATCGTTAGCCAAAAGGGTGATCACTCTGATTTCCAAGGGTATCCCGTCTTTAGCCTAGAATCAATTGCTGAAACCGAGACCTATCTAATCGTCCTTTCTTCGAAATCCTTCGAGTCAGAAATGGCCGCAAACCTGGACAACTCACTCCCCTCCGTGAGAAGGCTCTCCTTCTGGATTAAGGAACTCACAAAACTCTAAATTGAAAATCTTGCACATCTCGACCTTTCTCCAAGGCGGAGCAGGCAAGGTCGTGGTCAACTTAAGCAAAGGGGCCTTGGCCAAGGGTCACGAGGTAACCGTTGCATGCACTGAGGATTCGGTTGATGGATACGGCAATTACCCGGAACACATCGAAGGCCTCAGAGATTTGAAGGTACCCTTGGTCTTCCTGGATTCCACCTTTTCGAGGGATCAGGCGAAAAACCGGCTCGCCTCCGAAACCCTTCACTCCCAAATAGTCCGGGACTGCCCCGACTTGATTCACAGTCACTCCTCCATCCCCTCCCTTGTCGCAATGAAGGCAACCTCCGGGCTAAAGAACAAAATACCCATCCTCCAGACCATGCACGGATGGGGAATCTACAAGACCGCGGAACAGGAGGTTCAGGATATCGGAATCCTCGAACTAACGGACCATGTCGTTTCCATTTCGAAATCTTCGGAGAATTTGCTTGTCCGAAAAGGTTTGTCGAACCCTCACAGAAGCATAATCTACAACGGATTGTCATCTGTTCCTGTCACTGGAACCGACCCGAACGACGAACATATCTTGCTGATCAAGAGCCTGAAAGAGGAAGGAAAAAAGATAATCGGAGTAGTTGGAACCGTTGACTCGAGAAAAAACCAATCACTCGTAATGGATGCACTTTCGATATTACCTCAGAAGGTCAAAATCCATGCCTTCTTCATCGGTGAAGGAGAGGATCTTGAGTCCTGCCGAAAGAAGGCAGAAACCCTAGGTATATCAAACAGGGTTACCTTGACAGGATACAAGGCTGCAGCGAGATCCTTTATCGGCAAATTCGACTTGCTTGTAAACGCCTCGCTATCGGAGGGGGCGGCTCCGCTTGTAATCCTCGAAGCTTTTGCGGACAAAACTCTTGTCTTGGCATCAGATACGCCGGAAAACAAGGAAGCTGTGGAAGACTCACGAAATGGTTTTTTATTTCGTTCCGGTGATGCCCAAAACTTGTGTTACAAAATCCAGAAATCTCTTAGATGCAATAATCAAGAAAAGATCTTAGATTCTGCTTATGACCTTTTCAGTAGCCGTTTCACAGGAAAACAAACGCTCCAAAACTACCTTGAGCTCTATAAGCGCCTTATCAATCAAAGCCATTAATTTCTTGAATTTTTAAATAAATTAAAGATTATGTAAGAAGATGGGTAAGTCCAATGACAAAGTTAAATCTCTCGAATGGGCAATTGGTGAATTGTCCAAGCAGAAAGACGAGTTGGAAGGCAAACTCAAGGTTGCCCGCAAGCGCGACGAAACCAGTGCGTTGATTGGGGAGGTTCATGCCCAGAAAGACGCCTTGGA
>JABGWD010000438.1 GCA_018645725.1 Opitutia bacterium
AAAAATGGGAGCCATCGTGGCCGAGTACAACCTGAACGACCAAACGGTTTCCGGCATGCGAATGAAAGACTTGCCGGTTTTCTCCGTCCAATACCACCCCGAAGCCTCGCCCGGGCCCAACGACGCCAATCATCTCTTCAAGGCTTTCCATGATATGGTTACGGAGGCCAAGAAAAATAGCAACTGATTGAACTTTCGCCCATCGAGCGACAAAGAGAAAAACGACGGGACGACTCGACCATGAAATGCGGCCTCGTTTATGATTTGT
Organism: Opitutia bacterium; assembly: GCA_018645725.1. Taxonomy (GTDB): domain Bacteria; phylum Verrucomicrobiota; class Verrucomicrobiia; order Opitutales; family Seribacteraceae; genus Seribacter. The sequence goes on from JABGWD010000438.1 coordinate 269, forward strand.
TTTTCGAAAAACACCGGACAGGATCCGGGCATCCGGAACAACCCGTCCGGGCTTCCCACGTTTACCGAGAAATCGTAAAGGCAGGCTTGCTTCCCAAAACCTTCAAGATCAACCCAAAGGCATGCGTGGAAGAAACTCTCACGCTTGCTCATGATTCCACTTACCTGGCTCAAGCCAAAAAAGACATCCTTCGGGGACTATCCGTTCTAAGCACCGGGGACACTCAAGTCTGCACGGATTCCTGGGAAGTTTCGCTGAGGGCGACAGGTGGCGTCTTGCAAGCGGTTGATCAAGTCATGAGCGGCCCCATCAAACGCGCCTTTTGCCTGACCCGACCCCCCGGCCATCATGCAACCCCGAGCAAAGGGATGGGGTTTTGCATCTTCAATCACATTGCGATTGCCGCAAAGTACGCCCAAAAAAAACACGGAGTCGGAAAAATTCTCATCGTGGACTGGGACGTCCACCACGGCAACGGCACGCAGGACGTCTTTTACGAGGATGATTCGGTCTTGTTTCTCAGCACTCACCAGTCCCCATGGTACCCGGGGACAGGGAACAGGGAAGAAACGGGAAAAGGGAAAGGCTTGGGATACACCCTCAACTTTCCATTCCCCGCGGGATCGGGAAGAAAAGAAATCGTCGAGGGAGCCTTCGGCCTGGATCTTCCGAAGAAAATCGGCGGGTTTCGTCCCGAATTGATTCTGATCTCGGCCGGCTTCGATTCCCGAAGAGGCGATCCCCTCGGTCAATTTCTTTTGCAAGACAAGGACTTTGCCGACCTGACCAAACTGCTCGTCGGCCTTGCAAACGAACACTGCAAGGGAAAGATCGTTTCCGTCCTTGAGGGAGGATACGACTTGGATGGTCTGGCCAAGGCGGCTACCGCTCATTTCAAAGCTCTGTTGACTGCCTGACACCCAGAATTTTCAGGTGATTAGAAAAAAAACCTCCAAATATTGGACAGGAGGCACAACATGGATTATGGTATGCGTAACAAAGAGATTATTCGCAATTTGAAATCTGCTCCTTCGTCAAACGTTACCTATCACTACCCGTAAAGGAAGGGAAGCAGGTCGGAAAACGGAACTCTTTTCTAGCGCCGCGCAAGCGGCGCTTTTTTTGTTAAATTTTCGAGCCTGACGACTCCCGTTACTTGACTAAGCGAAGCTCCTTCATTAGGTGATTGAATCATGCTACGCGGAATATCACCTCTACTCAGTCCACAGCTCTTGGAAACTCTTTATCGCATGGGTCACCATGACGAAATTATTTTCGGCGATGCCCATTTTCCGGGCGAAAGTTGTAACGACACCATCATCCGAGCCGATGGGCTGAGGATCGACGATTTGCTCGACGCGATTCTTCCGCTTTTCGTGCTCGATCACGTGATCGAGCAACCCGTCATGATGATGGGCCCCTTGCCCGAGGACAAAGCCAACCCGGTCATTGCCGCGGATTATCAAAAAGTACACGACGGGTATGCTGAAATCGTAAAAAAACACTACCCTGACACCGCGCCCATTGCACAGGTTGACAAATACGATTTTTACGACCGCACGCGCAAAGCTTTCGCGGTGGTCATGACGGGAGACGTCCGAATCTACGCCAACCTGATTCTAGCCAAAGGGGTAACCAATTGGTAGGGTGCCCCTACCCTCTTGACTTGCCGCCCGAAATGTTGACCGTGGTTCCGTGCAGATAGGAAGCCCGCTGAGAAACGAGATAAACGACCAAATCCGCAACCTCGGAAAGCTTTCCGCTTCGGCCCAGAGGGATGGAGGAACCATCGTTGGAGCGAAGTTCATCCACGGAAACACCCCGCGTGTAGGCCAAGGACTGCTCGTACGCATCGCTTCTCATGCTCGTGGTCTCCATAATCCCAGGAGCCACACCAACCACACGAACCCCTTTTTTCCCAAGCTCCTTGGCCCAGGAACGGGTCAAGTTTTGATTGGCTGCCTTGGTCGCGGCATAGACACTTTGTCCTTCGCTTCCCTCCATGCCCGATTCGGATGACATGTTGATGATCACCCCGCCCTTGCCTCCGGCAAGCATTTGACGGGCCGCTGCCTGAGCGCACAAAAACTGACCCTTTACGTTGACCGCGAAAACCTTGTCCCAAATTTCCTCGGTCAATTCTTCTTTGCCGGCAGGATCCACCAGCAAGCGCGGAACGTTTATCCCTGCATTGTTTACAAGAGCATCGACCGCACCCCATCGCTCAATCGTTGACCCGACCAGAGCATCGACATCTGTCTTTGAAGTGACGTCACATTTCGCAAAGGCCGCTTCGCCATTGCCCGCCTGATTGGCTTCCTCCACGGCCTGAGCTCCTATGTCTTCGGCGAAATCCGCAATCATGACCTTTGCTCCGACTTCAACGAATCCCTTGGTTACGGCTAGCCCTATGCCTGCAGCTCCACCGGTGACAATTACAACTTTATCTTCCAAATTCGTCCAGCTCATCAACGGATCCTTTGTTTATTTGTCAGGTTACGCAAGATTCAAGGGATAAGGAACGCCATATCCACGGTAGAGGGCTTCCTCAACCTTGCGGGACCAAGTGTCATCGTTGGCCTCCAATTCGTCAGCCGCCTCGGCGAGGGATTGCCGGATGCGCCCGCTTGCATCCTCCGCAGCCATACGGAAGGAGGAAGCAGTGGTTTCAACATAAGGCAAATCGGGTAACTCGGTAAAGGCAAAGAAGGAACCAAAGGGTTGATCGCGCTCGACCTCGTTCATCATTTCCGTCACCGACCGCAAACCACACACACCCTTGACCATCCAATCGAAACTGACCGGATTAGAGGCCTGTTCAACCATGTCATCGGAATGAGGCTCGGAAGTATTCGTCATGTGCCAAGGCACGTTCGCTCCACAAATTTGATGACGGGAAACGTAATGAGAATGACGCGAACGAACCGGTGCCACAAGATCACCATCAACGAAATTTACCGCTGCCGACCGCGCTAATCTCGGCTCCAACCGCGCATAAGCCTCGGCAGCTTCATCCGATGATCCGGCAATGAACAAATCAGTAATGAGATCCTCATCATCCAAGGGCTTGTATTCGGCGGAAAGGCTTTCCGGAGAAGAGAGAAGAACTGGTGTTCCACCGGGAATCAATGCCAAATATGCTTTCTCCCGATCACTGCCTGGATCGAAACCGATCAAAGCAACTTTCGGATCTTGGGCCAACCCACGGAAGCGCTTGGGGTCGTTCGGACCTAAGTTGTGATGCATTGCATTGACTTGAGCTCGGGCTTCCTCTTCAACGGATATAAATTCGACAGCTTTGCCTACCGGCATCCGAATCAAAAGGTCAGGATCAACGGCACCCGCATAGTTATTCAAGTTTCCACCATCGGCCAAGATCGCAACAGCCTGATCATAGGTTTCCGAAGAAGCGTAGTTGGTCCACACCACGTCCGACTTTCCGTATTCGGTCAATTTCTCGATGATCGCCGGATCCTTTCGGTCTATCAAGACAACCCTCGTTCCTCGTTCTCTCAAGTCCCTGACCAGAGCGTATTCGTCCATCTGATCAAGCTTGGCCTGCGAACCCGTGACGTAAACCACCCGGGGCAACTCGTCGTCAGGCACACTGGCCACGATAGTCAGGTTGATCATGGCCATCCTAGCCGTTCCCGACAGGTAGGCCAACACGGCGCGGGGTGGCACTCCGTACTTGAAATCTCCATTCTCTCCAATGGTAAAGACATGCTTGTTCGTACCGTAGTTGCAGGCGAAGGGCTCGGCATGGGCAAGTGAGATCAAGCTTGTGTCCGGCTTGGGGGTCACCTTGTTGAACAAGTTGCCGAACCCTTGTGCCTTTACGAAAGCAGGAGCCTTTGCAGGTACTGTGTTGAATCGTCTCAAGCCTCCCAAATATCGATAGGAGTAACCCAACGCGGCAAGTACGCCATCCTTTTCGGATTCGAAAGTAAGGGGGTCGATCGGCTCGCTTGCATGGCCCGGCGTGATGACCACCACGTCCCCACGGTCAAAAGAGGAGTCAGCGGGAGCATCCAGAATCAGTTGCAAAGTTTCGTGCCCCAAGGCAACTTGGCTGACTCCGGAGGGTACTCGGGCATGGGCATCGAACTGACGGATAGCCTTCGCATCCGATGCGCAACGGCAATTGCCAAAACTGGCGAGCAAAAAGCTATCCCCTTCAAAACTTGAGCCAGGCAACTCGTCGGGCAACAGCTCAATCCGATTCGGTCCGGTCAAGTAAATGCCGTCGTGACTCGATTGGGCGGCGACCTTGAGGTCTTTGGCCCGTTGCTCCAACGAGATAGGATCGGTATCGCTCATGCTTGATTCTCGGTGTGTGTCGTGTATCCCGAAGAATGGACTCAAATCCCGGCTCGATGCCTGCGGACAAGCTCACCGGTGGTTGGGTTCGTGCTGAGTTGGTGTCCGGGCAAAGGCATGATGCGCTCGTGGATCGCATCCAGCATCCACGAGGGCTGAGGAAAGAAATCGTTTTCAACCTCCGCGCAAGGGGTGATCCAATTTCTGGAACCCACGACCACGGGAGGAGCATCCAAGTCGTCAAAAGCCAACTGGCTTAAGTTGGAAGCGATGTCTTGCATGACCGAACCTCGCTCGCAGGCATCCGAGGAAAGAAGAACTTTTCCAGTCTTGCGAACCGACTCGACCAAGGGATCGTAATCAAGGGGATTGATTGAGCGGCAATCGAAAACGTCGGCCGTAAGACCGTATTTTTGCTCCAACAAGTCGGCGGCTTCCAAGGCTCTGTACATGGTAGCGCCAACGGTTATGATCGTTATGTCCTTGCCCGTTCTTCTTTGAGCCGGAGGACCGAAAGGCACTTCATAGTAGTCGGCAGGGACTTCCTTCTCGAACAATTCGCCGATATCATAAAGCCGTTGGCTTTCGAAGAATATGACCGGGTCGCTGCCGGCCAATGCCGTATTGAGCATTCCCTTGGCATCATAAGGGGTGGAGGGAAAAACAACCTGCAATCCGGGAATATGACTTACGATGGCGCACCAGTCCTGGGAATGCTGGGCTCCGTACTTCGAGCCCACCGATACCCGCAAGACAACGGGCATCTCGAGAATGCAGGCGGACATGCTTTGCCACTTGGCCAACTGATTGAAAATTTCGTCCCCGGCCCGTCCCATGAAGTCGCAATACATCAACTCGACCAAGGCCCTTCCGCCTTCCAGCGCGTATCCAACGGCACTTCCCACAATGGCAGCCTCGGAGATCGGAGAATTGAAGAGGCGATGATAAGGGAGTGATTCGGTCAACCCACGATAGCAAGCGAAAGCACCTCCCCAGTCGCGGTTTTCCTCACCATAGGCAACGAGGGTCGAGTCATTCCGAAACCGGTGAAAGGCAGCCTCGAAAATTGCGTCTCGGTATTGAAAGACCTTGTTCTTGGAAACGGGTTTCCCGTCCACGATACCAGCCCGTGATTTTTTGGCCAAAGCCTGCACGCGGGGGTTTTCGTCAGCAGGAAGGATCAATTCGGGTTCACGCTCGGGATCGTAGCTTTCCTTCTTTCTCTTCGAGAACATAAGGTCACCGATTTTTTCGGTGTCGAGGCGTGGCGAAACCTCCAAGTCGGAAGCCAAGCGAAAGGCTTGAGTCATCGCCTTCGTGACGTCCGTTTTGCTTTCCGCGATCGCCTCCTCGGTCAACAAACCCGCATCAATCAACTCCTGGGCATAAGCAACCAAAGGATCGATGGCCTGCCAAGCATCGATTTCCTCCTTCAACCTGTAGGAAGAAGCATCGGAAGGCGAGTGTCCGGAGTAACGGTAAGTAATGGTCTCGAGCAGAACAGGCCCCTTTCCTTCCTCAAGCAAGGCCTTCTTGCGCTTGATCGCATCGACCACGGCCAAAGGATTATAGCCATCCACCCGCTCGGCATGCATGGACTCGGGGTTCACGCCGGCACCGACCCGGGCCAGGCAATCGAAGGCCATGGTTTCACCCGCCGTTTGACCTCCCATCCCGTAAAAATTGTTCATGAAGTTAAAAATGATAGGCAAGCCTCCTCTCATGGATGAGTCCCAAAGCTCCTTGAACTGGCGCATCGAGGCAAAATTCATCGCTTCCCAGGTCGGTCCGCAGCCCATCGAGGCATCACCAATATTGGAAATCACGATTCCACTCTTTCGGTTCACCTTTTTGAAAAGGGAAGCACCCATGGCAATATCGGCCGATCCACCGACAATTGCATTGTTTGGGAGAATCCCAAACGGAGGAAAAAAGGCGTGCATCGAGCCACCCAATCCACGGTTGAATCCATTGCTCCGGCCAAAGATCTCCGCAAGGGCTCCATAGAGAAGGAAGTTTCGGGCCAAGTCCTTTACGCAACTGGATTCCTCTTTTTCAACCACTCGGTAACAATCTCCGCCCAGAAAGTTCTCCATGATTTGGAGCAAGGAATCGTCATCGAGCTTACGAATGGAAGACATTCCCTTGGCCAGAATTTCACCATGCGAACGGTGCGATCCAAGAATATGATCGTCCACGTTGAGCAGGAAGGCCTGACCTACCGCCGAAGCCTCCTGTCCGATTGAAAGGTGCGCGGGACCCTTGTGGTCGTATTCGATCCCTTCGTACGATCCTTGAGTCTTGATGCTCTGGAGCATGCTCTCGAACTCCCGAATCAAAAGCATGTCCTCATACATTCCGACCAAGGCGTCCGCTCCATAGCTTTCTTTTTCCTTGGCCAGGTCTTGCTGGTATTGATTAAGAGGGATCTCTGCAAAAGGAAGAGTTCCGGCTTTGCGTTCTTCTGCAGGTTCTACGATTTGTGACTTCGGCATGACGAATAATAAGGTTTGGGTAGGTAAAGATTGAGTTAGCGGACGGCCATGAAGACGTCCTTCATGATTTCCGAAGTAGTGGGATGAGGAAATACAATCTCCTCTATTTCTTCCTCCCGCAGTTCGGTTTCCAGCATGGCGGTTGCCCCGAAAATCATCTCGGAACAAGCGCCTCCGACCATATGCACGCCCAGCAGGCGATTTGTCTCGGCCTCCAAAACCACTTTGCACAAGCCCGACTCGTCCGGATTCTCTGCCAAGTAGCGGGCGTTAATGGCCATGGGTATCCGTCCGGTCTTGACCTTCAACCCACGGGCCTCCGCCTCCTCCTTTGTCAAGCCGACGACCGCCACCTCCGGACTGGTGTAAACGACTGCCGGCATCTTGTCATAACGCATGCGGTCAGGACGTCCGGTCATGTTATGAACCACGACCTCCGCCATACGGCTGGCCGCATGGGCAAGCCAAGCTTGCCCAGTCACGTCACCGGCAGCCCACAATCCGGGAACGTTTGTCGCTCCCCGGTCGTCCACCCGAACCCCACCGCGTGGATCGATATCCAGCCCCAGCTCTTCCAGGCCCAAGCCTTTTGTGTTCGGGGTTCGGCCGGTAGCCACCAAAACAAGATCGCCATCCAATGAGTCCGAACCATCCGCATTGGCAAAACTCACTGACTTCTCGTCGATCGATTCGACCTTCGTATCCAGCTTGAAGTTCACCCCTTTATTGGTGAGTTCCTCACGCAAAGTAGCGGCGACCTCGGCATCGAGGTTCGGGCAAATTTCAGGCATCGCCTCAAGGACCGTGACCGGAACGTCAACGGAGGCATACATGCAGGCAAATTCGCAACCGATTACCCCGCCACCGACGACAATCAAGTGATCGGGCAAAGTCTCGCGGTTAAGAATCCCCGTCGAATCAACCACCTGCCCGGAATCGATTCCCGGAATCGGTGGGACGGAAGGAGAAGAACCCGTGCAAAGCAACACGTTGTCGGCCTCATGCGTTTCGCCATTGATCGAAATCGCCAATCCGGGAAGCAAGGTAGCCTCACCCTCGACCACGTCGACCTTGTGCTTCTTCATCAAACCGGCAATCCCATTTCTCATCTTGTCCATGACTTGATTTTTATGGGCGTGGGCTTTCTGGAAATCAAAGCTCAAGCCCTCCACCTCGACTCCAAAAATCGAGCCGTGCTTGGCGTGATGGTAGGTCTTCGCGGCCTGGAGCAAAGTCTTGGAGGGAACGCAACCCTCGTTCAGGCATACGCCTCCGAGTTTGCTCTTCTCCACAAGCAAGGTCTTGAGTCCCGAACCGGCGGCTTTCTTGGCAGCGACGTATCCGGCTGGACCGGCGCCGATGACGGCAAAATCATACTTCATACTTCGTGTTATTCGTTGGGTTGTGAAAAGGGTTGCCCGGGGTTGCTTTCGAGATGGAACACCAGGGACTGAAGGAATCGGGCTGCCGGAGCGCCATCTATGGCCTGATGGTCAATCGTCAGGCTCAAGGGAAGACAGTCGGCATAAGTCACTTCGCCCGAAGACGAACGCTTGGGCTTGAGGACAATCCCTCCGACCCCGAGTATGGCTATTTCAGGGGCATTCAGAACAGGCGTGAAAGTCTCGACGCCGAGCATTCCGAGGTTAGTCAGGGTAAAGGACCCACCGGCAAGGTCATCCGGTGGAATCGTTCCTTCCCGACAAGCCAAGGCTAGTTTTTTGATTGCAGAGGACAGGGCTTCGATGGAGAGGTCGGAAGAGTCCCGAACCACCGGCACGAGGAGACCCCGTGGGGTATCCACCGCCACACCCAAATGAACCTTCTCGAAGACAGCGATGCGGTCACCGAGAAAATGGGCATTCATTTCGGGATGAGCCTTCAAGGTTTCGATGATGGCGTGAGCGATCAAGTCGTTGAGGGAAACCTTGGACTTTCCGTCTGCCAGCCGTTGCTTGCGGTAGGCCTGGGCAACGGTAAGATCAAAGGAAGAATGCAAGGTAAGCTGTGCGGTTGACTGCAGAGATTGCATCATGCGCTCGGCAATGACTTTGCGGATGCCCTTCACTTGCTCGGTCTCGGCTCCCTCGATCGAACCGGGAACTTTCATGTCCCCGGCGAGCGCCATGCCGGCCAAGCCACTCCCCCGGCGGGGTGGTTCAAGCCCATCCTCCTTCGCCCGAACCCGAGCGCTTGCGGAAAGGCTCGGACGACCGGCTAGAAATGCCTCTATGTCCCGCTCAATCACCCGACCCCCCGGCCCGGAACCGACAATGGTTTCCGCATCAACGCCCCGACCGGACGCCAATTTCCGTGCCCGCGGACTGACTCCCGAGCTCGAAACACTTGCAGCAGAAGGTTGGATCGGAGCAGACTCACCGGATGCGGCGGCAGATTCCGTATCGACTGGCGTGACAGACTGGGGGCTAGCTGAAGGAGATGGTTCGGAAGTTACTGAAGCGGGACCTGATTCCGACGGACGAAACTCACTGACGTCCTCCCCTTCCTCCCCTACGGCTGCAACGTTGGCCAACACAGGCACGTCGTCGTCCGCTTCCCAAAAAAGTTCGAGTATGGTTCCCGAGGCAGTCGACTCCAAGTCGAAGCTAGCCTTGTCCGTCTCAATCACCGCCAAGACGTCGCCCTCGGCGACTTGGTCCCCGGCCTTGACTTTCCATTCGGTCAGGATGCAGCTCTCCACGGACTGTCCTTGACGGGGCATAATGATAGGGGTCGCCATGATAGGTATTTACTTAGTAGTTCATGCAAGCAGGACCTTAAGGCCACGCTTGCGCAATGATTTCGCAAAAAGTTTGGGAAGATTGCCGTCAGTCACCAGAACGTCGATGGCATCCCAATCGGAAACACGGGCAAAGGAAACCTTCTCGGCTTTGCCCGAGTCAGCCAGCAGGATCACTTGACCCGCTTGGTCTGCCACCAAGTTCTTCACATAGGCTTCGTTCGGATCCGTCGTGGTCAGTCCACTCCTCAGGCAAAACCCCATCGTCCCCATAAACGCCTTGTCTACGTGAACTTGACCGAGCACTCCCGAGGTAAGGGGACCCACCATGGTCTGGCTGATCCTTCGCAATTCTCCTCCAATCAAAAGAACTTTCGGACCGGAATCCGCCAATTCGGCCGCCGCTCTCAACGAATTGGTGACAAGGGTCAAATCCGTTCTATCCTTGAGCAGGCGGGCCAGACCCAAGGTCGTGCTTCCTCCGTCCAGGTAAACCGAATCACCTTTGCCGATCAATTTGCAAGCTTCCTCCGCAATACGCCCCTTTTCCGTGCTCGCCTGGTTTGTCTTGTCGTCAAAAACCGCCTCCTCAAGACGGTTCTCCATGGTAACGGCACCTCCGTGAATACGCTGGAGCTTGCCATTCTCCTCAAGAATTTCAAGATCCCTGCGGATCGTAGCGACAGAGACCTTCAGGTTTTGCCGAAGATCCTCCACCCGCACGATCCCCTCATCCTTCACGAGTGAACGAATGAGCTCCCTTCTTTGAGGGGCCAGAATTGGAGAAGCAGGTTGAATCATTTTGATCGGATAAGAGCGTTTTTGATCGTTTTTGAAAGAAACGCAACAACGGAATCATATTTCATCGAAATTTATTCTCTCAGGACGAGAGGAGCCATTCACGAAAGGGAGCCTGTTGGGCTGCCGGAACCTCGGCCCACAAATGGTCCAAGGCATTCGCTTCGCTCCCCCACCCTTGTTCCTCGCGTGCATAACGCAAAGCAATGCGGGCTCCTTCGGCCAATCCTTTTGGTTCCACGCCCGCTCTCCGGGCAAGTTTCATTGCCCCAAGCATGCGGTCGTCCCAGCCGAGTTTACGGGCAGGGTCACGGGTAACCCGGTCTACCGGGTCGCGCAAAAAAGGGTTCACCATTCGAACAAGCGCATCCTCCGCATAAGCCTCAAAGCCATGCTCGGTAAAAAGTACATCCGTCTGGTTGGCGTATTCCTTTCTCAAGCCAACCCCCGCCTCGGCAAGAAAAGTTTCTTTCGTCCTTTCAATCAAGACAGAGTCCTCGCCCGCCTCGTGCATAAAGTCGATCCCCCTGCTCTTTGCCAAATAACCAAGCATGGCATGAATCGCATTGTGCCCGAGAAACTTGGTTTGGGCAAAGGGATCCAAGTCATCCTTGGGAACGAAGCGGTCAAGTCCGCGCTGAAAACCAGGCGGGGTTTTCGATTCGATTAAAATCCGGTCAAACGCCTCCACCAAGAAAGCCTTCGGCAAACCGTTCGTGACTGGGAGCAAGCCCTCGTCACGAATCCTCGCGGCGTCATCCACAACCGAACACATTTTGGCAATCACGGTTTCGGAAAAACAAACCCGGGAATCAAAACCCGCCGGACGATAGCTGAGGCAAGCTTCAAGCAGGCGCGAAGCGGCCCGACTGTCATTTTCAGCTGCATAGACAACTGCGCAAGGAAGGCCCGATCGATTGAACTTCAGGCTCAGGCCCTCGCCAAGCAAGGAGGCAACCGAAGCGGGACCGCTGTCATACAGCTTGAAACTGGGAAGAGCGGTACATAATTCGGACGCCTCCGCCACCGCCTCCACCAATTTGTCACGATCATCACCGACCAATGGGTTGTAAGCTTCGATCCCACTGACTTCGATACGCTCAAGAGAGGATTGATGGGCAACGTTGCAGGAATAGACGCCTCCCGAGGCACGCAGATGACCCACGGTTTCCTGATCAATTTCCGAAACGACCAAACGATCGAAGTTACCCGAACGAAAAGCTTCGGGCAAAAACAAGCCACCCTGAATCGCGCCGAAGCCAAACCCGACGAAAGTCCCGGCCATCGCTTAAACCCGTTCCATTGATTCTCGAGCCAAGACCAGAACTTCGCCTGCGCCCATCTCGGAATGGAGCGATTCTGCAAAGCGCTCGTCGGCCCGAGGAAAGAAAACGTCGCCAAACTCTGCGTAAAATTCGTTTTTGGTTCCGACGTCCTGAAATTGATCTTGAGCCCAATCGCTCAGGTACCCCATTGCGCCATGCTTTTGCAAGGTCGAATGAGCGTGCAGGATTCTTGATCCACGCAGGAAAACCGGATGAAAAGGGGAAAGCTCGGGGGATTCGAAATCATCCACGAACTTCTGACCCGGGCTGTTCATTTCCGTTCCTCCGAGAAGAGGCAAGTTCAGTTCTTCGGTCAGGCGGACCACCTTTTCCAAATTGGCCAATTTTTGGTCGGGTGAACCGGGGGTATAATTCCGATCGGGAATTATGTTGAAGACGACCACCCCCGTGGACCGGCCGACCTCGATCAATTCCTCGATCGACTGTTCTCCCTCGGAAGTCCCATCCAACCAAGTGAAAGTCGGCAACGCTCCGCACTTGAGCACGAACTCGTTCATCTCGGCCATATTGGGAAAAGAACCCGAGTCAGGTTGGACGTAACCCGCCCCCCCCTGCTTCATTGTCTTTGCCCGAATCAGGTCGGTCATGCCACGCCCTTCCGGCAAGTCCTTGAGGTCCTCGGGAGAGACTCCCAGTTTGTCCCCCCAGAAAGCGCGCAATGCCGATTCTTCAGGGAAATCCTTCGCCGCCTTGCGGGCATAAGCCAAACACAGGTGCCGTTCGGTTGCGTTACCCTTCGGAGTCAGAGGCGCGACGTCAGTCTCGTAATCAAGAACAAGGGGAGCAAGGAAAGCATTTACCCGCTCAACCATGGCCCGGTTCCTGTCCTCCGAGGTCTTGCGCATCCCGTCTAGAAAAGATTGAGCCTCAGTCGGGATTTCGGTGGTGGTGAAACCCGTACCCATATGGTAACTTATCCCAGGCTCGCCCGGGGAGTTAATCACGCGCTCAGAGAACTCCGGCACGAAAACGCGGGACTCGATTCCCACGCATGCTTTCAGGTCAAGCAAACGACTGGCTGACCAAAACTCATCCAGTCCGTCCAGCACGTCGAAGTCAACGATCCCACCCATCTCCAGACCTTGCCTCTTGGCTTCCAGGGCAAAACGGCTCGGGGAATAACCTTTGTAATTGAAGGAATAAAAAGTATGGGCATGCGCATTGACGAGAGTGGTCGGAGACGGAAACTCGGCCGACTCCGCCGCCTCGCGCAAAGCGCTGGCTCGGACGTTGGAATCGAAATGATTGCAGGGATCTTCGGACATGGCGTTGGGTTGTCAGTTAAATTCGAGAGGCGAAAAAGAGAAGGTCGAATGCAGGTTCAGGATTCGTCCTCACCGATACCGAACTCCTCGGCCAGAGCAAGGCATTCGTCGAGTGAACGGAGGCCATCCGTACAAGTCGGGTCGGACATGCAGGCGGTTGCGGCGCAAGTCCCGGTCAAAAGACATTTTTCAAGAGGCCACCCCTCATGGACACCATAAAGAACACCCGAGCAAAAGGCATCCCCTGCCCCGGCGGCTCCTTTGATGTACCCCTTGGGCAAAGCCAGTGAACCATGCCTTACTTTTTCACCGGACGCGGACTGGGCAAAGGAGCCTTCGGGGAAATGTATCGCAACCAATTCGCGCGCTCCCAGGTCGAACAATTTCGAACTCGCTTCCTCGATGCCTTCATCCAGAAGTTTTCCGTCTTCCCGAACCTTGACTCCCGTAACCTTGCTTGCCTCGACTTCGTTCAGTATGCAGTAGTCCACCTGCTTGAGGGCCGGGCCAACGATCTTGGCAAAGCGGTCGCTGTCCTCGCTGACAACGTCAATGCTTGTCTTGAGGCCGGCTTCGCGGGCACGGGCCAAGAGCGCAGCTCCCTGCGTGCCGTACTCCGCATCCTCATCATCAATTGCATCAAGGAGAAGAAGGTAACCCAAGTGAAAAATTCGCGCGGAACTGTTGTCGAAATCAATATCGTCTCCCAACCAAGTCGCGTTTGCCCCGCGATTGTGAAAGAAAGTTCGCCTGCCACCGTCACGCTCGGTCATCACGTCGGTGTACGAGGTACTTGTGCCCGGAGACACGGAAATGAATTTCGGATCAATCCCGTTATTCCTGCAATCCTCCAAAATATATTGACCCAATGAGTCCTGCCCGACCAAGCCCGCTCCCTCAAGCGGAAAAGGGGCTTCCATTTTCGCCAAGTCAAGCAACACGTTATAGGGAGATCCGCCGGTCCCCTGAGACTGATCGTAGATATTCGCCAGTTGTTCGTGCTTCGGGTAGACGTCGATGATTTTGACCTGATCAATGATCCAATTTCCTCCGGCCAGCATGCCGGAACGAGTGTTTTGGGTTGGAGAGTCCATGTGAGTGGTTGAAGTTTTGGGTTGGAAGTTAGGCAAGGAAGGGGGTTTTTCTTTACATGGCAAGGAAAACAAACTTTTTCAATTCCTTAAACCGTAGGCCTGAAAGTCATTCGGTTTTCTCGGCTATCTTTTTCTCGATTGCTTCGATCACCACATCGAGAGCCTTGATTCGGGCATACCGTTTGCAATTTCCCTCGATAATGGTCCAAGGAGACTTGGGAGCATGAGTACGCAAAAACATTTCCTCCGCCGCCTCCTCGTATAAATCCCACTTTTCGCGGTTTCTCCAATCCTCCTCGTGCAACTTCCACCGTTTGTGGGGGTTGTCCTCACGGGCCTTGAAGCGCTTGAGTTGTTCGTCCTTGTCGAGGTGTACCCAAAACTTCAAAACGATTGAGCCGAAATGCCGGAAGTTATCTTCCATCTCGTTGATTTCGTTGAAAGCCTGCTTCCAATCGGTTTCCGAACAAAAACCCTCCACCCTCTCGACCAATACACGACCATACCACGAACGGTCGAAAATGGTAACGTGACCGGCTTTCGGAAACTCCGTCCAGAAACGCCAAAGGTAATGATGGGCTTTTTCCACGTCATTGGGGGCGGAGACGGGGATCACTTCGTAGCCCCTCGGGTCCATCTTTTCGGTTAACCGCCTGATGTTCCCACCTTTGCCCGAAGCGTCCCATCCCTCGTACACGATGACAAGGGGAATGCGCAACCGGTATAGCTCATGGTGAAGCTCCTGAATGCGGTCTTGCCGGGATTCAAGTTTCTTCAAGTACTCGCGCTTGGGCAAGCTTAGGGACATATCGGCATCTTTGAAGGAGGGCGCATTGGGGAACGCTGGTAGCTCCAAAGGTTGCCTTCCTGCTTGTACGGAAATCCCTTTCTTCCGCTCCTTGACCCGGGCAGTCAAGGCATCAACCAAGTGCCGGAGAACAAGCGAGGTTGCAACTTTTGCGCTCTTCGAGGGAATCTTTCGCCAAGGAGAGTCTTCAGGCAAATCCGTTTCACGGAACATCCTGTCCACCGCCTTGACGTAATCATTGTAACGGGAATGCCTTTGCAGAACGGCATCCGAAACCCGCCAGGCCGTAGCGGGATTCTCCTGCAAGGCAGCCAGGCGGGCCGCCTGTTCCTTTTTCGAAATCTCAAGGAAAAACTTGAGGATGACCGTGCCGCCATCCTTCAACTGCCGCTCGAAAGCGCGAACGTCGGAATAGGCTTTTTTCAAATCCGCCTCGTTGAGCTGATTTGCAATCTCCGCATCGAGCAAGTTCCTGTACCAACTCCGATCGAAAATAGCCATCCTGTCCGCCGACGGGGTGCGTCTCCAAAACCTCCAGAGAAACGGTCGCATTTGCTCATCCCGGTTGGGTGAGGCGATACAACTCACCTTGAACCCCCGTGGATCCATCGGTTGGATCATCCGGTTGATGATCGTGCCCTTGCCCGCAGCGCTCAAGCCTTCGACCACAATGAGCACGGGAATTTCCAGTTCCCTGCATTTTCTCTGCAGGTATGCTAGCTCGCGTCCACTTTCCTCAATCTCTTTCCGCAAAGATTTGGATGTATCGGGAGACTCTTCCAGGTGCTGTTCCATCGTGTTTTAAACTATCCTCGAAATTACACCTTTCCGCATGACGGGAAAAAGATTCGTTGGCAAGCACGGAACCATAAACACAGACAAAAAAAGCCCCGTCGATTTACACCGACGGGGCTTTGTAAAAGTAAGATTGGGTAAACTTAGAAGTTAAACAGCGTTTCGGCATAAACTTCGTCTGCGTCATAACTCCCGCCAAGGGCAGTCGAATCAAGGCTGACGTGACTGTACTCAAGGAGGATAGTCAAGTTATCGGTGACTGAGAACGAAGGCGAAAGAGTGAAGCGATCGGTATCACCATTTGCTCTCAAACCATCAACTTCGAAATCCTCGTGGGAATAACGGAGCGTCAAACCGAAGACATTGTTGAACTGGTAATTGCCCATCAGCATGATATCCCACATGTCCAAGGCATAAATGTCCCAATTGTCATACTCGAAACCGAGTGTCAACCCGCCAGTCTTGTAGGTAAGAAAGGTGTTGAACTGGCTGATGTGATCGCCGGTCGGGATGTAAGGAACCAAGTTGGCAGCATTGGCGGGAGCTTTGTTCCAAGTCGTGGCAGCCGTATTATATCCAGCGATCGATTCGTCCCACGCATCGTTGGATTCGTAAGCGTAACCCATTTGCCATTCCAAGCCAGGGACAATCATCAAAGCTGCTGCGATATCGATACCGATCTGACTATCGTTTAGGTGATGGCTTTCGGCAGTATTCCAAAGTCCGTTGTGCAAACCAACGGTAAGGCCAAATCGGGCGTTGTTGAAGTTGGCGCGGATTCCATCAACGTAATTTCTGCGGAGTTGGGGAAGACCAGGAAGATCGTCTGCCATGGGATGATCATTCTCCGCTACACCAGTGTCATCGGCAGTATTCCATAAACCGTCAGCACCCTTTTTTCTTCCGATGTTTTCCAACCCACCGAGTCCCACGAAAGTGCCCATGGCGGAAGAACCGCTCTGTATGCCATCTTCGATTGCAACGTCGCCCGCGTAGGCATGGGAGACTTGATGCAAGCCGGTCGATTCGTCGGACTCCATGCCCATCACCGTAAGCTGGCGGCCCATGGACAGGTTAAAGTCGCGATTAAAACTGTAGCGGATGAAAGCTTGTTCAAGGCTGACGCCCGAGTTACCGCTTGCATTGAGATGAATCTCGGAAGTAACAGGCGAAAAATCAATAAGCAGGTCAAGATCAACCCCCGTACGGAAGCGTTTGTCGTGGTCCATGAATTCAATATCCGTATTGTCGTAACGGAAATCGACGTATCCGCGGAGCTTGACGCGGTTCCCCAAGGCGATGCCAGGGGCATTGACCGTGGTATTAGCCCCGAGATCAGTCCCTTGAGGAACGGAAGCTTGCTGCATGGTCATCATACCAGGCACTTGCGCGAATAATGAGGATCCTCCAAAAAGGAGGAAGGTGGAAACAAGGCGTAGGGTCAATTTCATAGTAATCTAGTTTGTTAGCCGATCACCGATTCTTTATAACTTGAACTTAAGGTCAAGCCCGAATTGAACCCCGAACGGGGCAGGCAAATATACGTTACAGGGCTTTGGCCAAGAGCTTCAAGACGGCAGGTTCGGGAAAAAGCGGGGGACCGAAGACCGGTAGAAAGAATTTCTTACAGCGAGCTCTTTTTTTTCTTTTTGTTTGGCCGAAGCTTCGGGTCTGCCCCAAACTGCTCCACGTTGATGCGAACGCTCCCCTCAAGCGTTTCCAAACGATCGAGCAAACCCTCGGGCATGGCAGTCCGCTCGTCATCGGTATTGACGGGGCCGTCGAAAAGGACCTCGCCATCAGCGGAGGTAACCTTGAATTGCTTGTCCCCGTCCTCGGAGCTAAACTCATAGGTGCCATCGGCATCGGAATTCACGATCTTGGTCTTCGCCGTTCCCGACACCGATGACCAAGCGGAGACCCCTCCCCGTTTTTGCGCATCCCTGATCATTTTTGGGAAATCCGGACCGGGGCCAAAGTCCAGGTTTATGCCAAAATCAAGTTCTGTTCCCGGAATAGCCCCTTCGTCCATGGCCTTGTCCCGTTCGAGCGGACTTAGTTTTCCATCACCGTCCGCATCAAACTTCTCGAGCGCTTCCGGGGAAACCGGTCCGAGATTGCGACTCCGTTGACCGAAGGCGCGTGTTTGCCGCTCGATTTGCCTGCGAATACGGTCTTCAAGGATCCGGGCATCCGGGAATACGATGTGCCTGTCGATTTCCTGAATTCGATTGAACGAGTTCGTGAGACCGGTTTTTTTCTTCCTCCCGAGTTTCACTTTGAGGGTTTTCTCTTTTCCTCCCCTCAGAATGGTAAGAGTGACCTGTTGGCCAACCTTGCTTGACCGGACGAGTTCGACGAGTTGTTCCGGGTTGACCAGTATTTGATCATCGAGCTTTTTCAGGATGTCATACTGCCTCAAGCCCGCTTTTTGAGCCGGACCAGCGGGACTGACCATCGCGACGGACAGGTAAAGGTTGCCCGAAAGTCCGAGTTGCCGGCTGACGACTGGCGAAAGTTTTGTTGCGAGGAGCCCGAGAAAGGTAACCTCGGTTTCCGACGCTCCGCGTTCAGGGTTGAGCGGGTTTTCGGAATCAGGCAAGGGTTCGGCCAAAAGGGATGCCATTGGCAAAACAAGGGCCAAGATCAACGATAGTGATTTCATAAAAGGCGGTGGTTTCATTATTAGGTACATAGTGGCGAAGGTTTTTTCAGAAGGGCTCGAGCCCAATGAGCAAGGTTTCCTGTCGAGGCACGGAAGAACGGATGAAGGTATTGGTTCCCGGGTTCACCCAGATGGTTTCGTCCAGGTAATGGTAGCGATACTGCCTGGCGGGACTCATCCCCGGGCGCTCGACGATTCCTTCATCGGAAAAATCAATGGGAATCTGTTGGGCTTGCGGTTCCTCCCATCCCGCTCCGGACATTGCGGACAATTCCTCGGTCGAAACTCCGTTTATCGGGCTGTCGTCGGCAACAGCGTGAGAATCCTGCGCCATGTCGGGAGTCGGGAGTTCAATTGTATCGGCAGGGATTCCGGAGCCCGTTCCGGATTGTAATGAAGGGGAGGACGGAAAGGAAAAGAACAGGGCGACAAGAGCAGCGGCGCCAAGCAGGAAAAACGCGGGAATTGAAAACAGGTTGCCACGCGGCGCAGAAGCGCAACGGCTCTCGGATCCTAGTTCGGGCAGCCGACTGACGGCAAGCTGCCCGGAATCACCAAGAGCCTCTTCCACCCGGCGCTCAAAGTCGGCTGACGGTTCTTTCGGACGGAGGGATTCGAGTGCTTTCTCCAATTGTTCGGTCTCGTTCATGAATTCCGGGGTTTGCCAGCGGGACGATCTTCCAGGGATGGCGGCACCCATTCCTTGAGCTTGCCCAGGGCATAGCGATAACGGGAGGCAACCGTATTGTGGGAGAGATCGAGCGTACGGGCAATTTCGTCAAAAGTAAGCTCAGCCCAAATCTTGAGAGTCAGAACTTCCTTTTGCTCGGGAGGCAAACGCTCAACGGCATGCAAAAGAGCAGTCCGGCGTTCACCTTTTTCCAAACTACGGTCGAAGAAATCGACAAAGGAAGATTCCGTATACACCTTCTTTTCCCTAACCTTCCTTCTGTCCAGGCTTCTGGCCCAATCGATTGCCAATCTTCTGATTGCGCGGTAGACCAAAGTCGGCGACACCTCCCCGGTATGCCCGTAGAGTCGCCAAATTCTGACAAAGGCTTCCTGCACGAGATCTTCGGCATCGTCAGGATAACGGGCTTGTTGCCTGGCAAAGAGCAGGAGTTTTGCTCCGTGCTTGGCAAACCATGCTTTCCATATGGGTTCGGTCTTCATGATGATTTCAATTACGCCTCACTAAGCGAAAGCAGGGCGTACGTTTGTCTATGAATCCTAAAAAAACCGGGCAAGAACGCAAACAAAGGATTTTAAGCGCATTTTTTTTACTATTCCCGAACTTTCAAGAAGATGGCATCCCAAATGCAAAGGAATCGGCAAGGGCAAGGTTAGTCTTGAATACAAGACAACCGTAATGCGCGACTCAGGACAGGGTCGCGCATTTTTTTTGCTTCGAGCGGAAAACAAAAAGACCGACCGGCAGAAATGAAAAAAAACAAGGATGCAGCCTTGTCATGGCATTGTCCATGGGCTAAACAAACTTGTCCTTTCTACACATTCAAAACCATGAAACTCTTCAAAGGCTTGGACTTGGCGTATTGCACGAACGTTCATCGGGGAAACAGTTGGCGCGAAACCTTCGATTCCCTCGAGAAACACGTGTTGGCGGTCCGCGAAAAGGTCGCCCCGGAGGAAAGATTCGCAATTGGTCTGCGCCTCGGCGCAGATGCAGCAAGAGAGCTTTCGAGCCCTGAACAAATCCTGCGTTTTCAAAAATGGCTGGAGGCGAAAAATTGTTACGTTTTCACCATTAACGGATTTCCCTATGGAAACTTTCATGGTCAACGCGTCAAGGAAGACGTCTACCGACCGGACTGGGCAACACGGGAGAGGCTTTCCTACACCATCCTCCTCTTCGAAATACTGGAGCAATTGCTTGAACCGGGCGAAGAAGGCAGTGTCAGCACGCTCCCCGGATCGTTCAAGGAATTTCACCCCGACGAAACGGCTTACTCGAAAATTCTCGGGAACCTTCTTCATTGCTCGGATGAGATCGACCGCATCAAGGGACCGAAAAACCTGGATTTGCATCTTGGTCTCGAGCCCGAGCCCTTGGGCTTGTTCGAGACCACGCCGGAAACCGTTTCCTTTTTCGACAAACTCAAGGAAAAAGGCGATGGTCGGGATTCGTTATTGCAAAACGTCGGGGTAAACTACGATTGCTGCCATCTTGCCGTGGAATTCGAAGACGCGGAGGAAGGCTTGAACCTCTTGGATCAAGCGGGGATCCGGTTGAGCAAGCTCCACCTGAGCTCCGCCCTTCGAGTCAACCCGAGTCCCGAAAACCTCAAGGCTCTGAATCGATATGTCGAAGAAGTCTATCTCCATCAAGTGGTGATTGGCCGGAATGGACAAATCCTCCGTCGTCACAAGGATCTCGATTTGGCGCTTTCCGCCATCAAGTCGGAACAGGAACCTGCGGGCGACGAGTGGCGGATTCATTTTCACGTCCCCCTTCACGCTTCTCCGGGAAATGGGATGGAGGACACGAGGGACCACGTCCGCAAAACCCTTGACTGGCTGGCCTTAAACCCCGAAAAGTGCAGGCATTTGGAAATGGAAACCTATACTTGGGAAGTCCTGCCTGAAAACTTACGCTCTCAGGAGGTCGCGCAACAAGTTGCCGAGGAGTACTTTTGGACGCTCGAAATCCTGAGGGAAAGAGGGTTGGCCGCCACCGCGCACCCGCAAACCACCTAGGGTGGCATTTTCAGTGAAGGGCAATTTCCCGAATCAGGTCCTCACCTTGGCCCGAACGTCCAATCTGCCCACGGTCTGGACGAATTGCCTGGCCGCTTGGGGAGTGAATGCGGTTGCCGTTACCACTTTTCGAGGAATGCCCACTTGGGGCGACCCCGGGTTCCTCGATCCGTATTGCCTTTTCTTTCTTCTTCTCGGAAGCAGCCTGGTTTATGCGGGTGGATGCACGCTCAACGACGCTTTCGACGAAAAGTTCGACCGCAGGCATAACCCGAAGCGTCCCCTCCCCTCGGGACAAGTAAGCCCAAGAACGGTTTGGATTCTCGGCTTCATTGAATTGGGCGGCGGGGCATCCCTTCTCATCCTCGGAGCCAAGTGCTCCAGTCTGTGGACTCTTTTGCTCATCTTGACCGTAATTGCCTACGATTGCCTGCACAAGAAATGGGCGGGAGGATTCGTCCTTATGGGCGCATGCCGTCTTTTTCTTTGGCTTGCGGCCGCAACAACCGGTGAACTCGACGAGCTTTCTCCTCAAACCTGGCTTTGGGGACTGACTCTTTTTGCCTACGTCATGGGCATCAGTTTATTTGCAAGGGGCGAATCGGAAAAGAGGGAAGATCCCGCCCGAGTGGCCATCCTGTTTCTTTTTTCTTCTCCCCTGGTCGCCTTGGCCGGATTGGTCCACTGGCATCAGATCGATCCGATCAGGCAGACTTTGATCAACTTGACCGGGTTGCTCGTCGCGTGGATTGCCTTCCGGTCGATCAAAGAGATGAGGAGTGGCCGGGATGGCGCCATTGGAAAAGGGGTATCCCATTTGCTTGCAGGCATTTGCGCGATTGACTCGGTGGCTCTCTCTTTCTACCAACCCTCTCTTGTCGCACCCTGCCTTTGCGGCATATCGCTTGCCCTTTTGTTGCAAAAGAAGTTTGCCGCTACCTGAACCTTCGCTCATAGTTCCGTCCCATGCCTTCCACCTACTCCACCATCCGGAAAAACATTCGCTTGGACTGTACCCACAGAGTCTTCTTCACGAAGGACTCGTTTTCCATGGCCAATGACACCTTGGCAGAAATCCTGCAACCGCAACGCGAGGGGAACAGGACAAAGGTCTTGGTTTATCTCGACGAAGGGATTTTGGACGGAAATCCCAATTTGCCCGAGCGCATCGAGGGGTATTTTCGCGGCAGAGAGGAAAGGTTGAACCTCGTGACCTCCCCCATCTTCATGAGAGGAGGCGAGGCGGCGAAAAACGACTGGTCTCTCGTGGAACGGATTTGGGCTGACTTGAACGAGCATGCCATGTGCCGGCATTCCTACGTCGTCATCATCGGCGGCGGCGCCGCACTCGACTTGGTCGGTTTTGCCGCCTCCACCGCCCACCGGGGGGTTCGCTTGATCCGTTTCCCCACGACCACACTCAGCCAAGGAGACGGAGGCGTGGGCGTAAAAAACGGGGTCAATTTCTTCGGGAAGAAAAATTGGGTCGGAACCTTTTCCATTCCCGATGCCGTGGTGAATGACTCCCACTTCCTGCGCGGCTTGCCCGAAAGCCAAAAACGGGCAGGTTACGTCGAGGCCGTCAAGGTCGCCCTCATTCGCGACCGCTCCTTTTTCGAACAAATGGAAGAACGGTCCCAAGAGCTTGCCCGGTTTGATGAAAACGCGCTCGAGCAAGTCATCCGGAAGAGCGCCGCACTTCATTTGGAGCATATAGCCGGTTCGGGAGATCCCTTTGAAAAAGGCTCGGCCCGGCCTTTGGATTTCGGGCATTGGGTTGCCCACAAGCTCGAACAACTTTCCGATTTTCGCATTGGGCACGGAGATGCGGTGGCCATAGGCTTGGCCGTCGACTTGACCTATTCGGCGCGAATTGGCCTGATCAAGCCCAAAACGGCCGAACGCAGCCTCAGGTTGCTCGAGAAACTTGGCTTCCATCTCTATGACGAGCTTCTCCATGCCGAAGGACAGAGCGGAAACCGGTCCATCCTCGAAGGTCTCGAGGAGTTCCGCGAACACCTTGGGGGAGAACTCACCATCACACTCGTGCAAGGTATCGGGGAGGGCGTTGAAGTTCACGCCATGGACAAGAAAGAAATTCTCCAATCGGTGGAGGACTTGCAAAGAAGGCACGAGGCCCTTCTTGAAGCGTAACCGATGACGGAAAGCGGGCGTTGCGATGGCCCCCGGGTGGCAATTCTCAACGTGGTCGGCCTGTGCAACCGACTTTTGGGTGAGCACACGCCCCGCCTCACGTCCTTTTCCGGAAGAACCACCGGAACCCCTCTTTCGATCAAGCCCGTCATGCCGGCGCTTACCTGTGCGGCCCAAGCGACCTACTTGACCGGCACCCTGCCTTCCGAGCACGGAATCGTCGGCAACGGCTGGTATGACCGCACTCTCAACGAACACCATTTTTGGAAACAATCCAATCGATTGGTCGGCGGTCACAAAATCTGGGAAAAACTCAGGCAAAACCGTCCGGGTTTCCGGACAGCCAACCTATTTTGGTGGTTCAACATGTATTCCTCCGTCGATTACTCGATCACTCCCCGACCGCTTTATCGTTCCGATGGACTGAAGACCTTCGACGTCCACTCTCAGCCTTTGAAACTGCGGGACGAAGTGAAACGCGACTTGGGCCCGTTCCCTTTTCATTCCTTTTGGGGTCCGAAGGCCGGGATAGAGTCATCCAAATGGATCGCCGAATCGGCCAAGTGGACGGAAAATCGATTCGAACCCAATCTTTCGCTCGTTTATTTGCCCCATCTCGATTATGACCTGCAAAGATACGGACCGGAGGACCCCCGGATTCCCCAAGCCCTGCAGGCAATCGATCAAATAGTCGGCGACCTGATCGACTTTTACGAAAAGAAAGGCGTGCGAGTCGTCATCCTGTCCGAATACGGAATCACGAAGGCAAACAAAGTCATTTTCCCGAATCGCATGTTTCGCCGCAAAGGATGGTTGGAAGTAAAGGACGAACTGGGTCTCGAATACTTGGACTGCGGAGGATCTCAAGCTTTCGCGCTGACCGACCATCAAATTGCTCACGTATACCTCAACCAAAAGGACGAAGCCTTTCTCAACAAGGTAAGGAGCGCATTGGAAGAAACGGATGGGGTTTCATCGGTTCTGGCGGGAGAGGCACGGAAGCAAGCGGGGCTTGACCACGAGCGGGCGGGTGACTTGGTCGCGATCTCGGATGAGAACGCTTGGTTTGCCTACTATCACTGGGAAGATGATTGCCTGGCTCCGGATTTCGCGCGGTGCGTGGACGTCCACAGGAAATACGGGCATGATCCGGCAGAACTTTTCGTGGATCCAAAAATCAATTTTCCAATGCTCAAGGTCGCCCAAAAGCTAATCGGAAAGAAGTTGGGATTCAGAACTCATATGGACCTCATTCCCCTCGATCCCTCATTGGTTATGGGAAGTCATGGCTGCGTGCCCGCGGACAACTTGGATTGGCCCGTTCTTTTCGGACACGGACTGGACCAAAAGGATCAAGCTTTGGACGCTCCCGACGTTCATCAAGAAATTCTTACCCTTTTTAACTGAATTCGCTGACTCTTTATAAGTTTTTTTCGTTTTTTATAGTTTTTTTATATTGCCACTTGATTGACTTGATTTCTTGGATAAGGTCAGCTTTCAGCCTTAAGTTGAAAAACACTCTCCATACTCGTTAAATTACGTAACCTACTCAATATTGGTGAAGTATAGTAACAGTCCCCGATATCAATCCAAGTAACCAAGAAACAAATCGTGAGTTCCACCAAGCAAACAAAAGACGACGAGAAAATGGCCCAAGAACTTGTCGAGGCTTATGAAAAACTGAAATCTCAAGTTCACCAAGTAATTGTCGGACAAGAAGACGTGCTGGAACAACTTCTTATCGCGATGTTGGCTCGTGGTCATTGCCTGCTCGAAGGCGTCCCCGGGCTAGCGAAGACCTTGATGGTTCGCTCCTTGGCTCAAGCGATCAACCTCAGCTTCCGCCGGATCCAATTTACTCCGGACCTGATGCCTGCCGACATTACCGGCACCGATATTATTCAGGAAGACAAATCAACCGGGCATCGCGAACTGGTATTCGAGAAGGGTCCGATTTTCTCTCAAATCGTCCTTGCCGACGAAATCAACCGGACTCCGCCAAAAACTCAAGCAGCCTTACTCGAGGCCATGCAGGAGCATGATGTTTCGGTGGGAGGAAAAACCTATCATCTGGATGAACCTTTCTTTGTTTTGGCTACTCAAAATCCGATCGAACAGGAAGGCACCTACCACTTGCCGGAAGCTCAACGCGACCGTTTCCTCTTTCAGGTAATCGTCGATTATCCGACCCGGGACGAGGAAAGGGAGATCATCGAACGGACCACCTCAACCTTCGAGTCCAAACTGGAACCGGTTCTGGACGGCAAGACCCTCATCGAATGTCAGGAAACCGTCAGAAGGGTACCCGTACCCGAACATGCCTACGATTACATTCTCGACCTCGTAAGAATGGCCCGACCGACAGAAGAGTCCTCTCCCAAATGGGTCAAGGACTTGATCGACTGGGGGCCCGGTCCGCGGGCATGCCAGCAACTGGTCCTGGGATCCAAGGTCCGGGCCTTGCTCCGTGGCCGCTATCACGTAACCGTCGATGACGTGGAAGCTCTGGCTCACCCCGTCCTGCGCCACAGGATCGTTCCCACTTTCAATGCGGAAGCCGAAGGAATATCGGTCGAACACCTGATAGATCGCTTGCTCAAGGAAGCGCCCAAAAAAGAAGAAGCCGTAATGTAGGGGTAGCCCCGAAACAAAACATCAGGGAGCCCAGTGGCCACCGTAACCGATTACCTAGACCCGAAGGATCTCACTCGGCTCGCCAACCATCAGGTTTTGGCAAGAAGAGTGGTCGAAGGATTTTGCAACGGCTTGCACCGGTCCCCGCACAAGGGGTTCAGCGTAGAATTCAAGCAGCACCGGCAATACGTCCCTGGAGACGAGATCCGGCACCTTGACTGGAAAGTATACGGCAAGAGCGACCGTTTCTACATCCGCGAATACGAGGAGGAAACCAATCTTCGATGCAACGTACTTCTTGATGCGAGTGGCTCCATGGCCTACGAAGGCACCCGTACCGAAGGACGTTCCAAACTTCACTATGCCTCCC
>JABGWD010000049.1 GCA_018645725.1 Opitutia bacterium
CATGGGGAACACAAGGGAAGGATCATCCGCCCCTCGCGCTGGTATGCAGGCAAGAACCACAATTCCCGCTGGCCCAAGCATTATACCAATGCCATCTACAGCGATGACCAAGGAAAGACCTGGCAGACGAGCGACCCCTTCCCCGCCAAGGGAACGGGCGAAGCGACCATCGCGGAATTGTCCGACGGCACGATCTACTACAATTCCCGACGGCACTGGGCGCCCAAAGGGGTCAACCCGAAGAGGAGATGGACCGCCTGGAGCAAGGACGGTGGCCAAACTTGGAAAGGAAAATCCATCTGCGAAATCCTGCCCGATGGGGACCAGGCGAGAAACTACGGACTCATGGGAGGACTTACCCGGCTCCCCGTAAAGGATCGCGACGTTTTGATATTCAGCAATATCGAGAGCCCATCGGGCAGACACCACGGGACGATCTGGGCGAGTTTTGACGGTGGCAAAAGTTGGCCGGTCAAGCGTTTGGTATTTGAAGGTCGCTTTGCTTATTCCTCCATGACCTCGGGACGACCGGGAACCAAGAGCGAAGGATGGATCTACCTCCTTTACGAAGGCGGCAAGGAGGGCGGAGGAACCATGGCCCGTTTCAACTTGAGCTGGGTACTTGGCGGAAAGGCCACCGGCGACGGGGAAGTCCCCGACTGGGCGAATCCATAATTTGGCAAATCCCCGGTTTGGAAAAACTTGTTTGCCTGAATAAAAAGGTTGCGGTCGGGTTGCAGGCTTTGGTCTCTTGGTATCCGGACCAAGCAAAAACCCGTCAACCGATCCGAGCCATGAAATCCCCCTTTCCCGCAATCCTTCTTTTCTTGGCGCCACTTCTAGCCTGCGGAGCCGATGTCGATCAGGTCAGCAAGGTCGCGCTCCAACCTCTCCTCGTTCAAGTCGATCGATTGAAAAATGCTCTCCAATATCTTGGCGAACCCCTCCCCTTCGCAACCCTCGAGAAATTAGAGAAGGCGAAAAGCCTCAAAGGGGAAGGTGATGCGATCGCGTTGATCCAAAATGCCCTTGACCCGTTCTGCCTGGCCGTCGTCACTATCAACCCGGAATCCCGGGTGAAGGTAGCGGAAGGACCCGCGGTCAAGGAATTGGCAGAGCACGGCTGGCGAAATTTCCTCGTAAAGGTAATCAACGAGGCAGGTGTAACCGCTCCTCTCCGGGCATCCAGTCCCAACGCCCTGCCCTCGAGCTTCGGGGGATGGGGAAGAAACCGAAAGCCCCCGAATGGGCTGAAGGCCAACCTGCCACGAGACCGTTGGCTCGGTCTTCAAACTTTTGACAACCGCC
The DNA here is from genome assembly GCA_018645725.1 of Opitutia bacterium. Lineage (GTDB taxonomy): Bacteria > Verrucomicrobiota > Verrucomicrobiia > Opitutales > Seribacteraceae > Seribacter. Next base: position 1,309 of record JABGWD010000049.1, read on the forward strand.
CACTCTCCCCCTCTCTTTCCGGGCTCAAGCTGGAATATCGAATCGTCCAGCTCTATTCGCGGGATTCCGGAAAACGGGCTGCCGTGGTTTCCTTCGACGTCGGCCAAGGCACTCAGGACTTGGGTTTTCGAAATGAAGTTGCCTTGAATTTCAAATGCCTCCCTTCCACGGTGGTCAACCTCGAGGTTCTTGACGAGAACGGAAAACCAACCATAGCAGAGTTCCTTATAAAGGATCGCTTGGGTCGGGTCTATCCATCCCAAGCCAAGCGCCTGGCCCCTGATTTCCACTTTCACCCGCAAGTGTATCGTGGCGACGGCGAGAAGCTGGTCCTTCCTCCCGGGGAATACGACCTGGAGGTCGCGCGGGGTCCTGAATCAATCAAGCAAAAGCTCAAGCTTAAGGTTGGCAAAGAACCCCAAACCGCCAAATTCAGAATGAAACGCTGGATCGACCCGTCCCTGCGGGGTTGGTGGTCAGGCGATCATCACATCCACGCCGCCGGTTGTGCCCACTACGTCAACCCGACCGAGGGCGTGCATGCCCCTGACATGATGAGGCATTGCATAGGAGAAGACCTCAAGGTCGGGGCTAACCTGACTTGGGGTCCGTGCTTCGACTACCAGAAGCAATTCTTTACCGGAACCGTGGACAAGGTCTCCAACTATCCTTACTTGCTCCGGTACGACGTGGAGGTTTCCGGTTTCGGATCTCACCGCTCGGGACACCTCTGCCTGCTCCGCTTGAAGGAACAAGTTCATCCGGGCGGCGATTCCAAGCATCACTGGCCAACCCTCTGCCTGAATACCCTCAAGTGGGCCCAAAAACAAGGGGCGGTCTGCGGGCCCGCTCATTCGGGCTGGGGATTGAAGGTTTCCGGGAACAAGTTGCCCACTTACGAGATCCCACCCTTCGACGGAATCGGGGCATGCGAATTCATTGTCGACGTCACCCACGAGGTCGAGGGACCGAAGGGAACGAAGGTTCCGGCAGTCGACTTCATCTCCATGGTCGACACCCCCTCGATTTGGGAACTCAATATTTGGTACCACGTATTGAATTGCGGATTTCGCACGCGCATTAGCGGGGAGACCGATTTCCCCTGCATCTACGGTGAACGGGTCGGCCTCGGTCGCTCCTACGTAAAGGTCAAAGGCAAGCTCGACTATGACCGGTGGTGCGCCGGGATTGAAAAAGGAGCAGCCTATGTCTCGGATGGCCGAAGTCACCTGATGGACTTTCAGGTCGGAAAAACCCTCATGGGAGAAGGGAGAAGCGAGCATCATCTGCCTGCCCCGGGCAAAGTCAGGGTCTCCGCCAAGGTGGCCGCCTTCCTGCCCGAAAAAAGCGATCCCGGGCTCATGAACAGACCACTTGACCAAAAACCGTACTGGCACGTCGAGCGGGCAAGGACTTCACCAGACGAGCGCAAGGTCAGGGTCGAACTGATTAGAAACGGTTACCCCGTCGCCTCCAAGCCCATCCCTGCAGACGGTTCCCTGCGGGACGTTGAATTCGAGACCGAGATAACAGAAAGTTCCTGGTTGGCCATGCGCATTTTTCCCTCCTCCCATACCAACCCGGTCTTTGTTGTCGTGGATAGAAAACCAATCCGGGCTTCCCGAAGAAGCGCCGAGTGGTGCCTGAAGAGCGTGGACCAATGCTGGTCGCAAAAGAAGAAACTGATTGCCAAGGAAGAACAGAAAGACGCCCTCTCCGCTTACAAGCACGCACGCAATTCATACCGCAAAATTCTTGAGGAATCCAAGACGGACTGAACCTTTTTATCCTAGGGGATCAGATCGTTTTTGGCAGCATCCTAAAAAACTTGTTGTTTTCATACAAAATTTGCATTAGCGAACACGGCTTATGCGTCTTGCCACCTCACTGTTCGCCCTCACCGCGCTTTCGCTCTTCGGGGCTGAAAAACCAAACGTACTGCTCATCGTCTGCGACGACTTGAACGATTACGTCGAGACCCTCGGCGGGCACCCCCAAGCCAAGACTCCGAACTTGCGGAAGTTCATTGAGAGCGGGGTATCCTTCACGCAAGCCCATTGCAACATTCCCATTTGCAATCCCTCCCGAGCCAGCTTTGCCACCGGAATCTATCCGCACACCTCTCAACAGTTCGGGTTCGAGGACTGGGACAAGAACGAGATTCTCAAGAACTCCCGTACCATGATGGCGCATTTCTCGGCCAACGGATACCACACCTTGGGCACCGGCAAGGTGATGCACAACCGGGATCATCAGGAATGGGACGAATACGGTCATCCATCCGACTACGGGCCCTTCCTTTTCGATGGGAAGGACAAGATCCCGCACCTTGCGGTTCCCAGCCCGTTCAGGGATGACTTCGGGATTATCGACGGAACCTACGGACCATTGGAAAAAGTCTCTCATAAAAAATCACCTGATACGGGGAAGCCCTACTCTTGGATCACCGGAGGATGGAAGAAACAGCGTGAACTCAAGTACGAGTCGGATGACGACCGCGACTTGACGGGCGACGAATTGAACGCCCAATGGGCAGTCAAGCGGCTCAATGAACTTGCGGAGGAAAAGAAGAGCAAACCCTTCTTCATGGGAGTCGGGTTCGTCCGTCCGCATACCCCCTTGATCGTCCCGCAAAAATACTTCGACCGCTTTCCCTTGGATTCGATCAAACTTCCCAAAATTCTGAAAGGCGATGCCAAGGATACCTTTAAAAACACCGTAACGTCCAAAGAAGACGACCGGAGTGGAGATCGCGGAACAAAAATGTACGACAGCCTGATCGCATCCTATAGGGGTGAGCGCGAAGTGGCTTTGAAGAAGTTCATTCAAGCCTATCTCGCAAGCGTGGCATCGATCGATGATTTGGTGGGCGATCTCCTACATGCGCTCGACGAAACCGGCCTTGCCAAGAATACGATTGTCATATTCACCAGTGACCATGGGTGGGGAAATGGAGAAAAGGATTATCTCTACAAGAATTCCCTCTGGCAGGAAAGTACCCGCGTGCCTCTCGTTTTCAGAATACCGGGGTTTTCCAAGTCAGGGAAGAGTTGCACCCACCCCGTTTCTCTTGTCGACTTATACCCCACGCTTCTTGACCTTTGCGGACTGCCGGACAACACCATGAAAAATGAGAAGGGGCGTCCCCTGGACGGGTTCTCGCTCAAGCCCTTGCTCTGCGATCCGCAAAAGGGAAAATGGGAAGGACCCGATTACGCGCTTACCACCCTATATAAGTGGGCCCAATACTATGACCCAGCCAATCAAAGTTATTCGCTACGCTTCAAGGATTGGAGATACGTCCGCTACGAAAACGGAAAGGAAGAGCTCTATCATACGGTTGAAGACAACCATGAGTGGAACAACTTGGCCCTTGATTCCGAATATTCCGACACCCTTGAAAAGTACCGTAAAAAATTACTATCCGTCATCCCGGAAAGTATTCCCGAAAAACCAAAAAGCAACGAATCGTGGAAGGATCAATACTTCGAGAAAAACCCCAAGGCCGATGCCAACAAGGACGGAACGCTTTCCTGGCCGGAGTTGCATGCACACAAGAAATTGAAGAATGAGCCCAAGGATGCCGAGTATTGGAAGAACCAGTATTTCAAGAAAAACCCAAAGGCCGATACCAACAAGAACGGAACGCTTTCCTGGCCCGAATTTCACGCTCACAAGAAAAAATACCCGACCAAGAAAAAGTCAAATTAGGATACGCGGGAAGAAGATTTTTTCTACTCAGGGTGAGCTCCATCCAATTCGGGAAAACTCTGCCTAAACCTTAGTGAAACCAGAGAACAGGATGATGACACCCCTTGAAGAAAAGGGATATAAAACAAGGGAATCAAAAACATGTCTTGCGGGTTTGACTGAAAAACAAATAATCAGCCGCACATGTCTCAAATACCAGAATCAATCCACGGACAATCAAGTGACCTGATCAGTGCGGGCGAGGCTGCCCACATATTGGGTTTCAAGCAAGCTTCCCCCATCATGAATTACGTCAAGAGGGGCTACCTGACAGCCCATCAATCGACGAGGAACAATCGAAAGTATTTCAGGTTGGAGGAGATCCTCAACTTCCCCAAACCCTTGCCCGTCCCTCCTCCTGCGGAAAAATTCAAGGGGCACGGAAGGTCGGAACAAGATCGTTGAAGCAGGGAAAGTTCCTCCGCTGGAATTGTTGTTTTTTTCCGCGGGAAACTTATTTTCCGTACTGCGCCCAAAACTGACCGGGAGGCATAAGCTCTTGGCGTTGGTCGTCAAAGGCGACACCGATCTCCCGCAATCCTTGCAATCGCTTGGCGGAATCCATCCCGCGCTTGATTCTTGAAGGTGTGAAAACCAGACGGGTAAGCCTCAAACCTTCAAGCGGGGTAAGATCCTCGATTAATGTCTCTCCGATGTGAAGCCTTTGAATGACAGGCAACTTCCGTACGAACGAGAGGTCATTGACCAAGGTTCGATGGACCGTAAGGCTTTCCAAGGGAAGACCGCCCAACGGGGAAAGGTCGGCAACCGGGGAATCGGTAAGCCAAAGCCCGCGAAGGTTGCTTTTTCTCAGAGGCTCGACGTCTTTGATCCGGGTAGCGACCGCATATAGCTGTTCCAGTGGTTGTCCCTGCAGACCATCCAAGGAGGCGACCGGGCTGTTATTCAAGCGCAATTCGCGAAGCTTGGCATTGCTCAGGCTCGCCAAACTGACTACCCCGGTATTTTCCAGCCAAAGGACGTTCAAAGGCATTCCTTGCAAATGTCTGATTTCCCGGACCGGATTGCCACTCAGGTCGAGGACTTGGAGTTTCAAGCCCTTGAGCGGGGAAAGGTCGCGCAAACTGCAGTTGGGAAACTCCGCGGCAACGATTTCTCCGCCCTCCTCATGGAAAACGCCTTGACCACGATAATCCGGGTTTGCCTTCCTCAAAATTGCTTGGATGCGAGCCTGCCGATTCCCTTTCCCAAGGGCAACCGGTGGGTCAACCTCACCTGTTGCATCGGGAGGCAAAGCTTCCTGCACGGGGGCTTTGGAAACAACCTCGGAGGAATCCGGTTGGTCGTTCTTATCAGCTAGGGAAGAGGGGATATCTTCGGCACAAGAAAACAAGAAAATGCTGAGTGCCCCGAATAACTTGGGTGATAATCGAACTCTCATAAAGGCTTAACCCAAATGTTGCGATACCGCACTGGGTTTCCATGGTTTTGCAAGTAGACGAAACCGGACTCAGGTCCTTCCTTGAGAGGTGAGGCGGTCGTTCTCTTTGGCAAATCCAGGTTTTCGTGGATAACCACGCCATTGTGTCGAACGGTCATATTTGCGTTTTTGGTCTTCTTGCCATCCTTGAAGATCGCGGACTTGAAATCAACGTCGTAGGTTTGCCAAGCAAGCGGGGGGAAGCACATGTTTTCGCGCGGCGGGGCAATACTGTAAACCCCACCGCATTCGTTGTTTTTGCCATCCAACCCGAAGGAATCGAGCATCTGAACTTCGTACCTGCCCTGCAAGTAAAGCCCGCTATTGCCCCTTCCCTGCCCGCGAGCGGTGGGCTTGTAAGGCAAGCGAAATTCGATATGGAGACGGTGATCCATAAAAAGCTCCATGCTCTTGGCTCCTTCCATGAGGAGATGATCCTCCGTCATGCGTCCCGGCTTGAAGTTCTCGGCGGAAGAACCGTCAAAAAGAACAACGGCACCTTTCGGGGGCTTTGCCCCGAGAGTGGGACTTTTTCGATCGACTCTCTTGAGCAAGCCCATTTTTTTGCCATCGAGAGTTTCCACGAACACGACTCCTTCCTTGAGAATGCCGCGATGCTTGTCATTTTCGAAAACCAAGCTTCCATCTTCTTTCTTTTGGGAATTGACGGTCTCCTCCTTGGTCAGGTTCCACCCATCACCCGGCAATCCACCGACGTAACCGCGAGCCATGAAGTTACCCTTGCCCAAGGCCACCACTTGACAACCTAGTTTCAAATCCCCGTCCTTTCCCTTAACGACCCCACTGTATTCCCCTTGTATGGCATAGTCGGCATCGACTTTGGTGGGGTCGGCTGGGTCGGACTGCAGGGTACCGAGGAAAAACAGGAATGTCAGGGGGATAGAAATCGCCTTCATGGGTATTGGGGTTGTGATTGGATTAATCTGAACGACCAATCAAAGGTACAACAGGAGGAATCTTCAACAAAAAGGATGCAAAGAGTGGAATTTTTCTTCCGTTCAAGTTAGGGGAACGTTTTTGTCCAAAAGAAAGCGGAGTGGCTTTCTTTGAGCTTTAAACCATTCACCCTTGGGTATAATGATCTCTTTCGGTTATGACCAAAGGTAAAAAGTGACAAATCCAAAGGCAACAATCCTACTCATCGACGACGATGCCGAGATCCGGTATTCGCTTGATCGTGTGCTTGCGCAGGAAGGCCATAACATCATAACCGCCGATTCCGGAGAACAGGGAATCGAAACGGCTCGGGACAAAAAACCGAACCTGATCTTTCTCGACAATCGGATGGAGGGCATCTCGGGAATCGAAACCCTCCAGCATCTCAGAACCGCAGCCCCCACTTCCATGGTTATTCTGATGACCGCTTTCGGAACCAGCCAAACTGCGATCGAAGCAATGAAACACGGGGCTTTCGATTATGTCTTGAAACCCTTCGACCTCAAGAAACTCAAAGAGTTGGTTTCCAAGGCTCTCAAGGCAGGGAAGGATTCGGTCAGCTCCGAGGAATCCTACGAGCGCTTGCTGAACAGCGCGGATTATGCCGAAGGCATCGTAGGGAGCGGGGAACGCATGCAACAGGTGCTGAAAAAAGTCGGTCAAGTAGCTGCATCCGAGGCAACGGTCATGGTGACGGGGGAAAGCGGCACGGGAAAGGAGCTCGTCGCGAGGTGCATTCATAGGCACAGTCACCGGTCCGAAGGTCCTTTTCATGCCGTAAATTGCGCGGCCATCCCGGAAAACTTGATCGAGAGCGAGCTGTTCGGGCACGAAAAAGGTTCGTTTACGGGGGCCACCGACGCAAAGGCGGGACAGTTCGAGCTTTGCCACAAGGGCACTCTTTTTCTTGATGAGATCGGAGATATGGGCCTTACCACCCAGACCAAGATTCTCCGAGCGATTCAAGAAGGTGAGATTCAGCGCGTGGGAGCAACGAAGATGAAAAAGATCGACGTAAGGCTCATTGCTGCGACTCATAAGAATCTCGAGCGAATGGTTAAGGAAAAATCTTTTAGGGAAGATCTCTACTATCGCTTGAACGTCGTTCGGATCGAGACTCCTCCCCTCCGCGAACGAATGGAGGACTTGCCGGAATTGGTCGACTTCATGCTCCAGAGACTCAACAAGAAGCAGTCCACGGGAACAACGGAGATTTCCAAAGAGGCCATGAGCGTCCTCGAGAAATACAACTGGCCGGGGAACGTGAGGGAATTGGAGAACGCTCTTCATTCCTCTTCGGTCGTTTCGAAAGGGAAACGCATACTTGGCAAGGATTTGCCAAATACTTTGACGGAACTCATCGATTCACGAGAATCAGCCGGGACACCGGAACCCCAACCTACCCCACCCGACGACAAACCCCTTGGGCAAGAAGCCGAACCGGTTCTCGAAAAACAACCGGAACCGGCCACCCCCGCTTTCGGCAATCACAGAGCGAAAGCAAGCGATGCCGCCGTTCCATCCGCGCCAAGCTCTATTTCCCCCGGAGAAAGCTATGATATCGCCTATGCCCATGCTCGAGAAACTTCCCAAACCAACTTGCTTGAGGTCGTGGAGAAAGAGATGATTCGCCGCAGCCTCAAGGAAAGCGGAGGAAACCAAGTGAAAGCCTCGGCCATGCTCGGTATAACCCGGGCCACTCTTCGCAAAAGAATAGACACATATGAGATACGGTACTAGTGATGACGAACAGGGAGCAGCTTGCCTTCTTGCCATTGTGACGATATTCCTACATTGATCTTTCTTCAACTTTTTCAAACCAAATGAAAAATGAACGCATTGTCATTACGGGAATCGGGCTGACCAGCCCGCTCGGAAATGACTTGGAAACTTATCGCAATGCTTTGCTAGCGGGCCAAAGCGGCGTAAGCTCTTTCCCCGTACGCAACATGGGGGACTTGCCTTCGGGGGTTTGCGAATTTGAGCAAACCAAGTACCAGAAACGCAAGGAAGTCCGCATAGGCACGCGGGCAGGAGGCATCGGAATTTTTTGCGCCCACGAAGCCCTCTTGAGCGCGGGTCTCAAATTGGAAGACGTGGATCCATCCAGAATCGGTACTTACTTGGGGATAACCGAGCACGGCAACGTCGAGACCGAAACCGAAGTTTGCCAACTTTTCGATCATTATGATGAGGAGGTCAAGTATTGGAGTCACCACCACAACCCCCGTACCGTTGCCAATAACCCCGCCGGGGAGATAACGGTCAACTTGGGATTGACGGGGCCTCATTACACCGTGGGGGCAGCTTGTGCAGCGGGTAATGCGGGAATCATACAAGGAGTTCAAATGCTGAGGTTGGAAGAATGCGACGTCGCCCTGGCAGGGGGAGTAAGCGAAAGTATTCGAGCCTATGGAATTTTTGCCGGATTCAAGAGCCAAGGCGCTTTGGCGACACATGACGACCCCAAGAAGGCAAGCCGGCCCTTCGATCGCGGACGGAACGGTATCGTGGTAAGCGAAGGGGGTTGTATCTATGTTTTGGAAAGGCTGACCGACGCCCGCAAGAGAGGTGCCGACATCGTGGCGGAAATTTTGGGCTACCGAATGAACTCCGACGGAACCGACTATGTTCTGCCCAACCCGGAGAGGCAGGAGGAGTGTATCCGCCAAGCCATCGAAAATGCCGGCATAGACGTCGACTCGGTTGACCTGGTAAGCTCCCATGCCACCTCAACCCCCCAGGGCGACGAGCAGGAGTGCAAGGCCTTGAGGAACGTATTCAAGGAAGGATCCGATACTTTGATAAATAATACGAAGAGCTTCATCGGCCACTCGATGGGAGCCGCAGGGGCCCTTGAGCTTGCAGGAAACTTACCCTCCTTCGAAGACGGACATGCTCATGCCACAATCAACGTTGACGATCTTGACCCCAATTGCGAGTTGCCCGGTCTGGTCATGAATGAACCAAGGCAAAAGGATGGTGGCATCTCCGTGATCCTGAATAATTCTTTCGGGATGCTTGGAATCAATTCAGTTCTTATCTTGAAAAAGTTTGCGGATTAGGTTAACAAGAGCTTTTCACCTACTCATGAACAAGGAAAAAGTCAGACAAATCGTACTTGATATCATTGCTGAGATCGCACCGGACGAGGATTTGAGCGACGTCAAACCGAACGTACGCCTGCGGGATCAACTCGACTTGGACTCGATGGATTTTCTTGATATCGTGATGGAGCTCCGCAAGCAGCACGGAATCGACGTACCGGAAGCCGAGTACCGCGAGCTCGAATCTTTGGATAGTTCGGCCAACTACCTGCTTCCCAAGTTCGAGTCAGGCGCCGCAGCCTAAGGTTCCCCGCCCCCAATCCACTCGATCCATCGAGGTTGCCTGCTATCCCTACCAGCCAAGCAAGCGACCACCACGACGTCACCGTCATCGGAGCCGGTTTGTCCGGTCTTGCCGCAGCCCTTCGTTTGGCCATGTTCGGCAAAAAAGTAATCCTTCTTGAAAAACACTACGTCGTAGGAGGGTTGAATAGTTTCTACGCAAAAAAGGGCATTAAGTTTGACGTTGGACTGCATGCCTTGACCAATTATCCGTCTCAACAATCGGGAAAATCATCCCCTCTGCTCAAGCTTTGCAGGCAATTAAGAATTTCACTTGATTCGCTTAATCTTTTGCCCCAAAGCCATTCCCGCATCACCTTTGGGACGGAAAGCCTGCTGTTTGACAACAATTTCGATTTTTTCATATCGCAAGTCGAAGACAAATTCCCCAAGGAACGGGACCGGTTTCAGTCTCTCCTTGCAAAAATGGAGACATTCCCCGCCTATTCGGTGGATGCAGAGGATTTGTCCACCCGGAATATACTCAAGGAGTCGATTGGGGATCCTCTTCTTTCGGAAATGCTTCTTTGCCCGACTTGCTATTACGGTTCCGCCCGCAAAAACGACATCGATTTCCCAACCTTCGTGATGCTCTTCGACGCTATCTTCAGGCAAGGGTTGGCTCGACCCGAACTTGGAATACGGGCGATCCTTGACCCACTTATCGGGAAACTCGAGGAACTGGGTGTCCAACGCCGGATGAATTGCGGTGTCGAAAGGATCAGGACCAAAGGAGACAAAGTATCTGAGATTGTTCTTGAGAGTGGTGAAACCCTCACCAGCGACCAAGTAATCTCCACTTGCGGAGCCGTTGAAACGGAAGCCTTGCTCGCCCCCTCGGAGTCCTCCACCCCATCAACCACCGAGGGGAAATTTTCCATTATGGAATCGATCTTTGTCTTCCAGGGGAACCCAAAGGATTTCGGATGGGAGGAAACCGTGGTTTTCTTCAACGATTCCGAAATTTTCCGCTATGGCGAACCGGAAGGGTTGATCGACCTGCGTTCAGGGGTGATCTGTATGCCGGAAAACTATGGAAACCAACTCCACAACTCCGATAATAAAAGCAAGTTGCGCATCACCCACCCGGCAAACTACGATCGTTGGTCCGAATTGGAACAACCCACCTACGAATCAGAGAAAAACCTTTGGGAAGAAAGAATTCTCGAGAATGGGATGAGATACTTGAAAAACGGGAAAGAGGTGATTGATTCCTTCCGTGCGAAAACGACTTTTCGTGATACTTTTACCCCGAGAACAATCAAAAAATACACGGGCCATGCAAACGGAACCCTCTACGGTTCTCCCCAAAAGAGGCGGGACGGAACAACGGCTTTTGAAAACCTTTTTTTGGCCGGCACCGATCAAGGCTACGTTGGGATCGTGGGAGCAATGCTCGGAGGCATCGCGGTCGCCAACAACCAAATATTACGGTCGATCTAAACGAGTGCGTCGATCAGGTTTTCCTGCACCTCGGCAAGGATGAGATAGGCAAAATAGCCGATTCTTTCGGACGAACTTCTTCCCTTCAGGGCAAGCCCACCGGACTCAAGCTCCTCATCGGGCACTTCCGAAAGGGAGAGAACCCTGATCGCCAAGCGAAGCTCGGTCAATCCTCGCAGCAAATCCTCCGCATCGTCCTCCTGGACTTCTATGCGACCATAGGCAAATTTTGAATCCCGCAACAACCTCGCCAAAGCGCTCCGGTCCGATTTGGCATCCTCCGCCAATCCCTCTTCCCAAGCCTCCACCAAGTCCTCGTCCAAAGGGTTGGGGCAAACAAAGGTGAAGGCGGACTGTTTTTGCGAGGCAGCGAATATCTTTCCCAGTTCGGGGAGAACCGCTTGAATGAGCCTGGGCTCGACCTGCAAGGAGAATTCAATCATCTCTTTCCAAGACAGTTTGGAGGCGCCAACGCTGCAATTGGTAAACGTAGGTTTCCGCAAGTTCGCGATCGCCTGTCCAAAGAACGGATTTCCCCAACTCATGAACCTCACGCATATGCCGGGTAGCCTTTTGCTCGTCGTAGCCAAATACCTTGCGGAAGACCATGACCACGTAATTCATCAAGTTTACGGGATCGTTCAAGACGATCACCTTCCAGGGCAAACCAAGTTCTTCCTCGAGCTTCGTATCTTCAGTGATTTCAGGGGCAGGTGGGGTGTCCAAAGGCATATTTGCAATGAATTGACACTGCAACATACGCTAATATGGAGAGAATTCGATGGTAAAATTTTATCAAATTTACGTTTTTTTGTTTCGGTGCTTGCCTGAAGCGGTTGAACACAATGTTTTAGCACGATGCTTAAAATACCAACTTTTGTTCTTGGCGGACTTCTCATTCTCACGGGGCTGTTAGGCTATCTCTTTCAAGACCCGAGCCTGTCGATCAAAATCAAGGGCTCATTGGCCGACGATGCCAAGCTCACCCTCTCGGACGGGAACCAAACGCAAAGGATTGAACTTGGGTTTGTCTCCGGCAAAGAGTCTGCCGGTGATCAGGCAAAAGAAATCATCACCAGGTTTTACGGAGAAGGAGACGGGATTATGGGGATGCCTCCCGGACCAGCTACCAAGGCAGCTCAAAACAACAATGCAATTGAGCATTATGACAAGGACCCTAAGGGGGTTGAATCCTTTTGGTATGCTTCGTCAAGGGGCGATACGCTTGGAGCGCTCATTCAGGAAAACGAAAATTACCTGAACGTTGCAAAAACCGATTATAAAAAGGCTCCCGTCAATTGGGACGAAGTGGACGTCAATTCCTCCACCATCACCTTCGTTTACGTAAACGCCGCCGGAAACAGTGGGCCAGCCACCCTGAAAGTTTCGAACTGGAAGAACATTGACGTCGAAAATCCTCCCGAGAACGACATTCTCGAATTCAAGAAGAGTTGGACTGCTCTCATACCCGCAATCATTGGTCTGGTTCTGATTTTGTTGGTCCTGGCTGCGGATGCGAAACCTTCCGCCCGCAAGCACGTCATGCATGTGGCTGTTCTCATCGGCTTGGCCGGATTCATAATGGTTGCAATGAGAATCGGGCCTGCGGTTGCGGAAATGACTTGGCTAAGGGGCGAACCCAATGGAATTATCCAAGCTTCGAGCCTTAAGCCAACGGCAATGCTAGTATCGGCAGGCCTACTCCTTATCTTCGTGATTCTTTGCGTCGCATCATTCATCCAGGCCAGGAAGGAAATGGCTGCCCAGGCCAAGAAGGATGCTCTCGCCAAGAAAAAAGCAGGAAAAGGGAAACCCGAAGAAAAGGGAGAGAAGAAGGCCACAAGTTCGAAAGAAAGTTCGGATTCCAAGGGATCAAAGGGCGTGGAAGAAAACAGAGAAAAGAAAAAAATCAAGGATACACCTAAGGATTCGAATAAAAAAGATGACTCGGGCAAGCCCAAACACCCGAATGCTTCAGCGGATTCTGCCAAGAAATCCCCAAGTTCCACAACCCAAGGATTACCTGACCGGAAGCCAGTTGATAAAAAGGAGGGCACTACGGACACCGGGGAAAAGAAAGATTCCGGAAAAGAAGACGGAGTTTCGAGGGAAAAACCAAGGGAAGGAAAGAGTGTTGATCCAGAGGTACGAAAGGCTTCCGATCGGAAACCCGATAAGGACGCTTCATCCCCTGCGAGCAAAGAACCTGAAAAGACTCCCGGAAAAAAGGAGCGCGCTGCGGATCCAGGATCCAAAACAGAATCCGGAGAAGGTGCGGATTTCTCCGACAAGAAACCCGATGACCGTAAGGATAACGGCCCCGGCGAACGAAAGGATTCCGCCGAGGAATCCGATGGCGACAGTCCATCGCCCTTGAGAAAAGAATCCGAAGAGACTCGGGAAAAGAAAGAGGACGCGACGGATAACGAGCCAAAGAAAGAATCCGGAGAACCCAAGGATTCCCCGGACGAAGGCCCTGAGGAAAAGTAAGGTCTTCGGGCAAGAACTGCAGCTCCACACTTAGTGCCCGAAATCGGACAAAGGGGTTGACTCCCTTGATCCATTACGGGGATTCCGAATCAAGTAAGATTCTTGAAACTTGGCGGGCAGGCTGTTAGTCCAACTCCATGAAATTCTTGCAAGGAACTATGTTGGCATGCGCAATGATCACCATGACGACTTCAATATCTGCAGAGCGCCTGAAGCTCAACCTGCGCTCCCAGAACAAAGAAACGGGCAAATCGGCAACGGAAACCGAAGTAGCCAAATGGGATACGGAAAAAACCGCGATCATCATCTGCGACATGTGGGACGACCATTGGTGCAAGTCAGCGGCGAGAAGAGTCGAGGAAATGGCTCCTGCTTTGAACGAAACAGTGAAAACTGCCCGAAGGATGGGCGTCTTCGTCATACACGCGCCAAGCAGTGTGGTCGATTTTTACAAGGACACTCCGCAACGTAAACTCGCCCGGAATTCCCCTTTCGCAAAGACTCCGGTCAAGCTTTCGACTTCACCCCGCTGGGGAACCGCGTGGTGTTGGACGGATGGAAAACGCGAGGGGGTCCTGCCTATCGATGATTCCGACATGGGTTGCAGTTGCAAAGGCAAGAAATGCGAGATCCGCGAGGCATGGAAACGCCAAAACAAACTTATTGAAATGGTCGAGGGCGATGCCCTCACCGACAACGGACAGGAAACCTACAATTTGCTTGCCGAACGGAAAATCGATAACGTCATCCTCTGTGGCGTACACCTGAACATGTGCGTGCTCGGTCGTCCATTTGCCATTCGGCAAATGGTCAAACTTGGCAAGAACGTGGCCCTGATGCGCGACATGACGGACACAATGTATAACCCGGAAAGACCACCGGGCGTCGATCATTTTACCGGTACCGACTTGGTCGTGAAACACGTTGAAAAGTTTTGGTGCCCGTCCTTTGTCAGCACTGACATCACTGGTAAGGAGGCATTTCGTTTCAATGAGGACAAACGAAAGAAACCGAATGGACGAAGGCCCTAAGGCTTGCGAGTTTTCAAATTAGATAAGTTTCCGACCAAATGATATCCTGTCGGCAAGCGCTTCCGTTTGCCTTTGGGCAATTGGCAACGAAGACGGTCACTATTTGTCCGATATTTCAAACTCGGACACCACAGCCCTGTGATCCGATGGCCATGGGGCAACCACGATGTCCGCGTTTTTTTTGTTTTCTCCAACCACTTTGCTTCCAGTGGTTCTGGTTCCGCAAGCAAAGACAAAATCAATCCGGTCGTGAAAATCCTTGGGATCAGTCGGGCTCGTCCGGTTGGTCCAAGTGTATCCACGAAATTTGACTTCGTCCGGATAGACGGACCGGAAAGAGTCCACCATGCCGGCGTCAACAACCATTGAGGTGGCCGGATATTTGACTGAGAGGGGTACCAGATTGGCCTTGCGGGCACGATCCGTCCAATCCTGAAAGGATGGTTCGTTAAAATCACCGGTCAAGAAAACGGGCCCGCCCTGAGCAATAGCGGGGTTAAGTTCCGACAAAAGGTTGTCAACCTGACTACCACGCGCTTTGCTGGCCCACTCCCTTGCTTCTTTGGCTGTCGAGATGAAGGGAGCGTTCCCGTAGGGTATTCCCTTTAGCTGGTAAGGTTGGTAAGGGGCGGGCTTAAAGTGAACGTTGAACAGTTTAACGCTGATTTCTTTGCTGATTTCTATGGTGACCCCATATTTTCGGGGAGTATGCCCGACCATGGGAAATCGGCTTATGACGGAGGTGCTTTCGCCCTTTCCTCCCTGGCGAAAATGATGCCATCCCATGGACTCCGCTACTTTTGCCGCACTGTCGACCTTGCCAGCATAAGATTCCTGCATTCCGACCACGTCTGCCTTGGATTCACGGATCACCTTGACCGTCTGGCTGAGTGGTTGATGACCGGCAGACCCGCCCCTCCAAACGTTAAAGCTCATGATCCGGAGGGTGGTGTCGGCAAAGACACCGAAAACAAGAGACAAATTGAGAAAGATTGCACAGAGTGGACGGAGCATGAAGCAAACTAAGGACAAACCCTTCAGGCGGTCAAGCGGTGGATTCCGTGTGGATCCTTTACCCCTTTCGTTTATCGGCAGTCGAATTCCATATTTCAATGAAACTTATCACCGTAATTGATCAAAAGGAGAAGACTCGATCAGGCCTTTGCACAAGCGGGATTTCCGCTAGTTTGAAGTGGCACACCCGGAGGGAGTCGAACCCCCAACCTCCTGGTCCGTAGCCAGGCACTCTATCCAATTGAGCTACGGGTGCAAACCAACACGCACAGTAGTGAACGGGTTCGGATGAGCAAGCTTAAAGGTGACCAACCGGATCAGGTCGGTTAGGTTTTCTTGAAGATGAGGGAGGCATTATGCCCCCCGAAACCGGAGTTATTGCTCATTCCAACTGAAACTTGCGATTCACGAGCCTCGTTCGGCACGTAATCCAAATCGCAATCGGGATCCGGGTTCTCGTAATTGATGGTGGGGGGTATTACGTTTTCATCGATAGCCTTGCATACCGCAGCGGCCTCGATCGCGCCGGCAGCCCCAAGCAGGTGACCGGTCATGGACTTGGTAGAACTGACTTGAAGGCCTCCCTTGGCATAATCTCCGAAAACATTTTTCAAGGCAATGGTCTCCGAGCGATCGTTGTACGGGGTGGAGGTACCATGAGCATTGACGTAATCAACGCTTGAAGGCTCTATTTGAGCGACTGAAAGGGCTTGATTCATGCATTGGGTAAGAGCCTTGCTTTCCCCGTCTGGCGTGGTTACGTGAAAGGCATCGCAGGTGGCTGAGTAACCAGCGATTTCCGCGTAAACCCGAGCCCCTCTTTTTTCTGCGTTTTCTTTGGTTTCAAGTACGAGAACACCTGCTCCCTCCCCCATTACAAACCCATCGCGTTCAGCATCGAAAGGACGGGATGCCCGACTGGGATCATCGTTAAATTTCGTACTCATCGCCTTCATGGAGGAAAAGCCGGCAAAACCGATGCGGGTAACGGCAGCCTCGCTTCCTCCGGCAAAGATCATGTCGGCGACTCCTCTGCGGATCATCTCGAATGCCTCACCGATGGCATGCGAACCGGACGCGCATGCGCTGACTACGGAAAAGTTCGGTCCTTGGGCACCAAGATCAATCGCGATGACTCCTCCCGCAATGTTCGCAATCAACGAAGGGATCATGAAAGGAGATACCCGTCGGGGTCCCCTCTCGATCAAGGTGGTCATTTGCTTCTCGATGGTCTCCATGCCACCAATTCCCGAACCTACCAACACGCCCGTTCTTTCCGGTACGATCTCATCCCGGGAAAGGTTTGCATCCGCCAAGGCATAATGTGTGGCGGCCAAGGCCAAGTGGGCATAACGGTCATTCCTTCGAACCTCCTTGGGATCCATGAAATCCTCGGGATTGAAATTCGTGATCTCGGATGCGACTTTACTCGCAATGTCGGAACATTCGAAACGGGTCACGCCGGTAATCCCGGATTTTCCCGATTTCAGAGAAGTCCAAAATTCATCTACCCCGATTCCAACGGAAGCCAAGGTTCCAATTCCGGTTATGACAACTTGATTCATGAATTCCTACCTTTTCTCAAGCCCGCGGGTCGGGTCCCATCCACTCCCCGTACTCGGGATAAGCTTAAGAAGACAAATTGCTTTCGACGTAACCGATCACGGCCCCCACAGTTTGAAGCTTTTCAGCTTCCTCCTCGGGAATCTCGGTATTGAACTCCTCTTCCAAAGCCATCACCAACTCGACTTGATCCAGAGAATCGGCTCCCAGGTCATCAATGAAACTTGCTTCGGGAAGGACTTGCTCCTCGCTGACGTTAAGTTGGCTAACGATGATTTTCTTTACGCGGTCTGCGTTGCTATCGGACATAGTTGTTGAATTGGGTTAAATAAATTTAGACTTTTTGGTCACATCACCATGCCGCCGTCAACCGTAAAAACTTGTCCGGTGACGAAGGATGCTTTTTCCGAGCACAAAAAAGAGGCCATTTCGGCAATGTCTTCCGCCTTGCCAAAACGTTTCAAGGGAACTTGAGACAAGGCAACCTCCTTGATGCGTTCATCCAAACCGGAAGTCATGTCGGTATCGATGAATCCCGGGGCAATCGCATTGACCGTGACCGAGCGGGCGGCAAATTCGCGGGCCAAACTCTTGGTCAAACCGATCATTCCGGCTTTGGCTGCGGCGTAATTGGCCTGACCGGCATTTCCGGTCAAACCGACAACCGATGAAATATTCACGATTCTGCCCCAGCGTTTGCGTGTCATGGGACGCCCCAACAACTTGATCCAATGGAAACAACTCGTCAGGTTGGTATTGATGACGTCGTCCCAGTCTTCTTCCTCCATTCGGAAAAGCAAGTTGTCCCGGGTAATGCCCGCGTTGTTGACCAGCACGTCAATGCATTCGTGCTCTTCCAGAAGTTCCTCGCATGCCTTGCGGATTTCCTCCCCGGACGAAACGTCCACGGCCAAGGCCACTGCATCTCCTCCCGACGCCCGAATTGCCTCGGCGGCAGCTCCACACGAGCTTTCCGTCTTGCTCACGCAAATGACTTTCATTTTCTGACCGGCGAGGCTCTCGGCAATTGACCTGCCAATGCCTCGGCCAGCTCCGGTAACCACCGCAACCTTTGCTTTCTCTGTTTGTTCTTCGTTCATGGATATGATTGTCTTCCCCTGCATTGGCGAAGCTCTAGGTTTGACAAATGCGTAAATCCGCCGCTTAAAGCAACCACAACTTCTCATGACTCGTTCAAATTCGAAACCCCAAGACCTCTCCAGCCGGCCCAAGTTGCAAAAATTTCTTGCCGAATCCGGCCTTTGTTCACGAAGAAAGGGTGAAGGGTGGATTATGGATGGAATCGTTTCGGTCAATGGGGAAATCGCGAAATTGGGTTGCCGCGTGAACCCGGACAAGGACGTCGTCAAGGTCAACGGCAAGCGGGTTCAGGCCCATACCCAGTCTCCCTTGACTCTGATGGTAAACAAGCCCAAGGGCTTCATGTGCTCGAATGAGGATGAATATGCCGAGAGGCTGGTCTTCGACCTATTGGAGAGGAAACACAAATCTTACAGGCTTTTTTGCGCCGGCAGGCTCGACGTCGACAGTGAGGGTCTGATCATCCTCACCAATGACGGTTCGCTCGCTCACCGCCTGACCCATCCGTCCAACGAAGTCAAAAAGCGGTATCAAGTAGAGCTCAACGTCCCATTGGCCGGGGAACATTTGCCTCTGCTCATAAAAGGAACGACCATCGAAGAGGAATTTCTGCGCATCGACGATCTACGGGCCAAAAATGGGAAACCGGTTGGCAACCAAAGACTGGAATTATCCCTGGGGCATGGTAAAAAACGGGAAATCCGCCGAATTTTCCAACATTTTGGCTACCGCATCAAAAAGCTCAGGAGAGTGGCTATCGGAGGGCTTTCCCTGCACAAGCTTCCTCTCGGGCAGTACCGGGAACTCGAAAAGAAAGAAATTGATTTGCTCTTTCCCAAGTAAATTTCCTAGATTGCAATCATGGGAAATTACACGTTGAACTTTTTGGCGGCGCTCGTTCTTTGGAGCGGTTCACTTCTGGCCTTCCCCCTCGATGGAAAGGCTCAAACGGGCGAAGAAAGCCCACCCCCTCTTAGCTTGAGCGAGGCCTTCGGAAAGCCTGAGCCATCGAGTCCACCCGTGGCCCCCGATTCGCCTGAAGAAGTTGAGCCCGTCGTAGTGGGAAGAAAGAAATGGACTGATCGTGCGGCGAAGAATACCCAACAAGGAGGAGCTCCCGCTGAAGACGCAGCCAAATCGGTCAAGATCGATGAATTGGATCCATTGGAGACCAAACAGCCCAAAGCCGAAAATATCGAGATGCCGCTCAAGGCTCCCGTTACGCCTCCTGCCGTCAACATCCATAGAAATTTCGAGGGAACCTTGGTGCTCAAGCCAAGAAACTTGGGCTTTGAACGGGACTTTCCTTTTCAATTGGAAAATGCCCGAGGCAAACGTTTGGCATTCGTGGACATGGAAAGCCTTCGCACACTTGACCCGATTGCCTTCAAGAATCAGAAGGTCAATGTTTTGGGAAAACTCGAAGCAGTTGAAAAAGGTTCGAACGAACTTGTGATTCGGGCCCGGTTGGTTCGCAGAGTTGATTGACCTGATCAAATTCAGGGACTGACCCGCTCCATGGAATTAATCGACGGGAATGAGATTGCGTCGGCCATTGCAGAAGAACTCACGGCCCTTGTCTCAACTTACGGAGAACGCAAGCCCTGCGTTGCCTTTGTTCGAGTAGGCGAGGATCCCGCATCCGTTTCCTACGTTAGAAAAAAGGAAAAAACTGCAGGCAAGATAGGAATCGAAAGCAAACTGCTCGTTTTTCCCGAGACAATTTCCCAAGAAGCGCTGTTGGGAGAAATCGACCAATTGAACGACGCCCAGGACATCCACGGCATCCTTGTCCAAGCCCCCCTGCCCGATCACATCGACGACCGCACCGTGTTCAATCACGTCTCCCCCGTCAAGGACGTCGATGGTTTCAACGCGACCAACCTGGGCAAACTCTGTCAGGAGGATGGGGATGCCTTTGTTTCCTGTACGCCTGCCGGAATAGTCGAACTGATCCGCAGAAAGGGTATCGATACCGAAGGGAAGCGGGTTGTCGTACTAGGCAGAAGCCTGATCGTGGGCAAACCGGTTGGCATGCTCTTTCTGGGCAAGGGTTCCCCGGGCAATGCTACCGTTACTTATTGTCACTCCCGAACCCCGGATCTTGAAAGACACACCTTGGAAGCGGATATTCTTATTGCCGCCATAGGGAGACCTCGTTTTGTAACCGAAAACATGGTTCGTCCCGGAGCGACGGTCATCGACGTGGGAATCAACCGCATTCCCGACGAAACAAAGAAATCCGGCTACCGTTTGGTTGGTGACGTTGATTTTGAAAAGGTCGCCCCGAAGACTTCCTTTATTACTCCGGTTCCCGGTGGAGTCGGACCCATGACGGTTGCCATGCTCATGACCAACACGGTCAAAGCCTACGAGAGATCAACTTGCTCCCCTTGACCCATGAGCGATGAGCCTTCCACCATTCGAAAGGAGGTAAGCGGAATGCCTGTTTCCGTACCGATCAGGATCCTTGCCTTTGCGATGGATTTCGTCCTGCTTATTTTCATTTCAATGCTGATCATGCTCTATCTGCCCAAAGCCCTTGGCGAGCAAACCGCAAATGAATTCGACAACCTTACTTCGAGGGTTGCCGAGCTGTTTCAACAAAACGAACCCGATCAAAGAGAATTGGACAACATCTTGCGGGATCTCCAATTTTTTCAGGACAGAATCCACTACAACCTCATCGTAACCCTGTTCTTCATTTTTTATTTCTTGCAAGCCGAATTATTTTGGGGCGGAAAATCCATCGGCAAGGCAACCTTTTCGCTCAAGACCGACAATACCATCGGAGAACAAGCCATTCCCATCACTACCCGCCAAATCTTGATACGCTCGATCATCAAGGGTTTGTCTTGCAGTTTCGCCTTACTCGGTCTCGCCAACCTTCTTTTCTTTCTTTTCAACAAGCAAAAAAAATGCCTCCACGACCTAGCCTCGGGAACAATCACCGGCCAAGCAAGATCAGAGCGAGCCAATAGCAAACCGCAACCCGAACAATGAAAATCAAAGTCGCTTTTGTGGGAGCGGGGAAGATGGTCTCCGCCATCGTCAAAAGCCTCCTTCGCGCCCAAACTTTTGAGGCCAGTGAAATTGCATGTTGTTCCGCCAACGACGGAACTTCCGAAAAACTATCCGAAGAAACGGGAATTGTTCGCTTCGATTCGATCGAGAGGATGGTCGAGGCAAAGCCCGACCTTCTGGCCTTGGGGTGCAAACCACAACAGTTGGCGCTGCTTCCTGATTCCATCAGTGAGTCAACCGAAGACACGTTGATTCTATCCATCATGGCGGGAATCACCCTGGGTCGGCTCAGTTCCGTTTTTCCACGCGCCAGAAACGTGGTCCGTTCAATGCCGAACACTCCCGGTCAAGTTGGTGCCGGCGCCACTGGTTTCCTCTTCGCCCGGGAGGCGAAGGAGGAGGATCGTCAACTGATCATGGGAATTCTTTCGTCCTTGGGTTTTGCCAGGGAAGTCGGGGAAGAACGGGACGTCGACCGGGTCACCGCGATCAGCGGAAGCGGTCCGGCCTACGTTTTCGAGTTCGCATGCGCTCTCGAGGAAGCGGGCAAGGACATTGGGCTTGAGCCTGACTTGGCCAAAGAATTGGCTGCCCGCACCGTGATCGGAGCCGCCAAGCTCATGGAGGAAAGCGGCTTGCACCCCGAGGAATTGAGAAACCGAGTGACTTCACCCAACGGAACCACACAGGCGGCCTTGGAAAGTTTCTCCGCGGACGAACTCCGTGAAATCGTAAGAAAAGCGGCCCATGCCGCCCGTGACCGATCGATCGAATTGTCCGATGCATGATCTCATGCAGGGAGTGACGGTTGTCACTGGCGGAGCCGGTCTGATCGGCAGTGCCGTGATTTGGGGAATCAACAACCAGAACTTGGACAACGTCTGGTTGGTAGACCAATGGGAAGACGATTCGCTCAAGAACCGGAACCTCGAACACCTTGGCTTCCGTCGAACCTTGGGAGTAAATGAATTTCGTGATTTGATCTGCCAAAAGAACCCCGAACTCTCGGACATAAGGACAATCATACACCTCGGGGCCTGCTCCAGTACAACGGAGACCGACGAAGACTACCTGCACGACAACAATTTCCTTTATACGAAGGAACTTTGCGAGTGGTCCTTGGCCAATGACGTCCGCTTCGTCTATGCCTCTTCCGCAGCAACCTATGGAGACGGAACCGGGGGCATGGACGACAAGGACGATGACATCGAGAAGTTCGAACCTCTCAACCTCTACGGTTGGTCCAAGCACAAGTTCGATCTGTTGGCGAAGGAAGAAGGGTGGCTCGAACGCATTACGGGACTCAAATACTTCAACGTCTACGGGCCTAACGAGGAGCACAAGGGAGATATGCGCTCGGTCGTGAGCAAGGCCTATGAACAGATCGCCGAGACCGGACGAATGACCCTGTTCAAAAGCCACCGGCCCGAATATCGGGACGGCGAGCAAAAGAGGGACTTCCTCTATGTCAAGGACGCCGTCCGCATGACCCTTTGGCTAGCCGAGAACGAACAAGCTACGG
>JABGWD010000439.1 GCA_018645725.1 Opitutia bacterium
TGGAGGAAACAGCCCCAACCCGCACGGCATCGCCTTTGACGGATGGGGATATCATTATGCAACGGATGGTACGGGAGGCAGGCCTTATCAGGTTCGCCCAGAAGGAAAAGGGTGGAAGATGCATTCCCTCTTGAACAAGGAAGTTCGACCGGTACCCGCATGTGAGGTTCTTTCCAGCGACAATTTCCCCAAAGACATGCAGGGAGATTTTCTTATCTGCAACTCGATCGGGTTTCTCGGAATCAAACAATACAAGCTCCACCGCGACGGAGGGTATGAAAAGACCAAGACGGTAGGCAAGGGCAAGAACGCCAAGAAAATCGTTGAGAAGACCAAGCTAGGTGAAGTTTGGGGCACCCCGAACGGGCAAAAGCTCAAGGTCACCAAAACTTTGGCAAATGGGACCCCTCAAGATGAGGAGGCCGATGGTTTCTTCTTGAGCGGAGACAAGAACTTCAGGCCAACCGACGCCATCTTCGGGGAGGACGGAGCCCTCTACGTAGCCGACTGGCAAAACGTAATCATCGGGCACATGCAACACAATGTCCGCGACCCGAACCGCGACCACAAGCACGGACGCATCTTCCGCGTAAGCTACACGAAGAAGCCACTCCAAAAGAAAGTTGCAATCGAAGGACAACCGGTCGAGAAATTGCTCGAGAACCTGAAGCATCCGGTCAACGGGGTCCGCCATCGCACACGCGTTGAATTGAGCGGACGCGATACCAATGAAGTCATCGGCGCGACCCAGAAGTGGATCAAGCAGTTCGATCCCAAAAAGAAAGCGGACTCCCATCATTTGCTGGAAGCGCTTTGGGTACACCAACAGCACAACCGGAGGAACGGACGATTGCTCAACGATTTGCTCAAGTCTCCCGAGCCCCACGCCCGCATGGCCGCACTGACGGTTCAGCATCACTGGTACAATGCGGACCCGACCAAAGGATCTCAAGTGATCGAGGAGGAAATCGTGGAAGTCACGCAAAAATCGGGCATCCTGTCCGATACCCCGCAATTGACTACGGTCCGTATCGGTACGGTTGTGGAAAAGATGAAGTACGACCTCAGCGAATTCACGGTCAAGCCGGGCAAGAAGATTAAGCTGATTTTCGCCAACCCTGACTACATGCCCCACAACATCGTCTTCACCAAGCCAAACAAAGCAGACTCCGTAGCCCAACAAGCGCTAACCCTCGGGGCCAAGGGATTTGCCATGGCCTTCATCCCGGAAAGCTCGGACATACTCTGGTCAACCAAGCTCGTGGATAATGGCAAGGAGGAGGAACTGACCTTCACTTCACCTGAGAAACCCGGTGACTATCCTTATGTCTGCACCTTCCCAGGCCATCACATCCTGATGCGCGGGGTAATGAAAGTCCGCTAGCTTTCGACAAGACGGACGAACGGCAAGCCTGTTGGTTGTCATTCCCTTTGCAGGAGGGGGATGTGGGATTCGTTTTTTCAGCCAAAGCCCAGTCTTTCCTTGCCCTTGCTTGCATCAGGGGTCAAAAATTATCTACCCTTCAACCCAATTACCCAACCATGATTACCCGTGCCCTTCTCTCGCTGCTCGTACTGAGCGGTTTTCTTCACGCAGACAGCCATAAGCTTCCCAATGTCGTCTTCGTACTCGCCGACGACCTCGGGATCGGGGACGTCTCCCCGACCAACCCCGACTGCAAGATCAAGACTCCCCACTTGCAAAAGATGGCGGACGAAGGAATCACCTTCCTTGACGCCCATTCCTCCAGTGCCGTCTGCACGCCGACAAGGTATGGCGTGCTGACAGGGCGTTACAACTGGCGTTCCCGCCTCGCTCGTGGCGTCCTGAGCGGTACGAGCAACCACCTGATCCCCGCCAAGCGAGCCACCGTAGGTCATTTGCTTCAAAAAGCGGGCTATCATACCCAAATGATTGGAAAGTGGCATCTCGGATGGGACTGGGGGAAGGCAGACGGCAAGGGAAAATGGAAAAACATCGATTTTTCCAAGCCTGTGAAAAATGGTCCGGACATCAACGGGTTCGACCGTTACTACGGGCACTGCGGATCGCTCGACATGGCCCCCTACGTTTGGGTCGATACGGGCAAGATCACTGCCCTGCCCGACCGTCAGGAAGGCGTGAACCGGAACGAGGATCCCTACGGTTGGTACCGCAAGGGACCAATTGGTTCTGATTTCCACATTGACGAGGTACTTCCCCACTTGTTCGACAAGGGAATGGCATACGTCAAGGAACGGGCCAAGACGAAAAAGCCGTTCTTTCTCTACTTGCCCCTCCCGGCTCCCCACACGCCCATCGTGCCGGTTCCCCCGTTCAAGGGGGCCAGCAAAATGAACCCCTACGCCGATTTCGTGATGCAGATCGACAACCACATGGGCGACCTGCTGGCCACGCTTAAGGAAGCGGGCGTGGATGATAATACATTGGTCTTTTTCACCAGTGACAATGGTTGTTCTCCCGAGGGGAATTTTGCCAAGCTCAAGGAATTCGGGCACGACCCAAGCGCCGGCTACCGCGGACACAAGGCGGATATATACGAAGGCGGGCATCGCGTGCCTTTCGTAGCCCGCTGGCCCAAGGGGATCAAACCCGGCCAGAAGACCACCGCCCTTGCCTGCCTGACAGACCTGTACGCCACCATGCGTGAGATTACCGGTCAGCCGAAGAAGGATAACGGGGGGGAAGACTCCTTTAGTCTGTTACCTGCCTTCAAGGGCAAGGACAAGACCTCCCGATCCACCCTCGTGAGTCACTCCATCGGAGGGTCCTTCTCCATGCGCCAAGGCGACTGGAAGTTGTGCCTCTCCGGGGGAAGCGGAGGATGGAGCGCCCCGCGCGAGGGAGATGCGAAGAAAAGGAAACTCCCCCCCATGCAACTCTATGATCTCAAGAACGACCGGGGGGAAAGAAAAAACCTGGTTGCCGAGAAGCGATCGAAGGCGGACGAGCTCATTCTTCTGTTAAGCAAGGAAGTTGAACAAGGCCGCAGTTCGCCTGGCAACCCGGTTCCAAACGACAGGAAGGTCACCTTCCTTCCCGCAGGCGTGGAAATGCCCAAAGGCAAGTAGGCTCAGTTTATCACCCCAAATCCCTTCGAAATGAATAACTTGTTCCCCGCAACCCTCATCCCACTTTTCACGCTCGCCTTCACCCTAGGCTTGGGAGCCGAGACCTGGACGGTCGAATCAGCCGACGAATGGAAAAGCTCCATCGAGTCGAGCGAAGGCATCACCATCGAAAAAGGAGTTGCTTCCCCCACCGCCAAGGCGGGTTCCCTGCGTACCAAGATCAAGACCTTCAAGGAAAAGCGTTCGGCCAAGGCGCTCACCATCGAGCAGTCCACCCTTTGGCAAAACTGGGAAGCCAAGCCCCGCATCGGCCCGAAGAACCTCCGGGACGCCCCCGTTTTCCTGACCATGGGCCCGGGGAACTACTGGATGTTCGGCAAGTATGGCGGCCTGCCGAAGAAGAAAGGCAAGGAACCCTTCGTAGCGAAGGACGCAAAACTCAAGGGATTCGACGTCCCATTGAAAACCACCTCCATCCCCAACCAGTTCAACGCCCCTGGCGGCCTGATCAAGGGACAAGGCGGTTATCATGCCTGGCAGAGCAAGGACATGGTCCACTGGGTGCATCACGGATGCGTAACCCCCGGGTTCGCCAAATGGGTGACCTCCGCGGAGCAGGTAGACGGCAAAACCTTCATCTATTACGATTTCCCCAACGATCAGGATCCGCACTTGTTCATCGACGAGGACCTGACCGACGGCAAACCAGGGAAGAACATGGGCATCGCCCTAAACGATCCGTCCCATGGGTCGGACTGCGCCGTCATCCGGGACTTGAACGGGAAATTTCACATCATTTTCGAAGACTGGAGCCCGATCAATGCCCGCAAGCATTCCTGGGATTCCCCGCTCGCCGGCCACGCCGTCAGTTCGAACGGAATCAACGGCTACTCGATTGTCGAACCCGCGGTAGACGAGCGAACCAAGCCGACCGGCAAGATCGCCGAATACCTGCACCCGCACTGGGCCAAAGAGGATCCGAAGAGATTCAAGACCAATGTCGCCAAATACGAGGTTCACGAGCCCGAGCAGGACGCTTATGGCGACTGGGCAGCGATTTCCATCGGCGGGCAATACTATCTATTTTGCGACTTTCATCCGGCTCACAAAGGAATAAGGATCGCCTGGTTCACCTCCTCGAGCATCGACAACCCTTTCTCCTTCTGCGGGGAAATCGGCAAGGGCCATCCCGATCCCGACATCGGATTCGCCGAGGGACGGTTCTACCTAGTCACCCAGACATCCAAGGATTACGTCAGCCCCGGTCCATGGGTGGAAAAAGTGGAAGCCCGGGTAGGCGTCGATACGGACAAGGACGGCAAAGCCGACCAGTGGAGCAAGTGGCAGGAAGCCAAGGAGAGCTATGATTACGTCAAAGGGTTCTCCAAACAGGTCAAGAAGACCCCCGCCCAACTCGACCTCTCCGGTTTGCCAGACGGCTTCGGCTTTCAGATCGAACTCAAGCTTGCTGACACCACCAGTAATGCCTCCAAGCCCCTGATCGAATCCCTTGAGCTTTCTCTCGAGTAGCATGGGCTGCCTTTTCCGCCTCATGACGAAACTGCTGCCCCTCCTCTGTCTGTTGGCGAGCTCGGCGGTCGCCGCCGACAAGCTCAACGTGATCATCGTCATGACCGATGATATGGGGTACTCGGACCTCGGTTGCTTCGGTAGTGAAATCGATACGCCGAACGTCGATGCCTTGGCGGAGAAGGGTTTGCGATTCAGCCAGTTCTATAATTTCGGCAAGTGCTGCCCGACCCGGGCCGGCCTGCTCACTGGGCTCTACAGTCATCAAGCCGGGGTTGGCGGCATGACCAAGGACGAGAAACTGCCCGGCTATCGCGGGCGGCTCAATCAACAATGCGTGACCATTGGCGAAGCCCTGCGCCCGGCCGGCTACCGCACCATCCAAACAGGAAAGTGGCACGTCGGGGGCGCGAAGAAGGAATGGTGGCCGACAAGACGTGGTTTCGACCGGGTTTTCGGCAGTCCGCTGGGCGGTGGCTTCTATTTTCGGCCATCCGCGTTTTACTCCTACCGGGAAGTCGTCCGCAACGAGACCGTTCTGTACACACCCAAGAAGGACCCGCCGCAAGGGTGGTACACCACCGACGCCTACACCGACGAAGGCCTGACGTTCGTCCGCGAAGCCGTCGAGGACAAGAAACCTTTCTTCTGGTATCTCGCTTACAACGCTCCGCACTGGCCCTTGCGGGCAAAGCCGGAGGACATCGCGAAGTATCGCGGCAAATACCGGGTTGGCTGGGACAAGGTCCGTCAGCAAAGGCATGCCCGACTGGTCGAGCTCGGCCTCATCGACAGCAAGTGGGAACTCTCCCCGCGCGACGGGACTGTTCCGGCCTGGAGCAAACTGAGCGAGAAGCAGAAAGCCGAACAGGATCACATAATGGCCACCTATGCCGCCATGGTCGACTGCGTGGATCAGAACATGGGCAAGATCGTTGACGAATTGAAGAAATTGGACGTTTTTGAGAACACCCTCATCATGTTCCTCTGTGATAATGGAGGCAGCGCCGAACCGAGCAAGTTGGGCCTCAACAAAGGCAAGGGAGTGATTGGTACGGCCGAGTCATTCGCCTACTACGGCAAGTCTTGGGCAAACGTTTCCGATGCACCCTTCCGCAAGTACAAGTCCAACCTCCATGAAGGCGGAATTGCGACTCCCTTCGTTGCCCATTGGCCGGTCGGCATCGCTATCGCTCGGCAGGGCGAAATCGTCCGTCAACCCGCCCATGTCATCGACCTGATGGCCACCTGCGTCGACCTTGCCGGGGCCACCTACCCGAAGACCTTCAAGGACCAGCCCATTCATCCCATGGAGGGAACCAGTTTGCGACCCGCCTTCGAGGGCCGGGCGTTAAATCGCAACACACCCTTGTTCTCCGAATACAGAGGCAACCGGGCAGTGCGCGATGGCAAATGGAAACTGGTTGCCGATAAGGGCAAGAAGTGGGAACTCTACGACATGGAAGCGGATCGCACCGAGCTGAACAACCTGGCCACCAAGATGCCCGAGAAGGTCAAGGCGCTGTCGGTCCTCTACGATGCCTGGGCAAAACGCTGCTTCGTAATAAAGAAAACGAAATAAACCGGTAATGCGTCCCATGAAGAAACTAATCCTGTCATCCTACCTTTTGCTGACCTTCTTCGCTCATTCCGCCGAGAAGCCCAACGTCGTGGTGATCTATGCCGATGACTTAGGCTATGGAGATATCCAGTGCTACAACCCGGAACGTGGAAAGATTCCCACCCCCCACGTTGACAAGCTGGCTTCCGAAGGGATGCGCTTCACCGACGCTCATTCGTCTTCCGGGGTATGTTCCCCCTCTCGTTACACCCTTCTGACCGGGCGTTACCATTGGCGCTCACGCTTGCAGAACGGCATCGTGAGCCTTTGGGGAGCTCCGCTGATCACCCCGGATCGATTGACAATCGGCGGGTTGGCAAAGAAGCATGGCTACCGCACCGCCTGCATCGGCAAGTGGCACCTGGGTTGGAATTGGCCCATCCCCAAGGAGAAGATGAAGTATTTCAAAAGTTCGGGGTACCGCGGCAAAAAGAACGTCGTCGCCACCAAGGAGCACCGGGCGGCCTGGAAAGAAGTTTTTTCCAAGCCGATTGGAGGTGGCCCTCTTGCCGTTGGGTTCGATGAGTATTTCGGGACGGACGTCCCCAACTGGCCTCCCTACTGTTTCATCGAGAATGAGCGTACGGTGGGTATTCCCAGCGAATTCGGATCGACCAAGCTCTTCATCAAGAACCAAGCCAGTCAACAAGGTCCGGCCCTCAAGGGGTGGACCTTGGAACCGATTCTTCCCGCTCTGGGGGATCGCGCCGCTGCGTTCATTCGCAAAGAAGCGAAAACTCCCGAGCCTTTCCTCGTCTACGTGCCCTTGACCTCTCCGCACAC
The DNA here is from genome assembly GCA_018645725.1 of Opitutia bacterium. GTDB lineage: Bacteria > Verrucomicrobiota > Verrucomicrobiia > Opitutales > Seribacteraceae > Seribacter. Next base: position 7,007 of record JABGWD010000439.1, read on the forward strand.
GCCCTTGTCCGTCAACGACGAGTGGAAAGGGAAAAGCAAACTCAACCTCTACGCCGATTTCGTCATGGAGACCGATGCCATCGTCGGACAAGTGCTTGAAGCCATCGATGAGAGTGGGGTTGCCGACAATACCCTCGTGATCTTCACCAGCGACAATGGATGCGCTCATTATATCGGCTTAAGCGACTTGGAAAACAAGGGTCATTACCCGAGTGGTCCCTTGCGCGGGTCCAAGGCCGATGCATGGGAAGGCGGGCATCGTGTTCCATTTGTCATCAGGTGGCCTGGCAAAGTGAAGGCGGGGACAGTATGCGATCAACTCGTTCACCAAGCCGACTTGCTGGCCACTTTCGCCGAAATCTTCGGAGCCAAGCTGCCTGCCAATGCGGGTGAGGACAGCTTTAGTTTGCTGCCCTTGCTTTCAGGGGGGACCGAGCCCGTTCGCGAACATTCCATAAGCTGCTCGATCCGAGGCGTACCCTCGATTCGCAAGAATTCATGGAAATACCTGCCCGTCCCAGGTTCCGGCGGTTGGGGCAAGGGAGGCGACCAGAGCCAACCTATCCAGCTCTATGATCTATCCAAAGACCTCGGCGAAAGCGCGAACCTTGCGGTCAAGAACCCCGAACGCGTAAGAGAACTCAAGGCTCTGCTCGAGTCCTTGATCGTACGGGGAAGGAGCAACCCTGGGCCCAAGCAACAAAACGACGTCAAGGTCAGGCGGTATAAACCTTCTCCTTGAGGCTATGAAACCTATAAAGTTCACAATTGTTCTGCTGGCGTTCCTCAAGGGCGTCCTTTGCTCACAGACGCAAAAGCCCAACGTCATCCTGATCAATGCGGATGACTTGGGCTATGGAGATTTGAGTTGCTACGGGGCGACCAAGGTAAAGACCCCTCATATCGACCGCTTGGCCAAGGAAGGGATGCGCTTCACCGACGCGCATTCCGCATCCGCCGTTTGCTCTCCCTCGCGCTACGGTTTGCTGACAGGCCAATACCCCATCCGCAAGAACTTTTGGGGTCCGACTCCCCTGACTCAGGAACTGACCATCGACCTCAAGCAACCCACCTTGGCCAGCACGCTCAAATCCGCATGGTACGCCACCTCGGTCATCGGCAAGTGGCACTTGGGCTTCGGCAAGGGACGGACGGACTGGAACA
>JABGWD010000440.1 GCA_018645725.1 Opitutia bacterium
CTATCCGCTCGCCGGGTCTTCGTCCAACCAGGCGGGCACGGTGGGGAATTTCGGGACTTTCCATTGGGTCGGCGAAAAATCGGCCAATCAGGCGGGTACGGTGGAGTCGACTTCGGTGGCTCCTTCCGTTCTTTTTTCCTCGATGAACGAGATGATCGTTACCTTGTCCGCCAGTTCGGTCAGCGAGTCCGCGGCGCTTGGGCAAACGGTTGGGTCGCTCGGTACCTTGAACCTGACCAATCCGTCTTTTGTTTTGGTGGACGGGGCGGGCGGAAGGTTTGCTTTGTCGGGCAATCAGTTGAAGGTGGCGGGCAAGCTTGATTTCGAGGGATTTGCGACTCATACCGTACGGATCCGGGCGGTGGGAACGGAGGGACAGGTGGAGAGGGATTTCCTGCTTTCGGTCCTCGACGTGATCGACGACGACGATGACGGAGACGGCTTGACCCAGGCCCGGGAGAAGGAACTGGGCACGAACGTGGCCCTGGCGGACACCGACGGGGACGGGTTCTCCGACGGGGCCGAGGTGCAGGCGGGTTCCAACCCTTTGGATCCGCAATCCTTTCCGGCATGGTCCGCTCAATTCCTGACTTTGCGCACGGACGGGGTGGGGGAGAACTTGCCTGCGGGTACCTTGGCGGGGGAATTTCTTTATTCGGGGGCCCCGTTGGCCAAGGGAATCGAATTAAGCGTCAAAAAGGGCAAGGGGTCGGTTTGGTTCGAGATTGGAAAGGATGCGACCTTGCTGACCAAGGCGGTTTTGGATTTCGAGAGCAAGGAGAGCCACGAGGTTACGGTTCTTTGCAAGCATCCATCGGGTATCAGTTTCGAGAGGACCTTCAGTGTTCCCGTTTTGGATTCTTTCCTTCCCATCGTCGAAACGGGTGAGTTTACCTTGACCGGTTCGTCGAGCGCCACCCTCCGTGGGGAGGTGGTGGACGAGGGTGACCCGGGCGGGGTCACGGAAAACGGAATTCTCCTCTCCCTGTCACCCAATCCGAAGCATGGGAGAGCGGACGTACGCAGACTTCCCTCGGGGAGCGGACCGGGTTCCTTCCTGATCACGGTGGATGGATTGGAGCGTGGAAAGAAATATTTCTACCGGGCCTATGCCCGGAACGCGGAGGGGATTGCCCACGGGAGCGAATCGAGCTTCCATACGAGCACGGAGGTCACGGCCCCGGCTTGGGCGAATGCGAAACCGAGCTCGACACCCGGTTGGTGGAACAGTCCGTGGTTGGGCTCGATCTATCGGAACGGGCAAAGCGCGTGGGTCATGCATGCCCAGTTGGGTTGGCTCTATCCAATGGAATCTCCCGTTCAGGGAGTCTGGTTATGGAGGAGTCGGATGGGTTGGCTCTGGACGGATGCCCAATATTATCCGTTCCTTTACCAGAACGATACTGCCGGCTGGCTCTATTATTACGGGAGCAAGCAGGACCGTTCGCTTTTCTACCGCTACCGGGATGCCCGCTGGCTCACGGAGGCGAAGGGGACGCAATAGCGCTTCGGTCGTTGTTCGGGCGGACAAAAACATTCAATCCGTTCAACCCACTTCGGGTACTTTTTTTGCGAAACAACGTGCAGATTTGCAGAAATTGCTAAAGGAGCGGAAAAAACGTCCGATTATGTAAATTGTCCACAAGGAGGTGGACTTAGGGCACAAGGAGGTGCGGAGACAAACAATTAAATCTTACGGGCGTGCGGCAGTGGTTCGCACGCGTTCCTGCACAACATGATCACCCCGGTCAACAACGACCTGTGTGATTCTGTCTTGGGGGAAGGGAGGTTTGGTGTAAGCAAGGCCGAGTCGCAGGCCCGAAAGCCCGCTAGGCTAGGATGTCCTTGATGATGTGGGCTTCCTCGTCCACCCCGGTGAGGCGGAAGTCGAGCCCCTGATATTTGTGGGTAAAGCGTTGAGACTGGATCCCGAGCTGGTGGAGCATGGTGGCGTGGAAATCGCGCACGTGGACGACGTTCTCCTCGGCGTTGTAGCCGAATTCGTCGGTGTTCCCGTAAGACATTCCGCCCTTGATCCCTCCGCCTGCCATCCAAATGGAAAAGCCTTTGATGTGGTGGTCCCGCCCATTGCCCTGGGCCATGGGGGTTCGTCCGAATTCTCCACCCCAGACAACGAGGGTGTCATCGAGCATGCCCCGTTGCTTGAGGTCCTGAACAAGAGCGGCGGAGCCTTGGTCGACCCGCTTGGCTACCCCCGTAATTGCGTTCTTTACCCCGCCATGGTGATCCCATCCGCGATGATAGAGATGAATGAAACGGACTCCGCGCTCGGCTAGTCTTCTGGCCAGTATGCAATTGCTCGCGAAGGATCCGTCCCCCGGTTTGGCGCCGTAGAGGTCGAGCACGTGTTTGGGTTCGTCCGAGACATCCATGAGTTCGGGCACGCTGGTTTGCATGCGGAAGGCCATTTCGTACTGGCTGACTTTGGTGGAGATCTCGGGGTCGCGCAGGGATTCGTTGCGCATGAGGTTGA
>JABGWD010000441.1 GCA_018645725.1 Opitutia bacterium
AAGGCGGGGAGGCAGAGGGTTATCCCGCTTGCCTGGTAGATGAAGGATCGACGATTCATAGGTAGGTCGTATACCTCCAACGGCAAGAGCTTGGCAAGAGATCAATTGGATTCCTCGGAATCTTGTGGGGCGTGCGGTGGATCCTTTTGGGGGAACAAGGTGCTTTTGAACTTTCGAAACAAGGAAAGGAAGAACAGGCACATATGAAGGCAGGTGGGCAGCGCGGCTGATATGCCCATGATCAAGCCGAAGTAGATGTTCTTGGCATTTTCCCGTCCGGTCGGGTCCTGCAGGGCCTGAACTGCCCGGTTGGTGTATGTGGTTCCTCTCTGCGCGAGTTCCTCGGGCGCGTTTTCCCACAGGCTGATGATCCAACCCCCGAAGGTGAAGACGAAAAGGACCCAAAGGGTGGCCAGAATGGCAATGACAAGGTCCAGCGAGAGATGAAATACGTATTCCGAGGTCTTTGTGGATGCGAGGGCCCGGCGAATGATCCAGATCGTGATGAAGAAGGAAAGACTGTCGAAAAGGGCACCGAAAATTCCCACGGGGATTTGCAGTTTGACATAGTGAGAGGCTTCGTGGGTCTGCATGTAGTAGGGGAAGGCCGTGTAGATGGCCCACCAGTAGCAGGCTATGTTCAAAACGATGAAAAAGAGGAAGAGGAGAGGGAAGAATACTTGGATTGCCCCTCTCTTTCGCTCATAGAGATCGAGAACCTGATGGAGGGCGTCCCGCCAAGTTGCGATGACCCCATTCATTTCGAATTTTGCCGGACTGACCGAATCTCAGAGAGACACGTGTCTCTGCTCTTCGACCGATTGCTCGCAAGCCTCGATGATTTTCATGCAAGTGATGGCATCGTCCAGGGTGGACAGGGGCTTTTCCCCTTTTCCCATGACTTCCTCCAGGAAATGCCGTCCCATGGAGCGAATGGTGTACGGATAGGCGGAATAGGTTTGGGAATGAACGACGGCGGGGGTATTCTCGACCCAGTCCCGATAGCTGTAGCGGGTGGCGCCCTTGGTTCCGATTACCTTGATCATGAAAGTCCACGGATCCCCCGCATGATCGTCGGATGCGAAACTGGCGCACAAGTGGGAAAGCGAGTTGTTTTGCATTTGCAGGGTGACCATGGCGAGGTTCTCCTGCGGAACGCTTCCGTCGTTGATTGTCGCTTTCATGCAGGATGCCATTTTGGGCGCTCCCGCAAGGTAGAGCGTACAGTATGCATGGTGGGTGAGAATTTGCCGGATGACTCCGGGATACCTTCCTGCGACTTCTTCGGGGTGGTGGATGTTGTAGAGGACGTAAATGGAAACGATCTCACCGAGTTTCCCGCTTTCGATCAGGTCCTTGGCCCGCATGACGGTGGGTTCGTAGATATAATTGTGTACGGGAGCGACTTGGACGCCTTTGCGCTCGGCCGCTTCCTTGATTTCCTCGATCTCGGCGATCGTGACTGCGGTGGGTTTTTCCACGAGGACGTGCTTGCCTGCTTCGATGGCCTGCATGGCATAGGAATGGTGGGTTTCCATGTTGGTGAGGACATAGACGACGTCGACCGCCTTGATCAATTCCTCGGCACTGTCGAAAACCTTGGTTGCGAAAAGCGTGGCTTTTTCCTCCGCTTTGGAACGGGTACGGTTCCAAATGCCCGTCAATTCCGCATTAGCCGAAGAGCTCACGCCTTCCCCGTGCAGGTACGCAATATCACCTGCTCCAATGAAACCTACTTTGATCATGTCATGAGTTTATCTACTGAAAACGCCATTTTTTCAAGCGCAACCAAGGAAATGAGACTTTTGGCTTTTCAAGGAGCGTCAAGTAGGCATCTTGGTATCCATACCTTTTCACCCAATGGCATCTTTCTGGAAGAAAATCACACTGAAGAATAAAATAGTCAGCTTCTTGCTGTGCTTGATCTTCTTGCTTTTCGTGACCTGGTTGGCCTTGCCCAATCTTGTGGAATGGGAACTGAGAAGTCAGGCCGAAGATTTCGGTTACTCGGGTTTTGAGGTCGAGGTCGAGCAGGTCGACCCTTGGCTTTCCCGTTTTTCAGGACTCCGCATGGAAAAAGAAGAAAGCTTGAGCCTGGGTATCGATCATGCCGATATTCTCTACTCCCCCGGTTCTCTTGCCGAGGGCAAGGTCGACGCAATCTCATTGACCGGTCTTTCCCTCGAGCTTTCGGGGGACAGTCCCTTGCTTTCGTCGCCCGAAAAAAAGGAGACCGAAACCGAATCCCTCGAGGCCATGCTTGCCCCCTTTCTCGAGCAACCTTCCTTGACCCATCTCCGGGTAAGGGATTCCGTGTTGAGCCTGACTGAAAATGGAACCCGGTATCCGGTTGAATTCCTCTTGCAAGGAGATTTTTATCCTGAATTAATCCGGTTGGTATTCGATGGTTCCTTTCTGGGTTGCCTCTTTGAGTCCCAGTTCAACCTGGAGCAGAATGAGTCGGGTACTTTTGCCACGGCTCGGATGAAAATTCCGGATTTGGCCAAGTTGCAGTCCCCGTTGGAGAAGGTCTCGAGCGCAGAGGGGTTTGCTCCTTACGATTTTTCCTTGCTCGGGGGAGAACTTAAACTAAGCGCATCCGGCAAAGTGACGGAAAACTCCTTGTCCGATCTTTTTCTCGAGTTGAATGCCAGTGACTTGGCTTTGGATTTGTTCGGTCATGAGGCCAACGCTTCGAAAATCTTTTGTTTCCTTGCTCCCGAATCAATGGACATGACGAACTGGCAGGCCAAGGCATATGCGAATGCCGACATACGGGATTGGTGCGGGCTCTTTGGCGTCGAGCTTGGTCTGCGGGCCAAGGGAGAGCAATTTGAGTTGAGCGGGCGGCTGAACAAAGTCTGGACGCAGGGAGACCTTCCGAAGGTTGAGGTTTCCAACTTTCGCCTTCCTTCTTTTGATTTTACTTTGCAAGAGTTGATTGCCGGAGGATCTTCTTTGCCGGCATCCATGATCGGCCAAAAAAAAGAGTTTTTCTATGACAAGATCTCTTTCGAAGACGATCTCATATTCTTGAACGAGGGATCCGCCTCCATCCTTTTCCCTGAAGAGGGTACCCGGGTTTTGCTCACGATCCCTCCCAGTGACGCTACCTTTGAAGAAATTGGTTTCGTCAATTTTTCCTACTCCGGTCTGTTGGACTGGGAGGAGTTCCCAAGGGTTTCCCACCCTCAGGTCGTTTCCGGCGAACGAATCATGTTTGGCTTCGAATCGGCAGTCGAAAACCTTGCCTTTACCTTCAGGGTGGAAAGCCTGGAGCGCATCCTGATGGATGCCCTGAGCTTCGAAGCCAGCGGGTTCACCTTCGATCTGAACCCCGCAAAAATGCTAATCGAACTTCCGGAGGACAGTCCGGAAACTCCCCGTTTTGTTTTCCGGGGGTCGACGTTGCGTATTCCCATGCAGGATATCGTCATTGAGGGTATCGAGGGCGTGGTTGCCATCGAGTCTTTCGAGCCTTTGTCGACGAAGGGCACGCAGACGATCTCCTTCGAGCGGATATCGATCGGAGACTTGGAAATAGCGGATGGAAACTTTTCCTTCCGGGTGAACCCAGACGAAACAATCGTGATCGAAATTGCGAGAGGCCGCATGTGGGGCGGTGAGGTCGGGTTGAGAAAAAGCGCTTTTCAGTTGTACCGGGATGGCTTCAAGATCAATACGAGAATCACAGGGGTGGATGGCCAGGAAGTTGCAGATTTGCTAGCCGTGCAGGATGTCCGGATCGACGGGAATTTTTCCGGCGACATAACTTTTTCGAACGAGGAAGGGCAGTGGGACTTTTCGAACGGCCTCGTCATGCTGGATCCGTCTTCCGGAGCTTGGCTTAGCAGCAAATCCAATGGGGCTTTGCTCAAGGGATTGAAAAAAGGAACTTCCGAGTACGAAAGAATGAAGATGACCGAGGAAGCGATGAGGGATTTGAAATTGGAGTCCATGAGAATTCTTTTCAAGGCCCTGGACGGAAAGCGCGAGATTGTCCTCTCGATCTTGGGGAAATCGGATTCGGGAAGGAGGATCATTTCCCTGGATAACAACGTGAATTTTATCGCAGGCTTGCCTGAAATTATCCGAGCCTACTTCGATTTGGGGAAATTGGGCATCGATCCAAGCAATTTCGGGTTCGGGTTGACCGCTTTCGAAATCGACTAGATTCCCTCCCGCCTTCATTTCTTTTTGAATTATTTTCAATACTCGGTTGCATGCCGGAGGAAGTTCGGCTTATCTTCGGGGTATGAACTATTTTCTCAAGATCGTATTGATTTGCGTATCCACTTCCTTGATCGGCTGTACCACCATCAAGACCGAACACCACATTACCCTCGATCATACCATTACGATCAAGATTGAGAAGGAAGTCGATGATTTCCTCGATGATCTTTACGAAGACGAAGAATAAACCGAACTAGCGAACAATAACCTGATACCAAACGATTGATTTGTCATGAAAACCCAATTTTCACTCATCCTTTTGTCCACCCTGAGTTTTTTGCTCGTGCCTTTTGTCCAAGCGGACTCAAGCTTTGCGACCACGATGAAAGAGCGTCTGCCCGAAGTAATCAAAGCCAAGGGCGAAGGTACCGTGGGCGAAGGAGTCGATGGCCTTCTTCACCTGCGCGCTGACGATGCATCGGCTGAACTGAAGAAAATGGTCGCATCGGAAAACAAGGATCGAAATGCTCTTTTTGCCAGTATTGCAAAAAAGACCGAGGGGAAGACCGCCGACGTGGCGGCAAAGTTTGCCAAGGCCATGATCGGCAAGGGCAAAAAAGGGCATTGGTTCAGAAGTTCTAAGGGAACTTGGAAAAAGAAATAGCAAGTTCGAAAAGGGGGAGCCTTTGGCTTGCCCTTTGGTTGCTGACGCTTTGCTCGTGCCGGCAACCTGAGTATCCTCAAGGGGATGATCTTTCCCAAAGGGGCTTTGCTGCCTTGGGAGGTGTTTCCCATCAAGCCCTTCATGCTGAAAAGACTGATTTGGAGAGAAAAAGAAAACTTCTCGAAATGGAGATGAAGTGGCTTGTCTTGAGGCAAAAGCTCGTTCTTTCCGAAATAGACGCCAAGTTGGCCAAGGAATCGGAAGTAAGCTTGGCTGTGGAAATGGCTCGATTCGGAGAGATGGAGAAGATGCTGCCCGGGGAGGAAGGTTTCATTGAGCAGAGCCAGCGTCGGGCTTGGGAAACGCGTTTGCGCGTACGCAGGGAAGAAACGGCCAAGGCAGAAGCCAAAGTCCGGCTCCTGATCCGCGATATGAACGACCTGTTGGGCAAACTGGCTCACCGCGGATTCAAGCCCCCCGTTGGTCAGAACGAATTGCCCCGAAACCCTTCTGGTTCCGGTGTCGAACCCTAGCTTTTTCGTTGTCCTGAAATCGGGACTCGAACAGTATGGAGGGTGAATGGAAACAGTCATTGAACGAATCCTCAGTCATCCCTTGCTCACCATCGCATTGTTGCTGCTTTGCATTCTCATGCTCTATGCGGTTCTCAAGAGGTTGCTTAAGATGCTTGCGTTCTTAGCCGTGGCGGTGGCCGCTTACTTCGGATACGTTCACTTTCTCGGGAAGGATTATCCTTTGCCTGAACTGGGGATTGCAGATGGATGGAGGGAAAACGTGCTTCCTCTTTTGCCCGGAGATTGGAACAACACTCTTCTCGATGGCAACTTGTCCGGGCTGAACGAATGGCCTGCGGAAGGGGAGACGCAACCCCAAGACTAGGATGTGATGGTTCCTTGGCCTTTGTACCTGGCTTGGAAACAACTCTTCCCGAGCGGAAAGAAAGTTTCCTTTTTTTCTCTCCTTTCCATTGTTGGCGTAGCTCTTGGGGTAAACGTCATGATTGTGGTGATTGCCTTCATGCAGGGTTTTCAGCAAAAATTCCGTAAGGATATCATCAATGCCCAGGGCCACGCCAGGGTAGTCCCCTTGAAACCCTATGCCGATTGGAGCGAGATTCCGGCCCGCTTGAGACACGCCGAGAACGTCGAGGGTGTAACCCCTTATCTGCAGGCCCAACTTCTGCTTCAAAGCGGGGACTATCACGCCATCCCGTTTTGCATGGGCTTGCAACCGGAGGACGGGGACGAAGTTCTTCCGGTCGATGATTTCCTTGAGGAGGGGATGCTCCGTCTTCAGGCCCACGACGCCGAAGACGTGACGCCTTTGCCTACGATGGAGATGCTGGAGGACGACGTCGTCTTTCTTAGTTCACAGACAGCGAACCGTCTCGGGGTCCGTCCGGCTGCCGTGGTTCAGGTATATGAGGGCAACGCAAGCTTGCCCGAATCCACGGGAAAGAGGTCAGTCAAGGTGGCCCGCCTTGATCCCTACGTGGAGTCGGGCGAATGGGAACTCCTCTTCGAAGATCAAGAATCCTGCTTGGTGCGTGAAGCCATTTCGGGAGACGAATTTACTTGGGAAACCGGGGAAGGCCCGCTGGACATGGGGTTCGGGTATCCGGTCTTTGAGCTTTCCGGCGGGGGAAAGCCTTTCGTTGCCGGTGACCGATTTCTCTTTCAGGTATTCAAGGCCAACAAGATAGAAATCTTTTCTCCTAGCATGATCGAGCAGGCCAAGGCGGATGAACTGATACCGCCGAGGGAAGTACGGGTGGGAGGTATCTTCGAGGTTCCTTGGCAGGGTTTTCAAATGGAAGCCCTTATCGGCACCATGCGTTTGATGGCGGACATGAGGGCGCAGGAGAGCGCTTGCGATGGCTTTTACCTTAAGTTTTCAGGTCCCGTTGCCCGGGACGAGGCAAAATTGCAAGCGAAGTGCCGTGAACTTGAGCTTGTTCTTGAGGAAGATTGGGCAGTCGTGCCTTGGTTTGTCGAGAATGCCTGGTTTTTCGAACTTCTTAAATTCGAGGAGTACCTGATGGTGCTGATCATGATTCCGATCGGGTTGGTGGCTGCCTTTGCCATTGCCATTGCCTTGATGACCACGGTCTTGAGAAAGATCAGGGAGATCGGGCTATTGGTCGCCATGGGAGGCAGCCGATTTTCCGTGGGGATGGTCTTTTGCCTGCAGGGATTTGTCATCGGCTCGATCGGAGCTATCCTCGGTTGTGGCCTAGCCATTCTCTTCATTCGCTATCGGGAGGTTATCATGACTTTTATCGTGGAGAGAATTGCAGGTAGCGACGGCCAAGCGGGAGTCGCCCAGTTTTATGATTTCCACAGTTTGGACGTTCCTTTCCCCTGGGAATCTTCCGAAAGTCTTTCGACTTTTCTGTCCTTTGCCTTGTTCTCCGTTCTGGTTTCGACCGTTGCCGGTTTGCTCCCGGCTTGGCGGGCGACCAGACTCAATCCCGCAGATGCCTTGAGAAGTGAGTGAGGGAAATGAAAATTTGGTCCTTGAGGCCAAAGGCTTGAGCAAAAGCTTCCGTTTGGGCGATGGATCGATCCGGGTCTTGGCTGATGCGGACATCCGCCTTGAAGAGGCTTCGTCACTTAGCATTCAAGGGTCTTCGGGTTGCGGGAAGACGACGCTGCTAAACTTGCTTGCCCGCTTGGAAAAAGCAGACGAAGGAAAGGTTTCCTGGGACGGTTACGAAATGGAGGCCTCTTCATCGCCTTCCTCAAGGGAGTCGGTCATGCGGGCTGATTTTCTTGGTGTTGTCTATCAAGCCTATTATCTGATCCCCGAGTTGAACGTCTTGGAGAACATTCTCATGGCGGCCAGGTTGAGCGCCGGCGCCAATCGCGAATCAATGGATCGGGCCCGATCCCTGTTGTCCCGGATGGGCGTCTCGGACAAGGAAAGACAGATTCCGACGAAACTGTCCGGCGGCGAGCGTCAACGCGTTGCCATTGCCCGGGCGTTGATCAATAATCCGAGGGTCTTGCTTGCAGACGAACCGACCGGGAACCTCGACGAGCGGACGGGTGGTCAGGTTATGGATCTCTTGCTTGCTACCTGTAACGAGGAAAAAACAGGGTTGATTCTGGTTACCCATAACCCAAGCTTTGCCGAAGCCGCTGATTCACGGGTCTTTTTGAAGGAAGGAAAATTAAGTTCGCGTTGGGAGCCCGAGGCAGAGGAAACAAAAGCAAATGACGAAGACAATTAATTGCGGAGTGGCCGGTGTCGGCTACCTGGGTAGGCATCATGCCAGGATTTATCATTCCCTCGAAGGGTGCGAATTAACCGGGGTTTTCGAGCCAAACGATGAGGCAGTCGAGAAAATTTGCCTGGAGTATGGTTGCAAACGTTTTGCGGACCTGGATGAATTGGCCGATGCCTGCGAGGTCATAAGCGTGGTTTGTCCCACGGACAAACATGCAGAGGTGGCTCTTCCTCTCATGAAGAAAGGATGTCACCTCCTTGTCGAAAAGCCTCTTTGCGTCTCCGTTCCCGAGGCCGAATCTCTTCTCGAGCAGGCGAAGGAATCAGCCACTGTTTTGCAAGTAGGCCACATTGAGCATTACAACCCAGTCATGGCTTTTTTGGAGGAACAAGTAGATTGCCCGAGGTATCTTACGGGTGAGAGACTTGCTCCATTCCAGCCTAGAGGGACCGAGGTAGGGGTGGTGTTGGACTTGATGATTCATGATATTGGTATCGCCATGGCCTTGATCTCATCGCCGATCAAGTCGGTCGATGCAATTGGGGTGCGGGTACTTTCGCCAACCGAGGATATTGCGAACGCCCGCCTGGTCTTTGAGAATGGGTGTGTTGCAAACCTAAGCGCCAGCCGAGTGAGTGAGAAAAAGGCCAGGGAAATCAGGGTGTTTCAGGATAGCGGATATTTGTCTTTGGACTTCATGAACCAAAAAGGTCACCTCATTCGAAAATCGGGGGCAACTCTTGAGAAAAGTGAAGTCCCTGTGGAAAAAGGAGAGCCTTTGGCCTTGGAGCTGAGTGCATTTGTCGAGTGTGTTCGTGAAGCGAGTACGCCAAAGACGGATGGAGTATTCGGGAAATCCGCCTTGGAAGTGGCCCTGTCCGTGACCAAGCAAATTCAATCGGCTTGGTGAATTGAAGGCCCCCGCCCCGTTTCCGTCTGCCGGGATCGACAAGGTCGATCTGTTGATCGTCGCCGGCGAAGCATCCGGTGATGAGCACGGTTCGTTGCTGTTGGAGGAACTGCTGGCAAGGAAACCTGACTTGTCGGTGTCTGCCTTGGGAGGGCCCGGTCTGGAGTCAAAGGGGGCATCCTTGCTCTTTAATTTGGTCGACCATTCGGTCGTGGGGATTTTCGAAGTGTTGAAAAATTACGGATTTTTCAAGAGCTTGTTTCGGCAAACTTTGGAATGGATCGAGGAAAAGAGACCCAAAGTCGTTCTTCTGGTCGATTACCCGGGTTTCAACCTTAGGTTGGCAAAGGCACTGAAGGATAGGGGGCTCTCGGTCAAGGGGGGAGGCGAGATCAAAGTACTTCAGTACGTCAGTCCCCAACTTTGGGCATGGAAGCCGAAGAGGCGTTTCTTGATGGAAAAGGTTTTGGATGGATTGGCCGTCTTGTTTCCGTTTGAGCTCGATTGCTATCGTGACGTTGACTTGCCGGTCTCATTCGTGGGACATCCCTTTGCTCGGACTGGCTACCAATCCCCCATATCGTATGATGAATCCGGACCGGTCGCGCTTCTGCCGGGCAGTCGTGTTCAACCGGTCGAGCGAATACTGCCATGCTTTTTGGATGCCTTTGAGCTTCTATTGAGAAAATTTCCCGGTTTGGAGGGAGTGGTACCTGTCCCAGATGCCAAGATTGAACAACTGGTCCGGGCTTTGATCGATGCTCGTCCCGATTTGCGGAACAAGGTTGTCGTTCGGGATTGCAAGGCGGGAATGCGAGCGAGAGCGGTTTTGATGAGCTCGGGTACCATGTCGTTGGCTTGCTCGATTGCAGGGATTCCCGGTGTCATCGCTTATCGAGCCCATCCCTTGACTTATTGGCTGGGGCGTTATCTCGTTAAGGTTCCCTATCTTGGAATGTCCAATCTGCTTTTGCCGGACAGTCCACCTTACCAGGAATTTCTTCAAGGTGCTGCTAACGGAAAAACACTTGCCCAAGCCATGTCCGTTTTTCTCGAATCAAAGGATAGCCGTTTGGCATTTGAGCAGTCGGCCAAAACCCTGACCGGGACTTTGGCTCAACCACATGATCGAGGTCCCGCCGAATGGTTGCTTCAAGAGGGGGGGCTCGGTTGATTGATCATTTGCTCCCAGAGCCTGATGGCTCTATGGGCAAGGGCTCCCCTGCAACGGTCCACCTCCGCCATTCTTGACTTTAAATTCTCGTTCGCAATCGCCGATACGTCGTCCATGTTGTACAGGTAGACGTTTTCCAGTTCCGAAACGCTCTCATCGATATCCCTAGGCACCGCCACGTCGATAAGGAAGAGCGGACGGGCAGGGCGCTTTGAAAGAGCGGAACGAATTGTTTCGCGGGATAACACGGGATCGTTGCCCGCGGTCGAGGTGACTACCACGTCGAACAGGTGAAGGGATTTGCGAAAGGACTCGAAGTCGAGAGTGGAACCGCTCACCTTTTCGGCGAGATACCTTGCGTTTTCGAAGGTGCGACCGGTCACGGTGATTTCTCTGCAATCACGGGAATGAAAGGCGACCATAGCCAATTCCGCCACTTCCCCGGATCCGACAATCAGAAGACGGGACGAGGATACGTCGCCGAAGATCCGCCGAGTCAATTCGCAGATCACGTTGCCCAAATTGACTTGTCCCCTCGATATGCCAGTGTGAGTGCGCGCCCATTTTGCGGCTTGAAAACTTTTCTGGAACATACGGTTGAGCATTTTTCCCGCGCTTTTGCGGCGCAGAGCATCCTCATAGGCTTCCTTTACTTGCCCCAGAATTTCCGTTTCTCCAACCATCTGGGAATCAATCCCCGAGGCGACCTCGAATGCGTGGCGAACAACCGCTTCGCCTTCATGCTGGTAAAAATGACGATCCAAAAAGTCTGCTTCCAATTGACGGAAATCGCTCAAGTAGTCACGAACCTCAAGGAGGGGGGAACTGCCGTTTCCCGTCCCGTAGATTTCCGTACGATTGCAAGTGTTGAGCAGAAGGCATTCTTCCATTCCCGGCAACGCTCGCAAGCCTTGGTAAAACGAATCCACGCGATCGGCCGGAAGGCTTATCAGTTCACGCTCATTCAAGGAGGCCACCCGGTGGGAACTGCCTAGCAGGAAGAGCTTTGGTTCTTCAGTTGACATCGCTGGACGGAGATTGCGGGGTTGGGGGCGAATCATTCGTAACTGCGGAACGTACAACCCCGAGAGACAAAATGGCCACTGCGAAGAGAATGATACAGATCTTGGCGAACTTTTGCCCAAAAAGCTTTTGGCGGAAGTGAAGATACCAAAGCGAGCAGTAGGCCAACCATAATGCAATGGTGGCCACTACTTTGGCATAGCTTACCGAACCAGTGGGACGGGTCCAGTCCAGGGAACCTACCACAATCGAGCAGGTTAGGAAGACCGATCCAATCAGCAAAAGGCGGGAACCCGCGGTTTCCAGTTGTTGGATCGATGGCAAAAAGGGCGCCAGGGAACCGGGTCGCTTGGCAAGCAAAGCCTTCTGCTGAATCAAGTACATCACGCTAACCGTTGCCAGCAGGCCAAAGATACCGTAGCTGAAGATTGCCACCGATGCGTGTAACTCAACCCAATGGTTGGGGAAAATACCGTCATAGCCATCCTTTTTCCAATAAGCGAAATCAAGGGAGGGGATTGACAGGGAAATAGCCCCTCCGATACAGGCTGCTCCGGCCGCGAAAGATCCCAACAGGTTCAGGCGAAAGAGGACGCGAATGATCAGGTAGCCGACAACCAACGACCAAAGAATGAATTGGATTCGTTCCATGCCGTTTCCAAGTGGACAGCCTTTGACCAGTTCCCCCCTTATGGCCAAGCCTTGGGTTTGGGCAACGAAGCCGGCAATGATAATGCCCAGTGGAAGAAGGGAGGAAACCAGTTTGTTGTTTTTTGAGACCAGGCTTATCCCCGAAACCAATCCAATCCCGTAAAGGATAGCTGCCAACCACAGCAAGTCACGGCTTTCGTTCCAGTCCATGATTTTCTTACTTTGCTCTTCGGTTCACCCGTTTTTGCGGGCGGTCACCGAGTTTTTTGATGCGGATTGATAGGTTGTTAATCACTGCGAAAAGCGTATTGATGGGGGTTGGAAAGTCAAAGAGGGAAAGAAGGATCGGTGAGGTCCGTTTACTGAACGTCGAGACAATTTGGGAGGGGAGCTCCGGTTACGTGCGAGCCAGAGAAGAAGAGTCCGGGGTTTGCCTCTTGCAAGGTGCAGGTCGCCTTTTTCCTTTCTTCAAATCCAATGTCGGGAAGAGGGATCGCTTCTCTCCAAGTCTTGGCGCGTTGAAAAACCGGCGGCCCTTTGATGCCAAGGAGAGGTTTGAGTTGTTCGGTTACTTTTCGGCAGAGGAAATCCTCATCTCTCAAGGCAAGTTCGGGATCTCTCTCTCCTCCGACAAAGGTTGTCAGCAGGACTTTGCCCGGTGGGGCTCTTCCGGAAAAAAGGGTACTTGAAAAAAGGCTTCCAAGGATGTCCATGTTTTCTGCTTCGGGAACCAGGAACCCGAACCCGTCGAGTGGATGAGACACTTCGTTTTTCTCAAAGCCTTGGTATACGACGCTGAGGGGGAAATGCGAAGCCTCTTGCAAAGTGGATATCTTTTCTGCCTGAGCCACGTTTTGCCAACTTACTTTAGCGAGTTGATGAGCGGGAAGCGTGCAAATGACTTCATCAAAAATATCGTCCCAATCACTCCCATTGGAACCGGAGGCAAATACTCGCCATTTGCCGTTTTCCCCGGCGACTTTCGTAACCCTGTGGTCGAAAATGAAATTCCCTTTGATTATTGCTTTCATCCGGTCGGTTAATTCTCCCATGCCCAAAGGGAAGGATATAAGCCGACTTTTAGGCAACCGGTCCGACTTGCCTGAACCAAATATCTTGCCCAAGAGGAGAGACCGATATTTTTCTTCAAGGTCATGAATGGCGGGAAAGGTATGACGCAAGCAAAGAGTTTCGGGTTTTGCCGCGTAAATTCCGGCAAGGAGTGGGTTGGCCAGATACTCGAGGGCTTCTTTGCCCAATCTTCGGGATATAAAGTCTGCGACCGATTCGGTATCACGGTCTTTTCCTTTAGGCAAAAAGGGTTCGAGCAAAAGCCTGAGTTTGCCCGAGCAAGTGAGAAAGGGGCTTGTCAGGAACGACGAAAGTCCCTGTGGCAATGCCACCAGTTTGCCTCTGCGAACGATAAAGCGCTTGTTTGCTTCGGGGTTGGCGTCAATCGCGTGCTCGAGGATACCGGTTTTCCTTAGCATCTCCTCGGTCTTTCTTAGCCTTAGGCTTAAGGTGTTGGGACCGTAGTCCATGAGGAAACCGTCGGCTTCTTGCGATTCGATAATCCCTCCGGCCCGATTGGCGGAATCGAGAATGGTTACTTCGTTTCCCTCCCGTTCTCTTTTCCATGCCGAGACCAAGCCGCAAATTCCACTGCCTAAAATACAAGTTTGCTTCACTGGATCAGAATTCAAAAAGTTTTTTTATCGGAGGCAGTCCAATGGTTTGAGCTTGGCAAGTGGGCGGAAGGAGGAAGAATGAGAAGGGATGGAAGATGTCAAAAGTTGCTTGTTGGTGATAACGAATCCGGGATCCGCACAACCCGGAGAATTAGGGGCGTCGCTCTGTCGACTGGATGCAGTGGTAAAGGATCCGGAGATTGAATTACACCCAAGGCTGAGGCATTTTTTGGAGAACAGAAGCTATGGGAAAGCCTTGATCTGGTTAGAGGATGGAGAGCCTGAAAAGGGCGTTTGCGGAGGATGAGCAGGAAATCTCGCAGGAAGGGAAATCTTCCCCTTGTTTCTCGTGACGATTTCGGGCAATCGCCTTTTGACTCGTTGAGCAAGGATGGGTTGTCCGTATCTTCGCCGGGTAACTTTTCATCGGAGAAGCCAAAACCCAAAGAGGTCGGAAATGAGGGGGGAATGGGGCAAGGTGACCGCTTGGAGGTCAGAAGGGAAAAAAGCGGACGAGGAGGAAAGACGGTTACCACAGTTGCGGGCTTTCCTCCGAGAATAAACGTGCCAATGCGAGCGAGCTTGCTGAAAAGGATGAAGACGAAACTGGGGACGGGTGGCACTTGGAATAGAGACTGTATGGAACTCCAGGGAGATAAGAGATCAGAGGTTGTCCCTTGGTTGTCTTCTTTGGGGTTCAAGCCCGTTCTTGCGGGTGGATGACCCGGCTTAAAGCTCAGCTAGCGGCTTGCTTTTCCCCTTCCTGAGGGACGGATTCTTCGGATTTCTTCTTCTCGCTCTTTTGCTCGGACTCCGAGAAGTCATGATCTTCCAATGGTTCTTGACTCATGACTTCGTTGATGTCGTGTTCCCATTCGTTTTTGGCTTTGCGGAATTCGTTGACCCCTTTGCCCAAGGAGCGAAACAATTCGGGGACTTTCTTGGCACCGAAAAGAAGAAGGACGATAAGAAAAATCAGAATCATTTCTCCGCCGCCGAAGTTTCCAAGGAAGGCAAGAGTATGTGATGGAATGTTCATAATAAATCGAATGTAGTCTGAATGTATGCCCTAGGCAACTTTTTTGTCCCCTTTCCAGTGCAGAAAAAAAACGAGGCATTAAAGTCCGAGCTGCCTCAAAGCTTCCGGTTTGGGCTTGTTGACCGAACTTTGGTCGGCCTCGAAGAACCCGTGCAGTTGGCGGATTCGCGTGGGGTGCCTCATCTTGCGAAGAGCTTTTGCTTCGATCTGACGGATTCTTTCGCGCGTCACCTTGAACTGTTTGCCCACTTCTTCCAAAGTGCGACTGTACCCGTCCTTCAGGCCAAAACGAAGGGAAAGAACGTTTCTTTCCCGTTCGGTCAGGGAATCGAGGACATCCAGGATTTTTTCGCGCAAAAGAGAGTACGCGGTCATGTCGTAGGGGTTTTCGGCCCCCTTGTCCTCAATAAAATCTCCAAAATTGGTGTCGTCGCTATCACCCACGGGGCTTTGCAGGGAAATCGGCTGCTGAGCCATTTTCATAATTCCCTGAACTTTGTCCAGGGGCAAACCCATTTCAATGGCCACTTCGTCGGGGGTGGGTTCGTGTCCCAATTCCTGAAGGAGTTGCTTTTGGATCTGCATGACCTTGTTCAGGGTTTCGATCATGTGCACCGGGATGCGAATCGTGCGTGCCTGATCCGCAATCGAACGCGTAATTGCCTGCCTGATCCACCAGGTAGCATAGGTCGAAAATTTGTAACCACGCCGGTACTCGAATTTTTCCACGGCCTTCATCAACCCCATGTTGCCTTCTTGAATGAGATCAAGGAAGGAAAGGCCTCGGTTGGTGTACTTCTTTGCGATTGAGATGACGAGTCGTAGGTTTGCCTCGACCATTTCGGTCTTGGCCCGGTGGGCCTTGCGCATAAAAAGGCGTAACTCCCTGATCAATGCAATCAACTCGTCCGGGGCCATATGGAATTTGGTCCGGGCATCCTCAAGTTCCTGTTTGACCCGATCCATCTTGACGCCCTTGCGCTTGACCTTGACGGAATCTTTCTTGGCCAGTTCCTGATTGTGCAGGTTGCGGGAGATGTCCTTGATTTCAGGATTCAGCCGTTGGATGAAATCTTCAAAGACTTTCAGCTTGAGGCAGCATTTCTTGAAGATGGGGGCCAGGTTCCCTTCATAGTTCCTAAAGCGGGTGGTGGAGCGCTTTCTTTGCGTTTCGTTCGGTGCGGTCTCAATGCTGTTCCACGCTCCATTGATTTTTCTGATAAGATCCTCCAATGCGACAACCTGCTTGGCCAAGCTCTTGAAGTAGCTTTCCCGACTGTCTATCTTCTTGTCGAGCACAACTCGGTCGAAGCGTTCTTCTCTAGCCAAAAGTTTTTTGCTAATCCCAAGCTGAAAATCAGCGGTCAGCGAAACGGAGTAGATGATCTTCAGGGCAGCGCTTTCTGCGGCTTCGATTCTTTTCGAGATGTCGACTTCTTCTTCTCTTGTCAAAAGAGGAACTTGTCCCATTTGCTTGAGATACATCCGAACCGGGTCATCCAGCATATCACTTTGATTGGACCGGGCGGTTTCCTCTTCGTTTTCTTCCTTTTTCTTTTTGAACTTATCGACCTCCTTCGAATCGAGGAGCTTGATTTCCAAGTTATTGAAAATGGAAATGACGTTTTGCAACTCCTCGGGCTGGTTGGCGATTTCCGGAAGGGAATTGTCAACGTCCTTGTAGGTCAGGTAGCCCTGTTCTCTCGAGAGGTGAATAAGTTCCCTGACCTTTTCGGTCACGTCGTCGTTGAGGGCGTGCGGTTCGACGTTCTTGTCGACTCTTTTTGCCGCCTCCTTGGCGGATACCTTTTTGGAGGACGTGGTTGCCGTTTTTTTTGCTTTCGGTTCAACCTTCTTTTCCCGTGCTGCTGCCTTTTTGGGTGCCGCCTTCTTGTCGGGAGCCTTTTTGGTCGCTGCTGCCTTCTTGGCGGGAGCCTTTTTGGTCGCCGCTACCTTGGCGGTGGTCTTCTTGGCGGGGGGCTTGTTGACTTTAGTTTTGGGCATGTGCGATGTTGTCTAGTGAGGAAGAGATCAGGGTTGGCGGAGAGCTTAGGCTTTTTCTTATTTGAATCAGTTCTTGTCTCAGGTTTTCGACGATTTCAGGGGCTTGTTCGGAAGTGCTCAAGTTTTTAAGGATCACGCGTTCGCGATGTTTGCAAGAACGAAGAAAAAGGGCGTGCAGGCACTGGTTGGCAAGCCGGGGGAAAGATTCCCGATCCGCCTCGTCAACGTCTTGATAGAGGTGATTCTGGTAGGCTGTACGCTCATCTTCGTCTTCCAGGAATTCTTCGATTCGATTGGGTGCGACAGGTCCGTCTGCCTTGGTTTCGGCAAGGATCTTGGCAAGAACTCGTCCAGATGGCACCTTGAGATCAAGCCAAGACGGGTCGAATATGTGGGCAAGCGGACTTGCGACTCGGTTATCATGCAAAAGAACAAACAATAAATCATCTTCGGCGGTTGTCAACTGAACAGAGCCTTGAATTGCCGAATTTTTCTCTGAATTTGATCTTCTTGGGGAATAGGGCCTGTGTCCCCGAGTAAATTGCCGGAAGTCCCGCTTGACGTTTTCGATCGATACGCCAAGTTGCCGACTTAGTTCCCCGAGATGATCTTCACGCTCCACGAGCGAGCTGACGTCGGTGAGCGATTTGAAGATGAACTCGCTTACTTTTTTTCGATCCGATGGAGATGGATCCGGAATATCCTCGAGCTTGTAACGAATGGCATACTCAATTGGTGAAATTCCTTGATCGAGGAGACTTTGCAACCCAGTGTTTCCTTGATCGAGCAAAACCTGATCGGGGTCCGTTCCCGCGGGAAGGATTGAAAAGCGGGCGCTGATTCCCGCCTTGAGAAAAATGGGTATGTAGTCGAAGGCCGCTTTCTTCCCTGCGTCATCACCATCCAGCAGACACTGAACGCCTCTTGGGTTTGATTTTTGGAGAAGCATGGCCTGATGGTCGCCCAGAGCCGTACCTTGAGGCGCGACAACGGTTTTGAATCCCTCGACCCAGCAACGGATGGCATCAAGTTGACCTTCCACGAGAAGGAAGTTGGTTTTCTCGTTGATCGCCTTGTTGGCCAAATCGTGATTAAAGAGCAGTTCGCCCTTTTTGAAGACGTTGGTTTCGGGTGAATTGACGTATTTGGGAGCTTTTTTGTCACCCCATTCCGGTGTAACCGAAAGCTTGCGGGCCGTAAAGGCACAGACCCGGCCGATTTTTTCTCGAATCGGGATCATCAGTCTTCCGCAAAACCGGGATACGAATTCTCCTCGCTGCAGATCTTTGTTGAACAAACCTGCTTTTTGAAGAATCTCGGGCGGAATTTTTTTCGTCCGAAGGTATTTCCCAAGGGCAAAACGGTCGACGGGGGCGTAACCGATCCTGAATTCATCGGCTGTTTCCAGGTCGAACCGTCTTTCCTTCGTCCAGTAGTCGAGAGCAACCTGACCCTCTTTCGAACCGTTGCGCAAGTTGAGGGAAAACCAATCCGTGACTACCTCGTGCAGGGCATAAAGCTCCGAATTAATCGACTTGCTCAAAGGGCCGGGAGAGCTGCCATGCTCGAACCTAAGAGGGATATTGAATCTGTCGGAAAGAAACTCTATGGCCTCCATAAAGGACAGGTTCTCCATTTTTTGGACAAAGGTCAGGGCGTCCCCTTTTTCTCCCGAGCTAAAGCATTTGAAGAAACCCTTGTCCGGATGGACGTAAAAGGACGGAGTCTTTTCCTGACTGAATGGACTTAGTCCAACCCAACTTGATCCACTTTTCTTGAGTTGCACGTATGGGCTTACGAGATCGTAAAGGTCGATCTTGTCCTTTAGTTCGGCTACAAAATCATGAGCGAGTGGCATGGGGCATGGGGCTGGAAACGCCTAGAAGTTCTGGATTTTGATCAACTCCATCTTGGCCTGTTGCCCCAGCACGCTTGTTTCGGGGGCCGTTTCGAGCAGTCTTTGATACAAGATTGCAGCGGTTACGGGCATTCTCTCGACCATGTGGTATCTTCTGGCAAGTTGCCAAAGGATTTCGGTTGATTCGGGGAATCGCTCATGGGCCTTCTCCAGTTCGGCCAAGTAGCGAGCACCATTAAGGGTCTCCCTGGCAATTCGGAGGTACTCCATGTGAGTTTGGATATCGTTGGGGTTGTGCCTGATTGCCTCCAAAATGGTCATCTCCGCCTCCTTGACCTCACCTAGTTGGAAGTGGGCTTGTGACGAAAGTCGCCAAGCATCCGAGTTTTCAGGGTTTTTCTTGATCGCATCCCTTGCGAAGAGCAGGGCACTGGTGTAGTTGCCCGAGAGGTAGGAGTTCCTTCCTTGCTCCAGGCTGTCGGGTTCGGTTTCGACGGGTTGGGAAAAGGCATCGGCCAAGCTCGTTCCTCCGGTTTCCCCAAGCGGGGAAGGGGGCGTGTCTTCGGTAACGAGGGGAGCAGTCGGGCTGGTTTCTCCGCCAGGGGTTGTCTTTGGTCCGGTCGATACAACGGGGTCGTCCTCGGAGGGAGACTTGCTGCCTGCGGACTTTGCAAGCAAGGCGTTCGCCAGTTCCGTCACGTTCATTTCCTGAGGTGAATACCCCCGCTCGAAGAGGCTGTCGAACCTTCTTTCGCGCAGAAGGGCGGCGGCGCCTTCACTCAGTCCGCTTCCTTCAATCGTTCCCGGGCTCGATTTCTCAATGGCCAAGATCAGGGCTTCCGCTTGATCTTCTTCCTTCGTTGCCAATTTTACCCGAAGTAGCCCGAGGAGAGGGCGGGGAGTGATGCCCTTTTCCTTGCTGGCGGACTGCCGATACCAATACTCGGCCTGAACGAGGAGATTTTTTTCGAAGAAGAGTTCGGCCATAATCAGGCAGTCCTCGTGAGTGGTCAATTCCGCGGCTTGTCCAAAGGCGTTGAGTGCCTCCGTATCCATGTCTGCCCGGGCCAGCAACCTGGCCTGAGCAAGCCAGGCTTCGGAATCATCCGGGTTATCCGCGAGGAATTCGGAGTAGCGCGCTTGGGCAGACTTTTCATCGCCTGCCTTTTCATGAGCTTGGGCAACCTCCTTGAGAAGCGTTTTGCCGGCTCCGGCCGACAGGGCTTGCTCCAGACGGAAGGCGGAAAGAGCATATTGCCCGGAATCGTGCAAGGATCGACCAAGCTGGATGAGGATTTCCGGAGAGTCGGGGAATTCCTCATTGTATTTGCGCAAGAGTTCAATCGCCTCCTCCGTTTTTCCTTCCACCCTTTTTTCTATCGCATCACTGAGGTCGGGAGGGGGCTTGGCTAGCGGCGGAGGGGGAGCTGGGGCGGGTGGAGGCAAATCTTCGGAACAAGCCAAGAGAGCAAGCAAGGTTGACCCGAGGGTTGCTATTCGTAAACATATTTTACCAAAGCGCATGTATTGTTTTTTTCATTGTAGGGGCAAACGTCAAGCCATGGTCTTCATTTTGCTTCATTCCCTTCTATCGGTTGGGTATGTTTGCGGGCTTGGTGAGCCCGAATCCGGACCTTCGGGGAATTCAAAAAAAAATGAGGTTTTCCCGTCGGATGATCGTTCGATCGACGTTTTCAGGTCCAAGAGCGGAAAAACGGTTGAGTTTTGCCAATCTTCGATCGAAAGGTTGGTTTCTCTTTCGGAAAGCAAAGGCGGGGTGCGGTTGGACCCCGCGGTCTTGCCCAAGATAGGCATCAAGATCGAGACATCCTGCGCTCCGGGTTTGCAGGTGTCTCCCGTCTTGGTTGATGCATTGTTGCTTTTTCTCAAAGGGAGGGGGTATCGCAATGACCAGGTTTTTGTTGCCGATCATGATCTGACGACCCTTCGTTCGGCTGGGTTTGTCCAAGGCTCCGGAACCCCTCGGCTTTTCAAGGGGCATCCGCTCTATTGCTCCGAGGACAAGTCGTTTTTCAATTCCGATTGGTATCACGACAGTCCCATGCCTCCGACACCGCAAGATCGCGTCCGTTTTTTTCTGCGTTATCCCAAAGACCGAGAAAAACGAGTCGTCGAGGAGAGAAAGAGTTACTTGCCGGCCCGTCTTTTTCTCGGAGACGTTCACTGGATCAACCTGGCGGTTGCGATGGACAGCCTGAACTTGGGCATTGACGGAGCGGCGGCGAATTTTTCCCTC
This sequence comes from Opitutia bacterium, assembly GCA_018645725.1. Taxonomy (GTDB): domain Bacteria; phylum Verrucomicrobiota; class Verrucomicrobiia; order Opitutales; family Seribacteraceae; genus Seribacter. Next base: position 20,692 of record JABGWD010000441.1, read on the forward strand.
GGGGCGATCGACAATGCCCGGAGGTTTTTGGAGAAACCGACGTTGGCTCCTGCGGCGGTCGCGGAAATATTGGCTATTCCCGAGATTTGGCAGAAAAGGGTCTTTTCAATCATCGACTTGAGTAAATTCCAATTTGCCGGCGGTGGACGTTTTGATGCCGAGTTTTTAGGGAGGGAACCAATCCTCTTGCTTGGCGAAAACCCTTTTTCGGTCGATTACCTCGCCATGCAAACCCTTAACGAGTTGCGCGTGAAGAGAGGCTTTTCTCCCCGGAAGTCCGAGGACGCGCTGATGTTTCGCTATGCCAAGGAACTGGGCTTGGGTGACGTCAAGGATGCCAAGCTCTTTGATTTGCCTTAGGCTTTGGCGAATTTTTTCTTCAGGTAGCTCAGGCTTTCCCGGGCGATGGTCTCGGGGTCGGGGCTGTAGTCGAAAACTTCAACCGAGACGAATCCATCGTATCCAACCTCGCGCAGGGTTTCGGCAATGGGGGCGAATTCGACCTCGCCGAAACCCGGTCCCCGCAAGTTCGGGTCGTTGGCATGGAAATGAGCGAGATCCGCTTGGCTTTCCCTGATGATGGTGGGGATATCTTTCTCCTCGTCGCTCATTGCCTTGACGTCCAAATGCAGGCGGAGGGCAGGGTGGTTTACCTTGCGGATCAGGCGAACCGTCTCCTCTGCGGTGTTGAGATAATTCGTTTCCGTTCGGCCCAGGGGTTCCATGGCAATGGTTACGCCCCCCTCATTGGCCACTTCCGCAACCCCGTGAAGGATTTCGGCTGCCCGGGCTGTAGCGTCTTCGTATTTCCAATCGTCTTGCAGGTCTCTTTGCTTCGGGCTGCCCCAGACCATTACGGAGCCTTCCATGGCCGAGCAGATTCTCGCCAGATGTTGGCCGAAGGCGAGAGTGTCTTTTCTGAGTAGTGGATCGTCGGTCGTCAGGTGCAACCAAGCCGGCTTGACGAAAAGCCAATGAAGGCCCACGACTTCAAGCCCGTGTTCGCGCACTGTTTTGCCCACCCGTTCTGCATCCTTCTCGGATATGTCCCGTGGGTCTTCGTTGAGGGTAAAGGGCGCGATCTCCAAGCCGTCGTATCCGGTATCGGCCACTTGGCGGCAGGTGTCGTCGAGTGACCACCCTTGGTAAGTCTCGTTGCAAATTGCAAATTTCATGAGGAACACTCATGGACTTCGTTGCATTTGGGACAAGTCTTTTCTTGATCGTTGAGCGAGTTTGGCTTCATGATCGAACCGCTTATGAAAATATTGCCTTTGCTTTTTGTTTGTCTTGGTCTTCAGGGCAAAGATCTTTCTTGGCCCAACTGGCTGGGACCCAACCATGATGGCACTTTGGATTCGTTTGCCCTGCCGCTCCCTCCCGAGGGCAAGGATTATGCTCTGGCGTGGACCGTCAAGGTCGGACGCGGATGGGCTTCGCCGGTTTGCGATTCAGGGATCCTTGTCCTGCATGAGCGCGATGGTGAGAACGAAGCGCTGCGAGCAATGGATTCCTCGACTGGCAAAGAAAGTTGGCGGTTTTCCTACCGTTCGGGTTATCAGGACAGTTTCGGGATGGAGGATGGCCCCCGTTCCACCCCCGCCATTTCCGGCGGGTCGGTCATTTCCCATGGCCCCCAAGGCTTGGTCCATGCCGTATCCATGAAAGACGGCGCCTTGCGATGGAAAGTTGACTTGGCGGAAAAATTTTCTTCACCCAAAGGCTTTTTCGGGCGTTGTTCCTCGCCTCTTGTTGTTGAGGGCAAGGCCGTTTTCGACGTTGGCGGTCAAAATGCGGGTATGGTCGCTCTCGAGTTGAAAACCGGTAAGTTGGCATGGTCTTCCACTTCCTATGGAAATGATTATTCCTCGGCCGTTCCATTTGCGACGAATTCCGGATCATTGGTTCTGTCTTTCATGAGAGAGGGTTTTCTGGCTTTGAATGCGAAGACGGGCAAAAAGGTCTTTTTCGAGCGATTCCGTTCCCCGATCAGTGCTTCCGTAAATGCAGCCAGTCCCGTGGTCGCAGGCAATCGGGTGCTTTTGTCTTCCTGCTATGACGTCGGAGCCGGGTTGTGGGATTACCGGGAAAATTCAGCAGGCGAAGGCCGTTTCGACACCCTCTGGAAAAAAAAGGACGCTCTCGATTGTCATTACTCCAGTCCGGTCGCGTTTGGAGAATTTGCCTATGGGTTTCATGGCAGGCAGGAGCGAGGACCGGTACTTCGATGCATAAGCCTGAAGGATGGCAAAGTTATGTGGGAGGCTCCCGCCATGGGGGCGGGAAACCTGCTCAGGGCAAAGGACAAACTGCTCGTTCTTTCCGAGAACGGGGAGTTGATTGTCGTGGAAGCCTCGCCCAAGTCATTCCGGGCTCTCCATCGTCAGCAAATTCTCGGCACGGGTGCCCGGGCTCATTTTTCCTTGGCCAATGGTCTTCTCTTTGCCCGGGATCAGCGCAGGCTTGTTTGCCTGAGCCTGGACAGGTTCGAGTAAATTCCTCAGGCCCCCACCACGTTCCGCGGTTTTCCTTCCAGGAAGGAGCGGAGGTTGGAAACGGTTTCTTTCATCAGCCGTTTTCTTGCCGAAAGAGTGGCCCACGCGTAATGGGGGGTGATGAAACAGTTCCTCGCCTGAAGCAATGGATTCTCGGGGGAGGGGGGTTCGGAGCTCAGGACGTCCAGGCCCGCTCCCGCGATCATTCCCGATTCAAGGGCCTCGGCGAGGGTATGCTCGTCAACTAGCGGACCCCGCGCGGTATTGATGAGGAAGGCGGTGTTCTTCATTAACTTGAGGCGTTCGGCGTTTACGCAGTTCTCTGTTTCGGGAGTCAATGGACAGTGCAGGGTGAGAACGTCGCTTTGAGCGAAGAGCTCGTCCACTTGAAGAGCCTTTCCGTGGGCAGGATCATCTTCGCCGAATGATCTTGAGTGGATGAGGATGGACATCCCGAAGGCGCGTCCCAGCCGGGCAACGGCTTGGCCGATTTCGCCATACCCGAAAATCCCCAGGTTTTGACCATCCAGTTCATCGATTGCCTCGATGCAGTAGGAGAAATCCGGATGGCTATTCCATTGTCCGTCCCGAACGGAATTCGCATGTTCCTCGACCCGATGGGTAAAGCGAAGGACATGGGCAAATACCGCCTGAGCAACCGAGTTCGTGCTATAGGACGGGACGTTGGTGACGGTGATTCCCTTTTCCAGGCAATAGGGCAGGTCAACCACGTTATAGCCGGTCGCAGTGACCCCGACGTATCGAAGGTCGGGAAGTTTTGTCAGGGTTTCCCGGGTGACGAGAGCTTTGTTGGTAATGATCACCTCGGCACCGGCGCATCTTTCGGTTACCAGTTCGGGAGGGGTGCGCTCGTGTATCTTCAGTTCGCCGAACTTGGCAAGCTCGTCCCACGAGAGATCTTCGGGGTTGAGAGTTCGGCCGTCCAGGACAACAATCTTCATTGAATTGGGGATAGGTATTTTGGGCTACTTGCCGGGAGGGGTTTCCCGAATGGTTGACTTCCGAGCCAGTTGCAAGGCAAATTCCATAACGGTATCGACGTTTGCGACAAGGTCTTTCTGGCTTTGAGTCACTTTGTGTCGAGGTTGAATCCCATGTCCTTTCGGGAAAGCTTTTTCGCCCCGATAATTTTCATATTGGATCAGTGGAACTTCCAGTTGGCAACCCGTGTTGGGCAAATTGTAGAGCACCATGTTGCCTGCAGTAAAGGTGGCATGCCCCCCTCCTGTTTCCTCGCCGATGAAGGTGACGTTGTTGTTGTTCAGCAGGTAACTGCAAAGAACCACGCCTCCCGAGTGGGTCCATCCGCTGATCAGGGCGTAAACCTGACCGTCGAAAGCGGTTCTCTTGGGATTCCATCGACGGTTTTTTTCATCGATCATCGAGAATCGTCCGGATCCGGAGGCTTCGAATTCCTTGGCGAAAATCTTCTCCAGCATTTTGGGGAACTGGTTCCGGGCCAAGTGTTCCTTTACCGGGATCTTCATGGTCGTTGACTGTGCCGACCTGAAGTTCCGAAAGGGGGATTGGGCGAAGTAAGCGAACAGTTGAGCGTCATTGCCGACGAATCCGCCGTCGTTTTGCCGCAGGTCAAGGATGATGCATTGGACGTCATCGTTTTCCTCAAGTTCATGGAAGTTCTCCCGGAGAAAACCTTTGTATTTCTGCCGCCCCTTTTTGTTCAGGCCAAAGTCAAAGGTGTTCATGCTGAACAGGGAAATGCCTTTTTCCAGTGAGCCCAGTTTGTATTTCTTGAGCTTTCCGGTATTCGAGTGCCTTTGAGCCATGCGCCCTTCGAGTTTGTTACCGGAGATTGCGGAAATTTGCTTTTGAATGACTTCGTTGGAACCAAAGGGGATATAGTCCACGCGGAAGGTTTCCTTTTGGCCAAAGGACAGGAAGTGCCGAAGCGCGAAATCATCAGCCAACATATGGTATTTCATGGTGACGTTGTATCCATCCGATCTGACTTGGGGCAGAATTTTTTCCATGACGTCGTTCATCGGGATGCCGTTGATAGCGGTGATTTCCGCACCCAACGGAATCTCTGTCTTGGCATGGTCGAGGTAGGCTTTCTTGTTCAGGAAAATTAATGGCAGCGGGAATTGGGGGGCATCTTTCAGGAGAGAATTCAGTAGCTTTTGAGGTAGGTCGAAATAGGTATGTCCGCAGTAGACCTTCTCGACCAGTGGGGCTACTTCCAGATAAAATTCGCGCAAGTTCATTGGCCGATCGAATGCCTTTTCCACCTGCTCGAAATGGCGATCGAATTCCTCCTTTGGCGTGTAGAGATACAAGCCGGGGTGGCCTCTTTCAAGCGCTTGCCTGAGGACGTTGACGTCTTCTTTTAACTTTCCGGGGGCAAAGGTTTGTTGCAAGGAAGGAGGGGGAAGAGCTTCCTTCCTTTTGGCGGCGTGGGCGGATCCTGCTGCGAGACACGAAAGAGCCAAGCAGGTCCAAGCAGTCAGATTGCCGATGGTTATGCTCTTTAGACCTTCCATCCCTTTGCAATATTTTCGAAAAAAGTGGGGGTGGGGCCTTTTCGATTACTTCTTTCCCTTAAGGCAAGTAATGGTGCCTTTCTCGGTGGAAAGGAAGAGGTTGCCATTGGCGGCGGCCAAGCCGTCCCAGGTGGGCAGGTAGCCCAAGTTGTATTTGGCCAAGGTCTCACCTGTTTTTGCCGAAACGGCGATCAGTACGGATCCTTGGTTGCCATCCAAAGCGGCTTGCTGCTTGGCAATGACTTCGTTCACCGAATCATCCTTTGCCTTGATGCGCCCGAAGGTTTCCTCTTCGTCCATGACGTCGGGAGGTCCCGCCACGAAGACCACGTCCTTGGCCAAAACCATGCCCCGGGCAAGAACCGGGATATCGTGGGTCCAATTGTGATTCACGCCGCTTCCGCCTTGTTGGTTGCCACCTTTCTTGGGTTTGGAGGTGAAGCGGAATGCACCACCGAATTTGCCTTTTTCCGGTTTGGCCAAGCTGATAGTCGCCTCGTTCTTGCCCGTGGAAAGGTCGATTGCCTTGCCATCGTCGAACGAGCAAGCAAGGACACAGGTTTTCTCGATCGGACGGTTTTCGACTGCATTTTCAACGACCTTGGCGAACATGTCGGGATCGACTTCGCCGAAGTGAAGACGCACTTCGTCGATCAATCCCGTGAAGTTGAACGGGCTGCTATAATTGCCTACCGCGCTCAAGGCATCGGCGCCGACATCCAGGCTTTGAATGGGGTCGGAGCTGAGTAGGGCAGGGGCTTCTCCCTTGGCT
>JABGWD010000442.1 GCA_018645725.1 Opitutia bacterium
CACCCCTACGACTCCATCCCCGCTAACCAACTCGACGATCGTGCGCAAAGCGTAGGGCTGATGCAAACCGTAGGAACTGCGGATGGGCGGATCGGCAATCGCGACCGGTGTGATCCGCAAATCGGTAATGGTAATCAAATTAGCAGGCATTAAATTTAGTTTTTAGGACAATACCCTTAATTTGGTCGGATCTTCATGGTGCAATCCGGATCGGGTGGGACGGGTTTGCCCACCTTGTCGACCGGATGAGTGTAAAGATATTTCCAGACTTCCTTCCAACGCCCATCGCGAACCACGATGCCATGCGCTTTGTTGGCGTTCCCATCTACGTCGAAGTCGGTGATCAGACGCCTCGCGTTTCCGAAAGGGGGCTTGGTTTTCTCGACGTTCACCAAGGGCCCGAACTTTGCCAACCCGAGCATTTGCCAAGATCGGCAATAGTGATCGGCTGTCCATCCCTTGTCGAGGACGTGAGTGAAAGCGAAGTACCGGTTGGCGGGGGTGGCGGAAGGCAAGCTTTGCCAGGATTCCAACTGATCGCGCGGCCCCGCAAACGCTACAACACGAGCGACCTTTTGATGCTTGGCAAAACGGGCGGAAGTGGTCGAGCCATGAGAACTGCCCGAAAGGATGACCTTGTCCCAAAGGAGATCCGTTTGTTTTTCATTGAGGAAACGCTCCCATTTCCCCTTGGGGTTTTCCTTGGCCAACCACTGGACGAATTTCAGGGAACGGGCGGCCAAACCATCAGGCTTGGGAATCTTTACGAGCGGACTGTGATCCTCCCCGGTGGCCGCTTCCAAGCGGATGTTACCCAAGCACTCCCCGGTATCGTGCGTTTCCTTGGGAACGGTGGAAAACCAACGGTTCGCATAGTGAGGTTGGATCAGGTGCAGGCCCAGACCACTCAAGTACTTGGAGAGTTCACCATTGTAACTCATCAACCAAATCACCAAGCGGTCACGGGACGGCACACGGGTGTCGACGATCGCATGCTGTAAGTCCTGATGCTTGCCCTTGACCTCGGCAAAGGTGAAATTGAGCTTCGGATGTTCCCTGGCCAGAGGATTGATCTCACTCGCCCGAACGGAGGTTTCGTAAAGTTTGCTTGCCTGCGCGACGAAGGGCGCTCCCAGCAGGAGCAGGGAAGCAAGGAAAGAGATTCTCATTGGAGCGGAGAAAGGGGTCACCCGCGCTTCACTTCAATGGCGTCGATTTCCAAATCGGCGCCTTCGGGTCCCTTGAGCTTGATCTCGAGGGATTTGATCACGCCTTTCCAATTCGCATTGCCAGTCAGCGGAACCTGAACCTCCTTGAATTGCTTACCCGCGGAAACTTTCATGGCGGAGCCAAGAGACTTGCCATTGGCCAGGGCTTCAATTTCTACAGGAGAATCGGCCCGTAACTTGATGAGCAAAGCATGGTCGGATCCGTTGGGTTTGATCTTGAGTCCGTTGCGGAAGAGCGAACTAGGTTTACCGGGCAACCGGAATTGCAAAAAGCCCTGAAAGCCGGCGATATTGTCGCGTATTCCCTTTGCCTGCCAACCTTCGGTCTGCCAGCCACCGCAATCGAATTCATAGGAGAGACGGCCGTCCTGCGGATCGCAACCATTAATCTTCTCCCACTTGTCTGACAGTCCGTCCCCATCGTTATCTTCGCGGTTGATTTCGTATTCCGGGTTCACCCCGCGCCCACCTTGCCAATCGTCTCCATTATGACGAAGCGCATTGGGGGATTCTTCGCCCTCTCCCCGGTCTCCCTTGGCCAACCAGTCGTCAAGTAGCTTGCGATGACGGTTGAGTTCCTTGGTGAACTTGGGATCGCCGACCAAGTTGCGTACCTGAGCGGGATCCTTTGATACGTCGTAAAATTCCTCCTTGGGACGTTCCCCGAAGTAAATCCTTTTCAGGTCATCGGAAAGTTTACCCGCCGCGTAGAGTTGCTTGAGGTTCTTGAGGTAGTCCTTGCTATCGCGGTACTGCGGTTGGAGCAAGATGCGGTCGAGCTTGTAATTCCGGGTGTAGCGGAACTTGTCGGTCCGGATGGTACGCACTCGGTCAATGGTATGATCGAGTCGGTCTTTGGCCGAGGCCACCCACTGGCGGGGCTTGAAATCCTTGGCGAAGAGGTTCCGTCCTTCGTACCAATCAGGGAGCTTGATGCCGGCCCAAGTCAGGGTGGTCGCAGTCAGGTCCAGGGTACTGACCAAGTCCTTACGGGCTCCTTGCTTGGGTACCCATTTTTCAGGTCCCATGAGCATAAAGGGAACGTGAAGGCCACCTTCCGTAGGCATCTGTTTGTGGCGGACCAAGTGGTTGGCCCCATGATCGGATAGGTAG
>JABGWD010000443.1 GCA_018645725.1 Opitutia bacterium
CGGCCACCTTTGACCTGGGGCAGCACATTGACACGAGTGTCTTGGAACAAGACTTGGTTTCCTATTCTTATTTTTCTCTTGGGTTAAACGTCAGGTACAACCATAGCCCCAAATTCGGAGTGTCGGCTGGAACTGCCTATTCCCTGAAAAATTATCAGACGGGTTCTGTCTCGGAGAGACCTTACCAAGATCTATCGACCCTTCCTTTGCATGCCAGCGCCTTCTACATATATTCAGAGAAATTGGATTTTTACACACAATATGGCTTTAGTCAGACCAAGGGAAAGGGGAGTTCGGCGCCTTCCTTGACCAATAGTGTTTCACACTCGATTTCATTCGGTGCAAATGGCGATCTTTCTCCCAAATTGTCAGGAAACGCACAAATGGGTTATACCGTCATGGATTACGAAAACCCCGCAAGCCCGAATCAAGACGACCTGACCATGGGAGTGGCTTTGAATTGGAAGCTCAATGAAAAGACTTCTTTTAATTTTGATGTCGACAGATCCTTTTCGCCTTCGGCTCAAGGGTTTTCAATGTTCAGTACAATGGGCAGGGTTGGGGCAACGCATCGTTTTACCCAAGATCTTTCGGGCTCCGCATACTTGAGTTACGGAGTGGTTGAATACACCTATGCCAACATACCTTCGATACCGTCCAGGGATACGTCGACACTCGACCAATTCGGAATGGGTTTGAGTGTTCAAAAGGCCTTGAGCGAACATTTCACTACAAGCGGGGGCTATGATTATTCGCATTCCAACCGTGATGTCGATTCTTTCGGCCGGCATCTGGTGAACGCTCAAATAACCGGTAGATTCTGATCATGCAAGGTAACTGCCCGCTTGTCTTCCACGCCATTTGCTTTCTTGTCATGTCAAGTGTTTGCCACCATCTTTTGGCTCAGCAAAAGTATACCTCGGATCCTTCCATTATGAAAGATCCCACTGGATACAAACTTAGGTCCGGAGACCGAATTCGTATCATTGTCAAAGGGGAATCCGAAGCGACCGTCGATACTGCGTTGAGCAATTACGGCGGAGTACGACCCGCTTATATCGATGAGGTCAAATTGGCTGGCCTGAACGTGGATCAAGCGTCAGCGGAAATTGCCAGACAATATCAGATTCAGCTCATTTACCGACGGCCATCCGTGAGTGTCTTGGTGACGAAATATACCCAGCAGATGGTTTTTCTCTCCGGTTCGGTGAACAAAAAAGGTCCCTATGTGCTGCCAGCCGAGGTTGAGGCAATGAGTATCGTCGAGGTAATTGCCCGGAGCGGTGGATTCACTAGCATTGCACGGAAAAACAAGGTGTTCGTGACCCGTACCTATTATAACAAGAATGGCGATGCGACGAATACCAAAACCTACGAAGTGGATGTCGAAGCCTTAAGCAAGGGAAGCCTTTCCTCCGGTTCTGCAAAACGGTTCTGGATCTATCCCGGAGATCGCATTCAAGTGCCTGAGCGGTTGCTGTAATGGAAGAAAATTTCGAAAATTTCAACACCCCTTCACAGCCGAAGAGCAAGTCAAAGATCAAGGGAGTTTCTGATTTTCTCTTGATCATAAGGGATCGGTGGCTGCTTTCCTTGGCTTTGTCTCTTCCCTTTGCCTTGGGCTATGTTTTCATCAAGCAACAGGTTCATGAGTACTACAGGTCTTCCTCTTCCTTCAGTCTGATCCCTCCTCCAGCCATTTTGAATTTACGAAGCGTCGACAGGGATCAACATGTGGAGGGGTTGATTGCCAAGCATACGGAGGGCTTGAACAGTCAACAATTAAGAACCAACGTTATCTTGAACCTGAAAAACTCCCCGGAGTACAAATCCGTTCTTCTGGCGCCTTTTCTGAAGGACGGTATAATTGTTGATTTGGCTTCCACGGTTTCCTACCGAGTAGAGCAAGCGGGTACCAAGAGCCGGCCCCGTTTCATTATCACTTCTGATTCGAGAAGCGCAAAGGGCGCCATGATTATTGCCGATCTCGTGCAAAAGGAATACGTGAAATTGCACAAGAGCAGTAAAAGCGAGAAGGTGGAGTTTGTTAAGAAAACCTTGGAGGATCTGTTGGAAAACAGCTTGTCGAAGGAGAAAAAAATCGCCGATGACATGTCCGGTTTCAAAAAGATCAATCAGTTGCCTTTTTTGGAGGACGAGAAAAGGGATACGGGAAACAGGAAAAGCCAGTATTCATCGGAAGTTACCAAATCAAGGCTCGAGCAAATAAGAATCAATTCTTTGCTTCGTCAAATATTGGCGATCAAGACGAGGATCGGCCCAACCGAGTCCGTATCCTCGAAAGCCGTGAATGATGACATTGCGGTGATAAAGGAATTTTTTGAAATTGATGCGATTGAGGAGTATGGCAACATACCTGCCCTCAGGCAGACGTTGTATGACCTTGAGAGAACCCGAAGAGATTATGAGGAAACGGGCTCGGGGTACTTGGAGAAACACCCCAGGATGATTGAAAATGCAAGGAGTGTCCAGCAAGTCAAGAATGCCCTGAAAGAGGAAGTCACTTCTTCAATTGAAGACTTGAGGGACAAGCACATTCAATTAAGCGCCCAGGAAAAGGAATTTGGGGATGAAATGGCCAAGGTTCAATTGGAGTCGGAGAAGCTTAGCGAAATCGAGGATAGGCTGAAGAACTTTTCTCGGGAACTCACTGTGGTGCAAAGAAGCACCGACGGCATCCAGAGCAGGCTCAACGAAGTGAAAATAGAACAGGCATTGCCTTCCGAGCAGGACGAACCACTCCGCATGGAATCCTTCGCAAGCGAGCCCGGAGGGCCTTATTCTCCGGATAAACAAAAAATCAAGGAGCAAGGGGTTATGATCTTTTCCGTGCTCTTCATATTGATTCCAATTTGCCTGGAATTCATTGATAACCGAGTCAAGTCACCTTGGGACGTTGAAGTTTTCATTGGAGACGATCTGATTGGGGGTATTCCCAAGATTTCGGAAATTGAAGAAAGGGAGAGACCGTTAATCGTAGGCAATGACTTGGATGATGGACTGACGGAATCCTTCCGGAGCATGTACAGTAGGATTCAAATGAATTCACATACGGACTACCCGAAGCTTATTTTGGTTACTTCCGCCATTCCCAGTGAAGGAAAGAGTCTTATTTCGGCAAACCTAGCCTATAGTTGCGCCAACCATGGAAGAAGGACGATTTTGGTTGATTTTGATCTGCGTAGACCGGGTTTGCACAAGTTTTGCAACCTGGAGAATGAGAAGGGTTTGCTTTCCCTTGTAAATGAAGTCGGACAGAAGGGCAAAGAAATCGATCAATGTGTTGCCGAAACCTTGATTGAAATTCACCCGAACTTGTTCGTACTTCCTTCAGGGGGGAAAACTCGGGCTGCGACGGAGATGCTCGAGCATGATGATTTTTCAGTAGTGATTGAGTCTCTGAAAAAGAACGCCGAAGTCATCATCATCGATAGCCCGCCGATCGGCTTGTTTCCCGATTCTCTTGCGATTGCCCGAAAGGTGGACGAAGTGCTCTTTGTAACACGATACGGAAAAGTTTCCCGAAAGATCGTGAAAAGCCTGATCGGTAGCATCAAAGAAACCGGAGCCAACCTTTTGGGGGTTGTTCTGAACGACTTGCCGCAGAAGAAAACCCCTGGCTATTATTACTCCGGCTATTATGGTTACGGTTACTTCAGGTACAAGTACTACAACAAGTACTACGGCAAGTCCGATGCAGAGGAAACACGCAAAACTCACGCTTCGGGTTAGGCTTCGGATCAATTTTTTTCACATTGTCCATCCTCTGGACCGGACCGATGGTTTTCGATATTGACTGACTGACCTATGGGTTGGCGCCACATGAAATTTTGAAAACGAAGAAGCTTATCCCCCCAAACCCCCTAACGAACTTCCGTTTGGATTTCTAAGCACCGATGACATGGAGGCTACGGATTTTTTCGCTTACTCATTTTCCCCATTTGCGCATATTGTCCAATACATGAAGTACGAATACAAATCCATTTCACTTACTCCTGATGGAATTCGCGTAAAAGGGGATGACGTCACTGAAAAACTTGCATCCATGATAGACAAGGAATGCGCGTTTTATTCCAAGGATGGCTGGAAATTGGTTTCCATGATCCCGTCATTGAAAAGCGAGGGTGCGGTCGTGCGGTTGTTACTGACGTTCGAGAGGAAGTCCGCTTGAAGCCCGCATTTTAATTTGGATTGCTTTCAGTATTCGACTCCAATTACTTCACTCGAATTGATGCTTACGATCATAAGCACGGAGTTTTTTGCGCAGATTTCAAACTCCTGAGAGGTAGTCCCCCATTTTCCTTCCACAATATCCTCCCAGTAGTACTGTCGTCTTTCCCAAAAATCCCCTTGCCGAGTGGCTTGTGCCAAAACTTTGTATTTGTAACCAAGCAAAAGATCAAGTTCGCGGATTGGCAATTTGCGTACGACATGGAGGAGAAGGTCTCCCTTGGTCTGACTTAAATTTCGTTGAGCCTCTTGAATCCGGTTAAGCTTGTATACCTCTCTTTGAGCTTTTAGGTTTTGGACCTCGCGCTGAAACTGATTGTCCGGATCCCACTTCTGCGCACATCCGCACGAAAAGAGAAAAAAGAGACAAAATAGAGAGTTCAATCGCTTTGATAATGTCTTCGGCATAACTAAAATTGAATGAATGGCATTGAAGTTGCTTTTAGAAAAGAGTCTTGATCGATCAAAACCCATCCTACCCGCTTTTACTAGAGCAACGAGTTTCCAAACTCTCGGCAAACATAAATTTGCCTCAACCGCATTCCGGTCTTTTTTCGTTCAGGTTAGTGAGGTTGCCCAAAGAGGGCGTGGAA
>JABGWD010000050.1 GCA_018645725.1 Opitutia bacterium
AAGCCGGGCGACGAAAAACCTGAGGTTTTTCATCGTTTTTCGCATGTTCTTCAATGCCCGGTTTTATTATCCGGTCTTCGCCATCTACTTTCTCGAGCATGGCCTGACCTGGGAACAGTTCGGCATCCTCAACGGGATCTGGGCGATCACGATCATCCTGCTCGAGGTTCCCTCCGGAGCCATCGCTGACACCCTGGGCAGAAAGAGACTTCTGGTCCTTGCCGGGGTCTTCATGGTGCTGGAAATGCTCGCCTTGCTCGTCGCCCCGATGGACGGTTCGACCTGGGTCTTTTCCCTCTTTGCGCTCAACCGCATCATCAGCGGAGTGGCGGAAGCCGCCGCGAGCGGGGCGGACGAGGCCCTGGCTTACGATTCCCTCAAGGAGGCAGGCATGGAAAAGGAATGGGGCAAAGTCCTCGAGAAAGCCCAGCGCTATACTTCGCTCGCCTTCTTCTTCGCCATGATGACAGGCTCCGCGTTTTACGACGCAAGTTTCGTAAACACCTGCCTGGATTTTTTCGGTTTCGATTTCTCCGTCTCCGACGGAACCACGGTCAAGATCCCGGTATTTCTCACTTTGCTATCCTCTCTCATCGTCTTGGGCGCGGCCTTGGGCTTGCAGGAAAACATCCGTGAATCCGGACACGGAACTTTCGAGGCAATCCGTTCGTCCCTCCGGAAAACCAAGGTAGCCGGGATTTGGATTTTGACCACCGCATTACCCTTCGGGATTCTCCTCGCCGCAATGATCCTGGACAGCATCATTCGACAGTTTCTCACCATCGCAAGCGCCTACTGGAGCGTGATCGAACTCCCCCTTTGGACCTTCGGTCTGGTCGCCTCGGGCATGTCCCTGATGGGCCTTTTCGTCCCCCGACTCGCCCGCTTGCTGGCTGACCGGAATTCCCCGGCCTTCAATTTCTTCCTTCTGTGTGCGGTTCTTACCGCGGGACTGTTCGGCATCGGGTATGCCTTTCCGCTTTGGGGCATTTTGCCCGCCGCCCTTCTCTATGCTTCCATGCAAGGCATGCATTACCTGACCAGCCGATACCTCAACGAAGAGGCTTCCTCCGAACAACGGGCAACCGTTCTGAGTTTCAAGGGTTTGTCCACCAACTTGTCCTACGGTGCGGTTTCTCTCCTCTATTCCGGGTTGATCGCCTGGATCAAGTCGGGCAAAATCGAGCCCATTGTCATGGGAAGAAAGCTAGCCGAGCAGGATTCCGTTTTCGTCCAAGCCCTCGGTTGGTTTCCTTGGTATTTCCTCGTCACCTTTGCACTGATCGTCTTAACCTACCGACTTCGCTTTGGAAAAAAAACCGCCTGAACGACCTTCTTGCTTGAAACTGAACGAACTCGGGCAAGAATAAACCCCTTATGAAACGACAAGCAATCGTCGCCATTACCGCAGCCTTTTGTTGGGCTGGCTCACTCCACGCCGTCGACTGGAACCAATACCATGGCATTCAGTCCGACAAGAAGACCACGGAAGCGCTCGCTTCCACCGCTTTCCTCGGGCGAACGGATTCGAAAAAGTGGAAAGTGCCCACGCCCCTCGGTTTCAGCTCTTTCTCCGTTGTCGGAAACCGGGCCTACACCATGGTCGCCGAGGAGGACGAGGACGGCCTGATGCGCGAAGTCTGCATCGCCCTCGACACCGACTCAGGCAAACGGGTCTGGAGTTCCTTGCTCGCCGTAATGGACTACAAGAGCGGAGGTGGAAATGCCGGGGCGCCTGGGAACAACGGTGGAGACGGACCCCGTTCGACTCCCGCTTCTTACGGGGACAAGGTATGGGTCTATGATTCGGACATGAATTTGCACTGCCTATCGGCCAAGGACGGAAAAAGCATTTGGTCGGTCAAGGTGCTGAAGGCACATGGCGGAAAGAACATCAAGTGGAAAAACGCATCCGCCCCCCTGATCGAAGGCAAGCTGGCAATCGTTTACGGAGGCGGCAAAGGCCAGAGCTTTCTCGCCTTCAACCGGGACACCGGGAAGTTGGCCTGGAAAAGCGGGGACGAAACCGCAACCCACGCCACCCCCATCGCCGCAACCATTCATGGTGTCCGCCAAGTTATCTTCTTTTGCACCTCCGGATTGGTCGGCATCGACCCCAAGACCGGTGACGAACTTTGGAGGCAAAAGTTCCCCTTCAAGGTCTCGACCGCCGCCGCCCCCGTCGTCGCGGGCGATCTCGTATATTGCTCGGCCGGCTATGGCGTGGGCTCGGGGCTCTACCGGATTTCGAAAAACGGCAGCAAAATGAGCAGCTCGGAGGTATGGAGAAAATCCAATGAAATGTTCAACCATTGGAGCACGCCCATTCATCACGAAGGT
Source organism: Opitutia bacterium (assembly GCA_018645725.1). Lineage (GTDB taxonomy): Bacteria > Verrucomicrobiota > Verrucomicrobiia > Opitutales > Seribacteraceae > Seribacter. The sequence continues at coordinate 2,341 of JABGWD010000050.1, forward strand.
CACCTCTACGGAATGTTCGGCTTCAAGAAATACGGAAAAGGCCCCCTCCAATGCATCGAGTTGAAATCAGGAGAAGTCAAATGGAGCCAGGACGGCTACGGCCCGGGAAACGTCATCCTTTCCGGAGACAAATTGATCGCGTTGTCAGACACCGGGGAAGTGGCCGTGGTGGAAGCCAGTCCATCGAAGTACAAAGAATTGGGACGCAAGAAAGTAATAAGCGGAAAGTGCTGGAGTACACCCGTGCTAAGCAACGGAATGGTATTGGCCCGAAGCACCAAGGAAGCGGTTTGCCTGCAGGTCAAATAAGGATCCTGCAAACCGATTTATTCTTCAAAACTGACCCGGTCTACCTTGTCGTTGGTGCGGTGGATCAGAAGGTCGTAATATTCGCCCCCTTTGCCAAGAACGTAGTCCCTCCACACGTAGGTAAACTGCCTGTACTCCGAACTCGACCCCCTCTTTGAAGAATCGGGGTTGCGGCCGATCAACTCGAAAAGCTTGGCGGCGGGCACTTCCCGGACGAACATCCCCTCACCCTTGAGTTTGATTTCCCAAGTTCTCAAAGTCGTCGCGTCCTTGCGGTTTTCCAGAATTTTTCTCTCCGTCAGGTGCTTGCGCAATTGGGCTCGGGCCTTCCCGGCAATCGGACTGTCGGGGAACTGCTCGATGAATTCCTCGTAAAGGGCAATGGCGGCCTCATTGTCCACCGTCTTGGCCCGCTCGTAGATTACCTTGTACTCAGCTGAACCAAGCTTTCTGAGCTCGTTGAGGGAGAGCTTGGAATCCCGGGCTTGCTTCTTGTAAGCCTCCAGCGAAGCCGTCAACTCCAGAACCTTGACCTCGAGGGACTCGACCTCCTCTTCCTTGGCCTTGAAGGCCGTCTCGAAGGACCGCACTTGGTGAGTCAACTCCCGCGCCATGGCTTCAGTCGCCGCCTCCGCCTCGCCCAGCAAGCGCTCGTGCTCGGCCATCGCAATGGTCTCCTCGGCAACAACCGGAACTTGAACGGGTTCCTCGACGGACCGGGCGGATTCCTCGTTCTGGCAGGCAAGGAAGAGCAAAGGAATCAAAAGTAGGATCGTTTTGTTCATGCTGATCCTCATAGCGAAAGAAAACCGCACCCTTGGCAAGACGAATTGAACTTGCCCGGGCAAACCCATTCGGGGTATTGATGCAAATACTGCCATCGTCGGGTCGTAGCTCAGCCTGGCAGAGCGCTGCGTTCGGGACGCAGAGGTCGCTGGTTCGAATCCAGTCGACCCGACCAATCCATCCCCGGGCAATCATTCTTGCTTGCCCATCGGGGAAGGAAAGCAAAGTATCACCGGAACATGAAAAAGAGCAAATCGAGCGAGGAAACACTCAAGGCCATCCGCAGGAACACCGCCTACACCAATAGCCGAACCCTCTCCCTCATCTACTGCGTGTTGCTCGTCGGAGTGATCGGACTCCTCGTCTTCATCGGTACCCATGACGAAGCGAATGAAATGCCGACCATCGAACGGGTCGCCTGGATGTTCGGCGGAATTCTGGCAGGAGTGGCGGCCAGCGCTTGCCTGTACCATTACCTCTTTGCTCACTACGATCAGGCGGATGCCCTTTTGCAAGTGGCCAAGTTTCAGGAACGCTCCATCCGTACGCGCAAGGACGCAGTCGACTTGGTGGACAAGATCAGGGAAGAAGTAAGCAAGGACGAAAGCGGCCCGGCCGACCTTGTCGAGGAGGAACCCGCGGTCAATGAAACGGACCTTGCCCCCAAGACACAGGAAATTGGTAAAAAAGCGCCCCCCGATCCCTTTGCCCCGGAACAGCCTGCCGGGGAGAAGAAAGAAACGGAAACGGACTGAGCGCCGATTCGTTACCCGGTCAAGCCCACCTCTTCCAAAGCACACCGGAGATCACTCCATCTCGAATGGTGTTCCTCGGACACCACCATCTCCTCCCCCGAAAAGATCTTGATGGCCATGTAAATCATGTCCGGTTGATCCGATTCGCAAACCGACCAAAGAACCTCGAACTGGGCATCGGACAAAGGAAACTCGACGTAACAGGAAAGATTTCCCGTCTCCTCGAAGTATTCGTCGGCGCATTTTTTGAAACGGTTGGTATTCTTTTCCGCCTTGAATGCGAGAGCTACCATGCCCCTGTCGCATAACCAACCGCAAAACCAAGTGCGCTTCAGGTCCTCATGGATCGGGTAGCGTGGAAACCTCCTCGCTTGCGTCATTAAGTTTTCGGGTGATACGAGCATTTATATTTCAGTTAGTTTCGAATGAAACCTCAAACGGGATGATCAAACTTGAGTCAGGAACCAGAAACCGGTGGACGAGACGCTGAGAATAATAAAGAAGGAAAATATATTTGTTATCATAGTTAAATTAAGGATTTAATAATGTATTTACACTAGATATATTTCTATATCAAGAAAAATCGTAAAAAAATTCAAATTATTTCACCAGATGCCCGAAAACAGGTCGCTCAGACAACCATTCAGGCGGAGAAAAAATTCAGGGATTGGCGTATCCCGTCCTCCAAGGAGGTCTTGGGCATCTTTGGAAAAGCGGATCGGGTCGCCTCGTCATTGAGGCCGTACACGAAGGGAGTTTCCTCGGCATCATCCGAATAGCGCACGCCCTCCGCATTCATTTCCAACTTTCCGGCCTGCTCACGGAGAACGGCAAGGAAATCATCGACCGGACGAGTTTCGCCGAGTAGATTGAAAGTTCCGTAACCCTCGAAGGGATCGATCACGGCCCGGGCAAACCCGGCCCCCACGTCGTGGGAAAAATGATAGTGTTCCTTCCCCCGGTAGGGAATTTCAAAGGATTCACCCTTGGCCACCGCCTTCATGGCCGAAGTCATGGCCGCCGTGAAACCCCGATCTCGACCTGGCCCGTAAGTGGTGGCCAGACGGAGCGACACCGTGGAAGACTGCGTGGCCTGATGGAAAGCTTGGGCCATCCCCTCCCCCGCCACCTTCCAGTAACCGTACAAGTTGAAGGGTTGGTAGGGATCCCCGGGGCGTACGCCTTCGGGACCGTAGAGTGAGCGTGGTCCGTTCACGGCGCTCGAGCTCGCGAAAACGAAACGTTCCAAGGGCTGATCCAATTCTCCGCATGCCCTGAAGAGATAGGCGGTACCCAACAAATTGACTTCCAACCCACGCATCGGGAAATCCCGGCAATCGGGGGTTTGCAAGGCTCCGAGATGAAGAACGCGAGTGGGCTGAACCTCTTTGACTGCGAGGGAAACCGCTTCGGGATCCGAAAGATCACCCGTCAGGTGGGTATAGTTCTCGGAAGGCGGATCCTCAGGAACCGAACGGTTGAATCCGAATACCTCCGCGCCCTCGTCAAGAAGGATACGCACCGCATGACTGCCAATGCAACCTGTGGAACCCGTGACCAATACGCGCATGTCCGACATGGCTTAGAGAAGGGTTACGGATGCCAAGCCGAGGAAGGAAAGAAAACCGACCACGTCCGTCACCGTGGTCACGAACACCCCGGAAGCAATGGCTGGATCGATTTTCAAACGATCCAACAAAACAGGCAAGGCGACGCCCGAGAAACCGGCCACCACCATATTGATCACCATGGCCCCGGCAATGACCCCCCCAAGAACGTTTGCGTTCTCCAGATCATTGAACCAAAAAAACGTCAGCACACCGGCCAAGACTGCGAACAGGCAACCGTTGAGAAAGCCCACCGCCAGCTCCTTGCGGAAGGTGCGCAAGGCATTGTAGGCGGTCAGTTCCTTCGTGGCCAATGCCCGCACCGTAATGGTCAGGGTCTGGGTACCCGCATTCCCGCCCATCGAAGCCACGATGGGCATGAGAACAGCCAAAGCGACCATTTGCTCGATGGTTGCATCGAATACGCCAATGACCATGGACGCGAGCACGGCGGTACCCAAATTGACCAAAAGCCAAGTAAAGCGCTTGGCCGAGGCCTGCAGGACTCCATCGTCCACCGTTTCCTCCCCCACCCCACCAAGGAGCAACACGTCCTCCTCAAATTCCTCCCGGGCCACCTCCATGACGTCATCCACGGTGATCATCCCGATCAACTTGCCTTGGGCATCGACCACCCCGGCCGTGGTCAGGTCGTACTTCTCGAAGAGGAAAGCCACTTCCTCCTGAACCATGTCCGCCGGCACGATGACCTGGGTTTCGTCACAAATCTCCCGCATCAAGGTCGGACGCGGAGAGCGCAAAATGCGCGAAAGGGAAATCACGCCCACCGGCTTGGAGCGCTCGTCCACCACGAACAAGTCGAGGAATTCCTCGGGCAAATCCTCCTCCTCGCGCAAATAATCAATGGTCCGCCCAACGTCCCAATCCGTCGCGACCGACACGACGTCGGTCTGCATCCTCCGGCCGGCGCTCTCCTCGGGATAGGCCAATCCGATCTCGATATCCTCGCGTTCCTCCTCGGGCACCTCGCTGAGAATCTCGTCCCGTTCCTCCTCGCCCATGTCCTCGAGAACCTGAACCGCCTCGTCGGAATCCATCCCGGCAATGACCTCCGCCACCTCTTTGGGGGAAAGCGTGTCGGTGACCTCCTTGCGCAAATGGTCTTCCAACTCGAAGAGCAAGTCGGGATCCAACTCCACCTTGACCAAGCCGAGCAAGCGCTTGCGCAAACCACCCGAGACCAACCCGAACGCATCAGCCAAGTCGGAATGGTGAATTTCCTTCAAGTGCTCCGAGACTTCCTCGTCCGAGCCATGCTCGAGCAACCTCACCAGTTCGTCGAACTGGTTCGAGATCTCCTCCGAGCTCTCGGGATCGATGCGGTGGATCACATCTTGATTTTCCTTGGTGGGTTGCATGAGAAAAAGGTTGAGTACGTTTCCAAAGAAGGAGCCGAGGACGAACCTGTCCTTATGTCAGAGCTTATCCATCCCTGCAATCTGAAAAGACCTGCGTTCCGCCGTCGAACCACAGCGATCAACACTCTGGGCAACGCCGCAAATTCGACCGTTTCTCGGACTGCCTGAAGGAAATCGGGGAAAGCCGGCTCCACGGAGGCATCCACTACCGCTTTTCCAACGAACGGGGCATCGAAGCGGGCAAAAAAATTGGTGCATTTATCTGCAATAACATGATCAAATCCTTGACTCGCTAACTCATGATCGATTCAATCTTCCCTACGCATGATCCATCCTAAATTAAGCCCTTTTCTACTGTCCTTCATACTTTTGCCCATCGGGTCGCTTTTTGCCGACCGCACGGTGGGCGACCTCAACGGAGACGGCAAGGTCGACTTGCTGGACACCGTGCGCATGGTCGAGCACATTCAGGGGACTCAATTCATCACCGACGACGAAGCCCTCAAGTGGCAAGCCGACGTCAACGAGGACGGCTTGGTCAATTCCTTCGACGTGGAAAAATCCCTCGATTTGGTCTTCAAGCGCGAGCAGACCAAGAAGTTACCGTTGGCCGGAGTCCTGGCCACCTCGCCCTACGACGGGGAAGGGAACGTCGCCCTCACGCGCGAGTTCGTGGTCCGCTTCAACATGCCCTTGGCCAAAGGCACGGTGCTGACCAACGACACGTTCTATGCCTACGCGGGAGACGAATTGCAGGTCACCGCGGCCCGGCTCTCGAGCGACCGGATGAAAGCGAGCCTCTTTTTGAACGGGGACCGTTGGCCCTCGAACGGGCGCATCACCATCACCTTCGACGGATCGAACCTGTCTGATTTTCTCAACCGGGGGATCGACCTGGACGGGGACGGCGTATCGGGAGGCGAGAAAACCTGGTCGTTCTCCACCCTTTCGGTACAAGCCAGCGACATCAGCACGGTGGTCTCCGGGCAAGTGTTCGACTCGGACAACTCGAAAGGGGAAAAACCCCTGGCCGGGGTACTCGTCTCGGTCGTGGGCAACGAAGAGGAACTGAGCGTGATCACCGATTCGAACGGATCCTTCCGGCTAACCAAGGCCCCGATCGGAAAATTCTTCGTGGTGATCGACGGCCGGATGGTCGGAGCGGCGGCGGGAGAAACTTTGTCCGACGGATCCTGGCGCAACCGCGACTACTACACCTTCGTGGGCAAAGCCTGGGAAGGCGTGCCGGGCAAAACCGTGCAAGCGACCCGTTACGGAACCTACGCCAAAAACGGCGCGTACCAACCCAGTCCGAAAGACGGAAAAATCTTTTTGCCTCTGGTTATGAAAGGGGCTCTGCAAACCGTAAGCGCGACCCAAGAGACCAAAATCTCCTTCGCGGCGGGATACGTAACGGGCCTGGACGCCAAACAAAAAGCGATGCTCGAAGCCACCTCCATCTCGGTTCCCCCCGGAGCCCTCCAATCCGACGACGGAACGACCGGAGGGAGCGTGGGGATCGCCCCGGTGGCCTCCGATCGTTTGCCCGAACCCTTGCCCGAATCCCTCGCCATGCCTTTGGTCATCACGGTGCAGACCGACGGCCCGAGTAATTTCGACGTCCCCGTCCCGGCCCGTTTCCCCAATGCGGACAACCTGCCGCCCGGAACCAAATCGGCCCTTTGGAGCTTCAACCACGACACCGGCATTTGGGAAATCGCCGGACCCATGACGGTCAGCGCGGACGGACTTTATCTCGAGACCGATCCCGGAGTCGGGATCAGGCAACCCGGTTGGCACGGAACGAGCCCGGGAGCCCAGATTTTCGGCAAAGCCGTCCTGACAGGCCCCACCCTCAAAGACACCCAGCAAGGAGCCTGCCCGGTGAGCCACGCCTCGATGGGGGTTTCGGAAAACGAATTCATCAGCCTGGGCCAACTCTCCGAAGGAATCGAGGAAACGGTGTTCGGAGCCAACGAGAGCGACCTGAGCTTTACCCGCCACGTTCTTCCGGCGGGAATCCGTTTCGCATCGGGTCGAAACTCCGGCGGAAAGGATTGGAAAACCTTCAGCAAGCACGCCAACAAGGACGCTCTTCTGCAGTCCCGTCTCGCCCAGCAGACGGGAACTCTTTTGAGCGGGAACGATTTTTGGAACGGCTTCACCACGGCCGCCTTGACCATCCGGGACAAAGCGATCATGGCGGCCATGGACAGTCAGGCCCAAACGAGGATCACCACCGCCCACACGAACTTCACCAAGGCCCTGGAACGCTCCCGGAGCCGGATCGAACCGCAGCTCAAAAAATGGGAGAACTATTCCCTCGCCCTGAACGGGCTGCTCGGCCAGACCCAGGGAATCGCCCAGCAAACAACGCTCCAAAACGACCGTTCGAAACTGTTGGCCGAACTGCAGGCCACCGCCAAGGCCCACCGGGCTCTGCCGGGGGGACGCTCCCGTTCCCGCCTCGACCGTCAGTTGATGAACTTCGCCCGGGAGTGGCAAAAATTCCTCTTCCAAACGATGCGCGGCAACCTGCATCCCTACAAAGGGGAAGCCTTCGTTTTCATCAAACGGATCGGCTCGGAAGCCGAAGAGAACCGCACGCCCCCCATTCTCGCCCAGCGGGTGAAAGTCGGCCAAGGCGGTTCCTACCGGGTGATCGTCCGCCCGAACAGTTACTATGAAGTCTGGATGCTCGAACCGACCCCCCTGGTGATCGGCTCGGCCACCTTCGTGTCCCCGCGCAACGGAGGGAACGGCCAAGTCCCTCCGGTCGCCCTTTGTCACGACGACAAACCGGATTCGGATTCCGACTACCTGAGCGACCGCTCGGAACGGATCGTGGGGACCCGTGCCGATCAATCCGACACCGACGGAGACGCCGTACCGGACGGATTCGAAGTTCTGATGGGGAGCGACCCCACGGGCGGAAATCCGGTCTTCACAGGCATTCTGGCCACCATCCCCCCCAAACGCGGAGCCTTCTCGGACTTCGTCACGACCGGAAACGACCTCGCCATCCTCGGCAACGGGCGGCACGGAATCGAAGTTTTCGACATCGGATCGGGCGTCCGGCCGGTCAAACTCTCCACCTTCGACACCCCCGGCTCGGTCCGCAAAGCGGTCCTCGCGGACAACTATTTGGTGATTGCCGACGCCCAGGCCGGGCTCACCGTGCTCGACCTGTCCAGTCCGGAAAGCCCCTCCCTGGTCTGGAGCATCCGCCAATCCGCAAAAGCCAACTCGGTGGCCGCGGTCGGCAAAATCGCCTTCGTCGGGCTCGAAAACGGAACGGTCAACAGTTACGATCTCTTCAGCGGTCAACTGATCGACTCGATCTCCTTCGGGGGCATCATCGAAGACCTCGGTATCCTCGTGGAAAACCTCATCGTTTTGGAGAACGCCGGACGCTCCCGCAGCCGCACCCATTCCATTCCCACGCGCAACGGACGTTTTTCCAACGACGAAGGTCCCTTTCTGCCCCGCAATTCGGTCGACACCCCGGGCTACCGCCAATGGGGCCTGAAAAACGGCCTCGGACGACGCCTCTTCGTGGGCGACGAATTCGCCTACGTCACCAGCCTGATGGGATTCAACCGGATCGACCTGACCGACCCGTCCAACCCCATCCGGGCCGAACGCACCCGCACGGCGTCCCGGGGATGGCGCCAGACCGTGGCCAATGGTTCGGGCCTCGCTCTTGCCATCGAGCACCAGAACAGCCCGGCATTCGCCAAGGCCGATCCAAGCGTTTACACCATCCAGAAAAACGGCGACTTTCTGCGGGCCGGCGGAGCGATTGAAAACTTCGAAACCCGCTTCATCACCCCGGGTAACGCCGGAGCAATCTCCATTTACAACGGACTCGCCTACGTCGCAGACGGACGAAAAGGCCTCCAGGTGGTCAATTACAAATCCTTCGACATCAACGGGGTCCGCCCCACCCTTCAGGTCAGCCTCGATCAAAACCAAAGCGCCGAGGAATCGACCAACCTGACCATCCGGGCCTTCGTCCAAGACGATATCCAAGTGAGGAACGTCGAGTTTTACGTCGACGGCCGGCTTGCCTCGACCGACGGCGGGTATCCCTTCTCCTACGGATTGCAAGTCCCCCTCCGGCAAAGCCAAGACTCCCTGCGCCTCCGCGTGGTGGCCCGCGACACCGGAGGGAACGAAGCCTATTGGCCCGGTCCCGACTCGAGCGCCGAGTTCGTCCTTCCGATCGCCGACGACTTGATTCCGCCCGAAGTGCTGACCTATTTCCCCAAGGAAAACCAAGTCGTCTTCCCGAACGAAACCATCGTCACCGTCTTCAACGAACGAATGGCCCCCGACTCCATTCACCTGCGTTCCATCCGGCTCGACAAGATCGTGACCAACGCGGGCCCCGATGGCCAACTCGGGACCGACGACGACGTATCGACCGCCACTCCCGTCAACCTCGCCTCGGTCACCTACGACGACGCCACCCAATCCGCCTACGCCACCCTCCCGGACACGCTCCCTCCCGGACACTACCGTCTTTACGCCACCGAACTGGCCACCGACCTGCCCGGCAACAAGCTCAAGACCCCCGTCCCCGTACGCAACCTCTACGGACCCTCCGAAATCAAGGGCAAGTTCTGGTTCGACCGCAACCACGACACCCAGGAAGGCGCCGGCGAGGAAGCCCTCAGCCAATGGACCGCCTACTTGGACTACAACAACAACGGCGAACTCGACTTGGGCGAACCCTCCGCCCTGTCCGACTCCTCGGGCAATTACCTCCTGCCCAACCTCAGACCGGGGGTCTACTCGGTTTCGGAAATCCTCCCCTACGGCTGGACGCAAACCTTTCCCAAAGGCCAAAACGTCGGGGCCGCCCCGGCCTTCACCAACGCCGCCTTCCTCTACGAATCCGACCACTGGGATCCCCTCTACTCCCAGAATCCAAGCACCCTGCCCTTCTCCTCCTTCGCCGTGGACAGCCAAGGCTACGCCTGGGAAACCGGCATCCTGCCCGAAGGCAACTTCTCCAACGGGACCCATCTTTTCGACGGCAACGGCACGGGCGGACTGCTCTCCCTGGCCCGCTTCTCCCCGACCGGCACCCTGCAGAAAGTCGTCACCTTCGGAAAACCCGATCCCACCCTCGGTTGGCGGGCCTCCCGTCCCCTCATCGCGGCCGACCACGACGGCGGAGTCTGGATCGCCGGACGCTTCACCGATTCGAACCTGAGCATCGGCGGGCAAACCCTCTCCTCCCCCGACACGAACTCCTCCTACCTCGTCCGCTTCAACCACGAGTTAAACGCCACCCAGATCAAGACCTTCTCCGGGATCACCATCCAGGCCCTTCAACCCGACGCCGAAGGACGCGTGCTTTTCGCCGGGGTCTTCTCCGGGCAGGCCCAAATCGGGACCACCAGCTTGACCAGCCGGGGATCCACCGACGGCTTCGCAGCCCTTCTCGCCTCGACCGGAACGGTTTCCTGGGCCCAAGGGTTCGGCGGCGCCTCGGCCGACTCCGTATCTTCCCTCTCCCTCGAATCAAACGGTCAGTCC
>JABGWD010000051.1 GCA_018645725.1 Opitutia bacterium
GAGTAGTGGTTGTTATGCCACTTCCCGGTAAGGAAGGTGTCGTACCCGGCATCGCGGAAGACTTCGGGCCAGAGCTTGACCTCGGTCGATTCCTTGACTGCGATCGAGCCCCGGGAATTGGCCCATTTGTCAAGGTAGGCCTTGTTCGCCGGAGCCTTGAATACGCTTTGTCCGGTGATCAACATGGTCCGGCTGGCCACGCAGACCGCTCCGGACCAGGATCCCTGGTTGAAGCAATGGCTGAAAAGGGTTCCCTGCTTGGCCAAACGATCGAGGTTCGGAGTCTTGATCTCCGGGTTGTTGACCCCACCGATGGAACGGGGGGCTTGATCGTCGGCAATGATGAACAAGACATTGGGCTTCTTGGCCCAAGCTAAAATGGGTCCTGCCGTGAGCAGCAAAAAGAAGAATCGGATCATCCGGTGAAAACTTGCTTACCAGTCGTCCGTACGGAAGGGAAGGGCGGGGATTCCGTCCTTGTTGTACAGGTTGGCGTTGGCCGGGTTCATGGTGAATCCGTAGCGTACGGCCACGGGTTTCTTTACCTCCTTGGAACTTACGATCACGGTATCCCCCTTGATCGTGGCGTCTGCCCAGACCCATTTCTTGTCTTCGCCTGCGATCGAGAAATGCTCGAGCTTGCCTCCCTTCACTTCTGCGGTGGGTTCCAGCTTGGTCTTTTTCCCGACCATCAATCCCTTGCCCACGTGGTCAAAGGACAAATGAACCTCGTTGCCCTTGATTTTATGGGCCTTGTAGAGGGGGCCGGTCGGGACGAGATCTTTCTTGCCGTAAGTCTGGTGAAGGGCCCACTGGGCGAGGCGGCCACCGACGTCCTGCTTGTTGCGGGGGTGAATGTCATTGGGGTTGTGGGCGTCCGCCAGGTCGATGGCCACGGCCATACCGGTGTGCCGGATGTCGAGAGCCTTGGTTTGAGCCTCGCGGATCTTGGCCCATCCATCGCCCCCTTCGGGCTTGGTGTTCGGTTGGCGGAAATTAGCCAATTGGACCCAGTAGAATCCCAACTCGTCATTTTGAAAGACTTTGCGCCAACCGTTTACCAGGGCGTGCTTCTTGTGGTAATAGGACATGTGCTCCCCACCGTTTGATTCCCCCTGGTACCAAATGCCTCCGCGCATCGCAAAGGGGGCAAGCGGATGGACCATTTGGTTGTAGATGGCCGAGGGCGAACCCCCTCCGACTTTGGAATCCGCATTGTATGACTTGACCTTTTCGGCTTCCTTGGACAATTCGGGAACCGATTCGAATCCGGCCAGGGTGGTCCATGGCTCGATACGGGTTCCTCCCCAATTCGATCCGATCAAGCCGACGGGCACGTCCAGTTCCTTGAGCAATCGTCGACCGAAGTAGTAGCCCACGGCACTGAAGTTCGAAGAGGTTTCCGGGCTGCAGACCTTCCATTCGGTCGGGATGGCCAGGCGTTCCTGAGGCTTGGGGTGAACCTTGTGCCCCGGAACGTTGAAAAGGCGGATGACAGGATGGTTGGACGCGGCGATTTCCTCCTTTGCATTCATGGATGACCGGATGGACCATTCCATGTTGGATTGGCCCGAGCAAATCCAGACTTCGCCTACCAGTATATTATCGAGGGTGATCTTGTTGTTTCCCTCGATTGTCATTTTCGAGGGCGCCTCCTTGGCCTTGAGGGCGGAAAGCTTGACCATCCATTTCCCCTTGCCGTCTGCCACGACCGACTTGGTTTCTCCACCGAAGGAAACGGTGACCTTTTCTCCCTTGTCCGCCCATCCCCAGATAGGAACTGGCATGTCACGCTGCAGGACCATGTTCGATCCAATGACGTTGGGCAACTTGACGTCGGCGTGGGAAGATAGACATGCCCAGAACAAGGCAAGCGAAAGGAGGGTGATTTTTTTCATAAAGGGATTGGGTTGGGGAATTCGAAGGGTTGTCCGCAATTTGTTTTGAATACCCGTGCAAGGGCAACTGAAAAACCGCCCTTTTCCGATAAAAAAGAAGGCCGGCTCAATCCCCCTTCTTGTCGGCTTTCTTGTCCCGCTCGAGGTTTTCCTGGATCCACTTGGCCAACGTTCCGCTTCCCATCCCGTAGCCACCCGGCAAGGGACGCAAGTCACGGGTTTGTCTCCTGGGCGGATCACCCCAGTGCTTGGGATAAGGCTTCCTTGCTCCGGGCTTGAAAAGGGGGCGTATGGGCTTTGGCTTGATGGGAGCCTGAGCATTCTTCTTGCCGAGCGTGATGGAGGTAACGCTGACCCCTTTGGTCGGAGCATCGTCGGCTATCCGCATATCCTGAAGGTAGCAGGCGAGCAGCAAGCCGTTCTTGTCCGTACGCAGGCTCATCCGGTTAAAAGGGGGCACGGGTCCATGAACGATTGCCTTGGCCTCGGTGTAGAGCTCGTCGAGGGTCTTGGGGGGATGGCCCGCCTTGTTCTTTCCCACCTCGGGCCCGCGTTCGGTCCAGGTCTTGCCGTCCGGTTTTGGAGGTTGCCCCGGAGCAACCGGGACAGGTTTTCCGGAAAACGAACGGAAAGAGCGCGACACCACCTTGTTGTTCTCGACGACCACGGTGGTTTCGTGTCCAAAACCGACCCAACTCGACCAGTACTTCTTATAGCTGTAGTGGCCTCCGCATTCCTGTTTCTTCCGTTGCCATGTCAGGAAGCTCTGTCGAAGTTTTTTCTTTCTCGCTTCCACTTCGGCGGGGTTGGCTTGCCCGGGTCGGAAAGGCTGGGGGGCCACAAGTTCGGGTGGGGCCACGGCGCGGGGTGGTTCGACCGGACGAATGGGCGCGGGCTGAGGAGATGGTTGAGCGGGGAGTACGAGCGTTCCCAGGCAAGATGAAAGAATCAAAAGGGCTAAGGTCTTCATGATGAAAGTTTACTTGTTCAAAACCGTTCGGATCAATCCATTAATCGGTCTTGGGTTGTTTTCCCTTTCTCCCCAATCAACCCGAAACGAAAGGTGAGGGTTGAATCTTTTCGCCCGCTTTATTACTTCTTGAGGAATGAAACCCTTGCCCTGCCTTTTCGTATTGTCCGTCCTTGCCTTGTCGGCTAGGGCTAACGCTGCCCCTAATTTTCTCATTATCGTGGCCGATGATTGTACCTATAACGATCTTCCTCTCTATGGCGGCCAAAACGCCAAGACCCCGAATATCGATCGTTTGGCATCCGAGGGCTTGACCTTCAACCGGGCCTATCTCACCTCGTCCATGTGCCAGCCCTGCCGGGCGGAATTGTATTCCGGACTCTATCCCGTGAGCAACGGGTGCTCGTGGAATCATTCGGGGTGCCGGCCCGGGATTACCGGGATGCCTCAGGCCCTCGGCAAACTCGGGTACCGCGTCGGTTTGGCCGGGAAGCGCCATATCCGACCGGAGAAGGTCTTTCCCTTTGCGAAGATCGACGGTTTCGATCAAAGCTGCGTGCGCAACCCGACCCAAGCTCACGACCTTGGTCCGATTCGCGAATTCATGAAAGGGAAGGGCGATCAACCCTTCTGCCTCGTGGTTGCCCTGACCGAACCACACGTTCCCTGGGTCATGGGGGATGCATCCAAGTATCCTCCCAAAAAACTCAAGCTCCCCCCAAATATTGCAGATACCCCCCGCACCCGGGAAGACTTCTCCAAATACCTTGCGGAAATCACCTACATGGACGGACAAGTCGGTGATATTTTGAAAACCCTTGAAGAGACCGACAAGGCAAACGACACCTTGGTCCTTTTCAGTTCCGAGCAGGGGTCTCAGTTCCCGGGGTGCAAGTGGACAACTTGGGACACGGGTCTTCACACCGCTCTCGTTGCCCGTTGGCCAGGCAAGATAGCGAAAGGCAAACGCACCGATGCCATGGTTCAGTATGCCGACGTTCTTCCCACTCTTCTTTCCCTGGGTGGAGGGGAGGGAAAGGACTTGGACGGAACCTCCTTCGGCGCCGTCCTGACGGGCAAGGAGGACAGTCACCGCAAATTCACCTACGGGATGCACAACAATATTCCCGAGGGCCCTCCTTACCCGACCCGGACGGTGTTCGATGGCGAATTCCGCTACACCCTCAACCTGACCCCGGACGAGCTCTACATCGAGAAACATCTCATGGGATTGAAGGGGAATGCCGTTCTTAACAACCCCTACTGGTCGACTTGGGTGCGCGATTCCTGGAACAAGCCCAAGATCTATTCCCTGGTCAAGCGCTACCAGTCCCGTCCGCCCGACGCCCTTTACCACACTGCGTCCGATCGTTACGAGATGAGCAACCTGACCAACGACCCTGATCATGCCTCGCGCAAGAAGGGTTTGGCTCAAGAACTTCGGAGATGGATGAAGGAGGAAGGCGATCCCGGTATCAAGCTCGACACCATGAAGGCCCATTCGGCGGCCCGCGAGGGCAAGCACCTTTTCTGAGCAACTCCAGCCCCTTTTTTATCTCAATACCTTTGGCAATTGAATTGCATTCATCCGAAACTTTTCCCCTTCTCTTAAGTTTTTCCTGACTATGAAAGCCCTTATACCCGTTCTTCTCACGTTCATTTTGGCACCCGCTCTTCGGGCGCTCGTACCTCCGCTCCCCAACCTTATCCTCCTTACGGTGGACGACATGAGCTGCGATTCGGTAGGCGTCTACGGTTGCAAGCTCAAGGGGACGACCCCCCGAATGGACCGGTTGGCCACCCAATCCATCCGTTTCGAGCACGCTCACGTCACGGTGGGCAATTGCATGCCTTGCCGTAACGTGATGTTCTCCGGTCTTTATTCTCACAACAACAAGATCGAGGGATTTTACCAGGTCAAGGATCCGGGGTGGCCCCATATGGCTGATCTGATCAAGGATGCCGGGTACTACGTTGCCATACGTGGCAAGGTCAGTCATTCGGCCCCTTACCAACCCTATGCCTGGGACGAGGACCTCACGATCCTTCCGGACGGTGGGAAAGCCCATCTTAAGGACGCGTCCTCGTATGGGGAATCAACGGCCCGGGGAATAGCCACGGCCAAGAAGGCTGGCAAGCCCTTCTTCTTGTCGGTTAATATTTCCGATCCACACAAGCCCTTCTGGACTCAGGTGCGTGGCGGAAACGAAGACCCGCACGTTCCCAGCCGGATCTTCAAGCCCAATGAGGTGCCCGTTCCCGGTTTTCTCTTCGATGACCCCCAAGTCCGTGAGGAACTTGCGTTGTACTACTCAAGCGTCCGGCGGGCGGACGATTGCGTCGGCGCGGTCCTCGATGCCTTGGAGAAAAGCGGACAAGCGAACAACACCGTGGTCGTCTTTCTGTCCGACCACGGCATGCCCTTGCCCTTTGCCAAGACCCAGCTTTATCATCACAGCACGAGGACTCCTCTCATGATCCGCCACCCTCAGCTCGTGAGACCTGGTATCGTTGACAAGCGCCACATGGTCTCGGTGGTCGATCTTTTGCCCACTATTCTCGATACCCTCAACATCGTTCCGCCCAAACGCTTGGACGGTCGGTCGTTTTTCACCCTTCTCAAGGGAGAGAAGCAGGACGGCCGGACCTACGTCATCAAGGAATACAACGAGAACGCCGGGCGTTCGCGCGATCCCATGCGGGCCGTCCAGACAAAAAAGTACCTCTACCTTTTCAATCCCTGGTCAAATGGAGAAAGGGTCTTTGCCACCGCTACCAACGGGACGGTTACCTGCAAGCGCATGATCGAGTTGGCCAAGACCGACAAGAAAATGGCCGCCCGGCTCGACCTTTACCGTCACCGCGTGCCCGAGGAACTTTATCAAGTGAGCATCGATCCCGACTGCTTGGTCAACCTGATCGATCACCCCGATCATCAAGGCGAATTGAAAAAACTCCGCTCGATTCTGACCAGGTGGATGGTCAAGTCCGAGGATCCCTTGATCGAACCTTTCCGCAAGCGCGATGACGCCGCCTTCGTGGAAGCCTACGTTCAGCGTTTGGAAAATGAATCCGCCGCCCGTAGATCGAAGAAACCCAAAGTCGAGAAGAACAACAATAAGCCCAAGAACAAAGAAAAGAAGAGCTCCGGCAAGCCCAAGAAAAACTAAGCCCTTTCAATCCTAGCACCCATTAATCCCATGAAAATCACAAAGCCCATCCTTCTTTCTTTGCTTCTCGTCCTGAGCGCGGGAGCCGAGCATCATGCCAAGCACCTGTTCATCCTTTCCGGGCAGTCGAATATGCAGGGGCACCGCCCGGACGAAGCCTTTACCCCGACGGTCGAAAAGGCTCTGGGCAAGGACAAGGTCATCGTCGTGCAGGATGCCCTTGGCGGGCAACCCATCCATCGTTGGTGGAAGCAATGGAAGGATCCGGAAGGCAAAAAGCCCGCCCAGTCGGGTGACCTCTATGATCGTCTCATGGGCAAGGTCAAGCCCGCCATCAAGGGCCAAAAGCTTGCCAGCGTGAGCTTCGTCTGGATGCAGGGCGAACGGGATGCGAATATGGGGTGGGGCGACCTCTACGAGGAAGCCATCGTTGGTCTCCATGCCCAGTTGGCCAAGGACTTGGGCAGAAACCCCAAGGATATGACATTCGTGATCGGGCGCTTGAGCGACTTCGACATGAACAACAAGAGATATCGCGACTGGACCAAGGTGAGAAAGGCTCAAATCAAGGTCGCCAATTCGAACCCCAAGTTCTTCTGGGTCGATACCGATGATCTCAACGACGGGAAGAACCGCAGGGGCAAAGAAATCAAGAATGACCTGCACTACTCTGCCGAGGGATACAAGACCTTGGGCAAGCGTTTTGCCGAGGCTTGTCTCATTGCAATCGGGAAGTAGGCCATGAGATGCCTTTTGCTTTTTCTTTTTCTCCCGCTGTTTTGCACGGCCAAGGTCAGGATGCCCGCCATCTTCTCGGACAACATGGTCTTCCAACAGTTGGGCGGAAATCCGATCTGGGGATGGGCCGATCCGAAGGAGAAGATCACGGTCAAGACAAGCTGGGATAAAACCTACTCCGCAACAGCCGGGAAAGACGGCAGGTGGATGGTGACAGTCTACACCCCAAAGGCAGGGACGGGCCATGAAGTAACGATTCAGGGGAGCAACAAGATCGTTCTCAAAAACGTGGCCATCGGGGAAGTCTGGCTTTGCGCCGGACAATCCAACATGGGCTGGTCGACGGGCAATTCCTTCGAGGCGGAAAAGGAAGCCAAGGTCAACTTGCCCCATTTCCGGATCTTCCGCTCGGCCCGTGAGCATTGGCACGAACCGCTCAAGGAAAACCGAGACCGTCTGGCCCGTTGGAAACCATGCGATCCGAAATCAGCCGCCGAAACCTCTGCGGTGTCTTATTATTTTGGAAAGAAATTGCACCAGACTCTGGGCGTGCCCGTGGGCATCATTCAACGGGCCTATGCGGGTACTCCCATCGAGGGCTGGATGCCTTGGAGCGTCCAGAAAGACGATCCCCGGGCTCAGGCCCACAAGCTCACTTATGACGAAGCGAGCAAGAGGATGGTTGCCCGTGGAGTCAGCAAGGAAAAGGCATTGGCCGCCTTCGGGAAGGAACTGGCCGAGTACGATGCGAAGATCGACCGGGGGGAAACGATGAAGAACAAGGTCAAGCCCCTCGCTCCGCCCATCATCACCAAACCGGCTTCCCTTGGCCACCAGTACCCCGCCCATATATACAATGCCATGATCGCCCCCGTCCG
This sequence comes from Opitutia bacterium, assembly GCA_018645725.1. GTDB lineage: Bacteria > Verrucomicrobiota > Verrucomicrobiia > Opitutales > Seribacteraceae > Seribacter. Next base: position 7,655 of record JABGWD010000051.1, read on the forward strand.
CCCCTATGCCATCCGGGGAATGGTTTGGTACCAAGGGGAACGCAATGCCAAGAACGCGCCCCAAGCCGAGCACTACTACCATCAACTCCAGAGAATGCTCGGCCATTACCGCTCATCCTGGCACGGTGAGTCGTGGGGGTCGGTGAGTGATGGTTTTCCCGTTTACTTTACCCAGTTGCCCAGTTGGAACCCACCGCAGAGCAAACCGGTCGAAGGTCCCGAATCCCCCTGGGCGGTCAGTCGTGAAAGCATGAGGAAGGTATCCCGTGATTTGTACAACACAGGAATGGCGGTGACGATCGATACCGGTGATGCGATCGCCCTGCACCCCAAGAACAAGAAACCGATCGGTTTGCGTCATGCTTACCTTGCTCTGGGCAAGACCTATGGCTTGCCCATCGTTCACGAAGGCCCCGTTCTGACCAAACACGAGGCCAAGGACGGAAAGATCATTCTGCGCTTCGACTCGGTCGGGTCCGGGCTCGTATCGGCCCGCAAAGGAAAAC
>JABGWD010000444.1 GCA_018645725.1 Opitutia bacterium
ATGGAAGTTTGGGGGTTAACCTTTGACCGCCAGGTTGACGAGTTTGCCCGGGACGTAAATCTCTTTGACGATTTCCTTGCCCTCTAGAAAAGATTGCACTTTTTCATCCCCTTTGGCTGCGGTGATGACTGTTTCCTTGTCAACGTCTTTTGGGAACTGTGCTTGCCCGCGAAGCTTTCCGTTTACCTGAAATACGATGGTGATTTCATCGGCTACGAGAAGTTCCTCCCTCGCCTTGGGCCAGGGATGATTGGCAATGGATGGGGAGCCTCCGAGCTTTTCCCAAAGTTCCTCGGCCAAGTGGGGGGCAAAAGGAGCGAGTAACTGCAGGAGGGCCTTTGCGCTTTCGACCGAGTAGTTCTCAACTTTTTGCATGTGGTTGGCGAGAATCATCATCTGTGAGATTGCCACGTTAAAGCGCAAATCCTCGATCGCCTCCGTTACCTTGAGAATGGTTTCGTGGAGCAGGCGCAGGGTTTCCTTATCCGTTTCCTCGCCTGAGAGGTGCTTGTCCTTGCGTAGACATTCCCGGTTGACCTTGCGTAGAAACCTATGGACTCCTTCGATTCCCTTCTCGCTCCAAGGTTTGACCGCTTCCAAGGGGCCGAGGAACATTTCGAAGAGTCTTAGGGAGTCGGCTCCGTAGGCTTCGATCACAATGTCGGGGCTGACCACGTTGCCCACGCTCTTGGACATTTTGTTTCCATCTTCACCCAGGATCAATCCCTGGTGGAAGAGCTTTCCGTAAGGCTCGGGATGGGCGAGTACGCCCTCGTCGTGCAGGAAACGATGCCAAAAACGCGCGTAGAGCAAGTGCAGGACGGCATGTTCGGCACCGCCAATGTAAAAATCGGGTCCGCCCCAATAGGCTTCCTTCTCCGGGGCGACCAAATGATCGGGGTTGGAGGGATCGAGATAACGCAAGTGGTACCAGCACGAACCCGCCCATTGGGGCATGGTGTTGGTTTCGCGGGTAGCGGACACCCAATTTCCGCCATCCGGTCTGTCTTCCGCTCGGGAAACCGTTTTGCCCGTGGATAGATCAAACCAAACTTCGAGCCATTCGGGTATGGTGGCGAGCGGACTTTCTCCGGTGCCGGAAGGTTGGTAGTTTTCCACTTCAGGCAGTTTGAGAGGGAGTTCGGACGCAGGGAGTGGCAGGGCGTAGAGGGTTTTTCCGTCTTTTTGCGTGGTTACGGCTCGTTCGGGTAGCAGATCCTTGATGATACCGTCCGTATGGGTAGCTTTCTCAAAGTCTTCGAGGCTGACCCAAACCAAGGGAATCGGTTCGCCCCAATAGCGTTGGCGGGAGAAAATCCAGTCGCGCAGCTTGTAGTTGACCGCACCTTTGCCTGCATTCTTCGCTTCCAGGTCGGAAATGATCTTTGCTTTGCATGCGTCGGCATCCATCCCGTCGTATTCCCCAGAGTTTACCATGACGCCTGGTCCGGAATAAGGGAGCTTGGACTTTTCCTCATCCCCATCTGCCCGGGAAATTACGCGGTTGATCGGAATATCGAACTTTTCCGCGAACTCAAAGTCTCTCTCGTCATGGGCAGGGACTGCCATGATTGCACCCGTTCCGTAACTGATGAGGACGTAATCCGCTACCCAGATCGGGGTTTTGTCTCCATTTGCGGGGTTAATGCAATAACTTCCGGTAAAGACACCAGACTTGTCCTTGGCCAGGTCGGTACGGTCCAAGTCGCTCTTCTTGGCGGCGGCCTCGACATATGCCTTTGCCTCTTCCTTCTTCTCGTCGATCACGAGTTTGTCGAGCAAGGGGTGTTCGGGAGCCACAACCATATAGGTTGCTCCAAACAACGTATCGGGTCGCGTCGTATAGACTTCGAGCTTCTCATCCGATCCTTCGATTCCAAACTGTACCTCGGCTCCTTCGGATCGTCCGATCCACGCCTTTTGCTGGCGTTTGGTCGAGTCCGGCCAGTCCAAGTCGTCCAGTCCGGCAAGCAATTTCTCGGCGTAGGCAGTGATGCGCAGTACGACTTGCCTGAGGTTTCGCCGTTCCACCGGGTGGCTGCCCACCTCGGATTTACCATTTACCACTTCCTCATTGGCCAGGACAGCTTTGAGTTCCGGACACCACCAGACAGGCTTCTCATCGACGTACGCAAGTCCGCGCTGGAAGAGTTTCAGAAAAATCCACTGAGTCCATTTGTAATAGCCTGGGTCCGTGGTGTTGATCTCGCGATCCCAGTCGATGGCGAATCCGATACTCTTGATCTGACGACGGAAATTATCGACGTTTGCCTGCGTCGTTTCCGATGGATGGGTTCCGGTCTTGATTGCATACTGCTCGGCAGGAAGACCGAACGCATCCCAACCCATCGGGTGCAGAACGTTGAAGCCACAGGCTTTGCGGTAACGGGCCAGAATGTCGGATGCGACGTAACCTTCGGGATGCCCGATATGCAAGCCGGCGCCCGAAGGGTAGGGGAACATGTCCAAGGCATAGTACTTGGTCTTGTCCGACCCGTCTTCCGCACGGAAGGTCTTTTCGCGTTCCCAAAACTCCTGCCATCTGCGTTCGATGGAGGAGAAGTCGTATTCCTGTTCGTCTTCGGCCATTTTCTAAAGAAAAAGGATAATGAACCCTTCTCTCCCCTTTGGCAAAGGGAAACAGGTGGTTTAAGTCGGCCCTGTTTCTTTTTAAAACTTTGACTCGAGGCTCTTGAGCTGAATCTGCAAAGAGTTCATCTGAACGTCTCCTTGTTGAGATGAACCAAAAGGGTCACCAAGCGAGCTTCCCCCCCCTCCTTTAAGGAAAACACTTCTCTTGGTATAATTGGAGGGGTATTGTACGATATACTCCACGCTCAGACTTCTTTTTTCTCTGGGCGCCAATGCGAGATCCCAACTGAAAAGGCCTTTTTCATCGGGCGTTGCCTTGGGGGAAATCCTGACCGATCGCACCTTGACGTCGTCGGTCTGGGATACGGGGATGCGGTCGGCCAGACGAACGTTCTTCACGACGCTGGCGAGGTTCTCAACCTCAATTATCCAGGATGCCTGCAATTCAGTCTTGGAGGAAAAGCTGGTTTTCCTTTTTTCGCTTTTTGAACGGTCCAGGACCCTTGACACCTTGACTTGATCCTCCACTCCGGCGTATAGGGAAAAGCCCTCCCCCGGACCGACGAAGTCGATGGCGGTGGACCCGAGGAAATTGGATCCGAGGTAGAGCGTGACCGTGCCCGGTAGCAGGGCTTGCCCGCTTTGGTTGTTCAACTCGAAAACGCGGGCGGCGTTGAGGGACGCCTCGGGCGCGGCCACGATGCGTTCGGTTCGTGACAGGCTCAGGTCGCCGATGGGGAGGCGCACCGGTTGGCCATCGGTCGGCACGGCCTTGTCAGCCAATGCGGGGAAATGTGCGGTGGTGGCCCGCTCGCTGAGCTTGGCGAAGGTGCGCACGGCCTTTTGCTGGATGGCGTCATTGAAGTCGAGATTGCGAATGGCGATTTGTTTGTTGGCAATGTTGTTGTTGTCAAACCAAAGGCGATTCTGCGATCTGTAGTTTCCAAGGGCGTCTTGGTAGGTGTCTTCCTGTTGTTGCAGGATTTGAACGGGTGCTTTGCTTCCTTGACCCACGAGCAGGGTGTCCAGCTCGGGAATACGCGCGGTGCGGCTCAAGTTCTGGGTGGAGAAAGACAATTTGGTCACACCCCAATCCTCACCTGTGCTCTGGCGTACGACGGCGTAGGAGGATATGTTTATCTTCCCACCTGCTTCCTCGGCCCGCAACTCGTGGGCCGGTTCCCAAGAGGCACCCGCCAGCAGATAGGTCAGGACGACATTGGCTTGACCTTGTCCGCGCAGGGCGACTTCCACTTCCCGCTCCTCCAGCTGGGCTTTGGAGTTCAACTCGCTGAGCCTTTTGTGGCGGACGTTTTGTTCGGGTTGCAGGTCGCGTCGCTTTATCTCGAGGGCCCGGCGATCAGCGTTGAGCTTGGTCAGTGAGGTCTCGAGAAAAGTGAGAAAGTCGGTGTATTCGGCCACTTTTACCTCTCGGGTGGCGGCATCCTTCGGCAGTTTGTCGAGGGCGAACACGCGG
>JABGWD010000445.1 GCA_018645725.1 Opitutia bacterium
GCATAATTTTTTGTTTCAATCCGGTGCAAAGTTCTCCCAATAAAACCCTCTGACGAAACTACCCCGAGATCGAACAAGACGGCTGGATAACGATCACGAACATCGAAGACATAGGGAATCCCAGATCGCTTCGCTGCTCTAGCACAAAGGGAAGCCATAAAGAAGGGGGGTGACGTGATCACGATCAAGTCCAGTTTCGGACTTAATCCGTCGAGCAAACGACCTAGATCACATCCAAGTCTTATCTCCTGCAAGAATCGCCGTGCCAAACCTGCTCGATTGGAAGGTGTCTGGAACCGGGAATTGATCAAAGCGAGATTTCCTCTTCCTTTCCCGTCCTGCGAAGTCAGAATACAGGCATCGTGTCCTCGTTGCAACAAGACGTCCGACCAGGGCCCCGTTCGGGATGCCGCGGCAGCCGTTATGGGCTCGAACTCAGATGTGACAATCCCTACCTTCACTCACCGATGGTCAATGATTGCTTGGGCAATCGTTTCGGAGGAATGACCATCGCCGTATAAAGGAAGGTCCCAAGCAGGGTCGGAATGAAGGGCCTCTTGGGCTTTCTCGGAGATGGAATCGACTCCGGGACAAGCAAGGCGATTGTGCCCCCCGGGAAGAAGCTCCGTCCATTCAGTCTCCGTGCGAATGGTGACGCAAGGGGTACGCTGAAAGAATGCCTCCTTCTGCATGCCACCGGAATCGGTTAAGATGAGAGCGGCTTCAGCTTCGAGTCGAAGCATGTCTAGAAAACCAACGGGATCGACGAAACGAATGGTTGGAGGAACGGTTTCCCTCAAGCCAAATTCAGTCAGTCGCCCGTTGGTGCGCGGATGAAGGGGCAGAATGATCGGAAGTGACTCCGAAACCTCGCCAAGCCCCCGTAAAATGGCAGCCAAACAATCTCGGTCATCCACGTTTTCCGCACGGTGCAGGGTGCACAGCGCGAAACCTCCCGACCCTAGACCGAGTACCTCGAGGATCTTGCTCTTTTCGCGGGCAAGGTCGCCAAAAGTTCTCGCGGCATCGAGCATAACGTCTCCCGTGCGGATCACCCGATCGCCAGCAATTCCCTCCGCCGCCAATCTTCGGGCAGCTTCGTCGGTGGGAGCGAAAAGAAGGTCGCAAGCGTGATCGGTCAAAATACGGTTGATCTCCTCGGGCATATTGCGGTTGTCGGAACGCAGACCCGCCTCGACGTGAGCGCAGGGCAGGTTCAACTTGGCTGCGGCGAGAGCCCCGGCAAGGGTGGAATTGGTATCGCCGTAAACCAAGGCCCAGTCGGGTCTTTCACCTTGGAGGACGTTTTCGATTTCCGTCAACATGGCACCGGTCATGGCACCGTGTCCACCACCGGAAATAGCGAGGTTCGCATCAGGCTCTGGAATACCCATTTCCTCGAAGAAAACACGGGACATGTTGTCGTCGAAATGCTGCCCGGTATGGAGCAGGAACTCCTCCGCCCCCTGCCCTTCCCGCAAAGCACGCGACACAACGGCCGCCTTAACGAATTGGGGACGAGCCCCTATGACGCTCACTACCTTCATTTCTTTATCAGGCTACCTTGAGGAGGGATTGGTAAAGTTCGATCAGTTTCTTTTCTTGTTTTTCCCAGCAATGTTCCTCAGCCAAACGACGAGCATTCCCGCCCAAGACCGCCAAGTCCTTGCTGAAAAGGGAATCCAAAGCCGCTCGTATACCGGCGGCGCTCAGGTGCTCGCAGACCACGCCGCAATCGTATCTCTCCACCATGCGCCGCATCTCGCGCAGGTCACTCACAACCATCGGCAAGCTCGTCATGGCATACTCGAAAAGTTTGTTCGGCAACGAATACCGGTGGCTCAAACACATATCCTCAGTGAAACAGACGCCAATATCCGCGGATGCCGTCAATTCCAGCAATTCCCGTTGCGGAACGGCTGGATGAAAGTAAACGTTGGGCCGCTCCTCGGCAGCCCGAACCACAAGCCTCTCCAATTTCCTTCCCGCCTCGTGCAGCGCACCGAAACCCAGAAAGACCAAAGCGCAATTCTCGGGGGCCGTCTCGCCCTCGAAAGCCTCCAGAAGTTCGGGTAGTCCGCGGCCTGGCGAAAAGCCCCCTTGGAGCAGAACGATCCTCACGCCGTCATCGATGCCCAACGACCGCCGCAACGCAACCGTCTCACGCACCTCGCGCAATGGGGGGCAATTCAGGACAACCTTCGGAAGGTCCATCCCATAAGCGTCGCGATACCAGTCGGCAATCGAGGGACTCACCGTGACACAGGCATCCACCCTGCGGGCCAACCATCTTTCCAGCCAGCGCGAGACAAGCTTCCTGAACCCTCGGACAGCATGTTTTTCGGTTTCCAGCTCATGAGCGTCATACACCACCTTCAACCGCCCTCTCGTCAACCATTTGGCGAGAACGGCAAAAAAAAGGGGTTCCAAATCGTTGCAGTGGATAACGTCGAACTCAGTCCTTTGACGCAACAAACTCAGGCAAGTCCGAAAAGCTGAACGCACCCGCCTTCCACGACTCACGGGCCTCGAAGCGGAAGATGGACGAAAGACGCGGTAACCATCTCTTTCTTCCGCAGCCGGCAAACCCTCTCCCTCGGTGGCGAAAACAGTGACCGAGCCGCCCGCAGCGGCCAAGCTGCGAGAAATTTTTCCCACACGGGCATCGTTGCGGAACTCGTTGAACACGACATTGGCGACGGAAGCCTTCACCTTCAACTCGGTCGGCCGATCGATCGGGAACCGCCGTCGTCCTTTCTTGGAAGATTCACGGCAAGTAAGGTTTTCGAAAAATCATCCGGCTACGCGGCGCAAGGCCCCTCGGCAAAATTCGTCTTCTTATTCTTCGCCGCAAACGCCTGTTCGTAATCCTTTTTAGCGTACCACTCAGCAATCCGCCCGCCCACTGTGATAAGCTCATCCACGAACGGCATCAAGACTCGTTCCAAAACCTTGGACACAATTTTCCGCAATCCACGAGCAGTCAGTTTTTCCGTCTCTAGTTCGTGTGCGTCGTAAAACAACCTCATGCGTCCGACTCGTAAAACTTTTCCAATAACGGCTAATGGCAAAGGTTCCAAATCATGACAATGCACAAAATCGAACCCTTTCACTAATGTCAAAAAGCGCCAACACATCGCAAAGAGAGAGGGTAACCTGCGACCATCCCCGCAACGAAACACTTCGTACCCGTCTCGAATTTCTTTCGCGGGTAACCCCTCACCACCAAAGGCAAAGACACTGACCGAGTATCCAAAAGCGGCCAAACTGCTACAAGTTTTTTCCACGCGAGAATCGTTCCTGAAATCGTTAAAAACAAGATGTGCAACCGCTTTCTGATCCTCTTTTCTACCTGTCACTTCAATCCAGTGAAACTGAAAAGCGATCCAACCATTCACTGAAACACAGAGCTCGCCAGTAACGAGAGTCAAAGGCGGCGCCATCTTTAACCATGCGTTCAGCCTCAGCTTTCAACCCTAGCCCAAACAAACCCGCTCCGAGTTCAACGGTTTTGTCGATCTTCGAGAGAAACCAATCTGAACGCTTGCGCACGAACCACTCGGTATCCGAGGCAGCAAAACCTATTTTGTCATGCCGAGCCACCACCTTTTCCGGCAAAACGCACTGCATCGCATCGCGCAACACCCGCTTTGTCGTACCCTGCGAAACTTTCACCTCGTCTGGTAAACCCATAGCGAATTCGACAAGTCGATAGTCCAAAAAAGGAACCCTCCCTTCCACCGACCACCCCATCGAATTCCTGTCTTCCCAATGCAACAATTTTGGCAAGCTCGTAAAAGCGACTTGGGCATAGTTCAATTCACCCACGCTTCTTGCCCGACCTCCATACTCGGCTGGAACATTACTGCCCCTGACACCGAGTTTGTCAAGATTCAGCCAACTCGGACCAACATGATTTTTCCCAAAAAACGAACGTGCCCTTTGACGGAGGACATCTGGCATCAAATAGTCTCCGACTTCCATTGAAGTTCTTCTTAATGAAACTCCCGCTTTTCGCAGGTGCATTATTTCACATATGGCCTCCACAAACCTGCCTTTGCTAATCAAGCCGGCGAGTGTGCAGGAACGATAAAAAACATAACCGCCAAACAACTCGTCAGCCCCCTGACCATCCAAAACAACCTTCACTCCCGCAGCGTTTGCCAAAGAAAAAACCAAGTTCTGAATAAAAATACTGGCAGAGCCAAAAGGCTCGTCTTGAATATAAATCAAATCTCCCAATTCATCGGCCAACTGGTCGAAACTAGGCATTATGAAGGAAGGATTAATTTTTTTTCCCTTCAAAACCATCTCCATCCAGCTAATCTCATCCAGACTAGGGTCTTCAGCACGAGCGGAAAATGTCCGCTGACCGGAACAACCGCCATCCTTTTGCATTAGTTCATCAATCAAGCACACAATAGCAGAGGAATCAATGCCCCCGGACAAGCAGGAACCTACCTCCACATCAGCTCGCAGGCGAAGACGAACGGAATCGCGCATCAGTTCCCGTAAAGTATTAGCAGCCTCGTCGAGACTTGAATCCGAACGCACGCCCGTCTCCAAATGATACCATTTCACGCTTGTTAGGACGATTTTTTCACCCGCCAAAACATTGCCAACGTCAATCTCAAGTCTCTCTCCAGGAGCAAGTTGACTCACTCCCTTGAAAAAAGTGCTTGTTCCATGGTCCTGCATGCCCCAGGCAAGAAAATCATAAGCCGCTTGAGAATCTACTTTGGGATTCCACCCAGGAATTTTTTCAAATTGCTTTATTTCAGAAGCAAAAAAAACAGACGAACCACCTGTTCCCCTGTAGAAATAAAGAGGTTTAATCCCAAACCTATCTCTAACCGCATGCATCACTTTCAACCTTTGATCATAAATGACGAATGCGAACATTCCATTGAACCGATCTAGGCAGGCATGACCCCATTTCTCCCAGCAAGCGAGAACGGTCTCTGTATCAGTTCCTGAATGGAAAGACACACCCTCGCTTTCCAATTCGACTCGCAATTCAGGGTGATTGTAAATCTCTCCATTAAAGATAATCCACAAGTCTCCAGAAGCCGAACACATAGGTTGAAGACCGGCATCGGACAAGTCCACTATTGAAAGACGCCGATGCCCCAAGGCCAAGCGCATGAATTTAGAGGCAACTTGGTCTTTGCTACAGAGCTTCAAGGATTCGTCTAAGTCGGACAATCCGGCATAACCTTCACCGTCAGGTCCCCGGTGCGTTACGGCATTGGTCATCTGCAGAAGGACCGCTGAAGAAATAGATTCGTTAGATAGCCAAGCGGCTATTCCACACATAGAGTTTTTCCTCTCTTTTTCAAAGCATTTGCATAATCGACCTTTATTTTCGAAACTATTCTCAAAGGGTCATGCCATTTTTCTACGAAAGCTCTGCTAGCTTTCGCCAAACTCAAAAGTTCTTCCCTTGGCATTCCAAGAACTTTTTTGAGAACTTCTTTAATATTATCAGGAGTTACTCGAATGAAAGGCAGTTCCTCTCTCATCTCGGAGGGAATGAAATGAAGGTCTTCTTCCCGAATGTAGACCAAAACGGGCTTACCCAAGGCCATGACTTCCACAGCCAAACCACCATACCATCCCGCAAACAACTGATCAACCAAGACGTCAATGTCACTATATTTCAAAAGGGCTTCTTCATGACTAACGCCTTCGACTAAAATCAATTCAAACTCAAATCCCTCTTTTTGCAAAGACTCCAAGGCTTTGAGAATCAAATTAGTGCCTTTTGCCTTTCGATGACTAGGCGCATGACCGATCCTCAAAGGACGCGTTGAATCCTGAGTATAAAGAGGTAACCATTTCGATAAGTCTAGATGGCAATATGGAATAAACTTTGAGCCTTTTGGCAAAACATGAAGCAAGTCAGGATTAAGAGCATAAATACCATCTGCAAACCGAGACATTCTTTCGATGCATTTACGCTTAAACAAATCGGAAGAATTATTATAGTAATGGTTGTCAACTTGTGACGCGATGGAATATTTGAATTTCTCCAAACTGTATTCACCCTGTCGGGCATCATCACCTTGATAATGAACAAAAATGGGTATGCCCAAGGCCTTTACCAAGCAAAGTTCCAAATACTGCAACACCCATGTATAAAAAGAATAAATTTGCCTGAAAACCCCTCTAAAGAATCCATTGCCTGGTTTTTTCGGATAAAGTGGAGAGGCAAAAGAGGTACCGAAGTTATAATGTACGATATGAAACTTCCAGTAGATCGTAAAGATAGCTAAGATTCTATTGATTTCCTTACACAGGAAAGAATCATTCTCCTTCCAAAGCACTTGATCGACCTCGTATTCGTATACGCTTTGCTTGAGGACGAGAACATGACTCGAGACTCCGAGTCCCTTCAGAACCCTACTGACCCCGGGAGGGTTCCCCCCCACGGCAGTTGGGCAATGCAAGACTTTGGTTCTCAGGTAATCAGGTCCTTAATGCCTTGGCGGAAAGGGATCTTTGGAACATGAAGCTTACTTTTCATAGCCGACACGTCCCCGATCAAATCATTCGGTTCCGCATCCGAACGTAGATAGCTTGCGGGAACGCCCAGGCATTCGCTCATTGTTTCGCAAATCTCAAAAAGAGACATTTCTTCAGTACCTGCGATATTGAAGGTTTGATTTCCATCTACCCCCAACGATGCAGTCAATGCCTTGGACGCATCGGCAACGTGAATTGGATTGATGCGAATGCCATTTCGGTCCTCTAGCTTTACGGGGTCACCCGATCGTATCCCATCAATTAATCTCGGTAAAAGCATCGATCTCCTTTGCCCTTTCCCGTAGATGAAGAAGAACCTCAAAATGGTGACCTGCATGAGCGAAGAATACTGTTGCACCAACAGTTCGCTTGAATACTTGCTGCTCAAGTAGTATCCGAGCTTACCACAGTCAACCACGGGGGCATTTTCCTTGAATGCCTGATGTCCATAACCGTAAACGCCTCCCGAGGAAGCATAAACGAAATGCCGTGCTCCTGCACGATAAGCATAATCAAGCAATCGGGCGGTAGACTCGACGTTGACGCGAAAAATATTCGTTGCCTTGCTGGGGAATTCGCGAAAATGCTCGGATTGAGCGAGATGAATGACCGCATCAATTTTGCTTGGCAGAGAATCGGCCTTCCAGTCTTCCGAGAAATCAAGTTGATGACAAACAGTATTAGAGCGCTCAGGGGCTGCACCCTTCCCTCTCATCAACAAGTGCAGTTCTGAAGAATCGCGAAGAAGATTGGAAACCTCTCGCCCCAGCAAGCCAGTCCCTCCGGTCAGCAGGATTTTAGAAGATCCATTCATAAAATTTCTTACGAAATTCCTCGGCACCCAAGATCTTGGCGGTCGGGTAGCGGGATTTGATTGTGTTCCGGGACTCATCGTCCCAACAACCGAAGCAAAGGCCCTCGGACAAACTGAAATAAGGAATATTGCAAATTCTCTCGATCAAAGGACGGAAACCTTCAGCGTGTCCGTAAACGTTCATTTCTAGGAATTGGTAACTGTAATCAGTCGAACGCTCGGAGAATTTGGTCAGATCCAGCGAGGGTGCTTTAGACAGCAATTTCACTTCTACGGGATTTCCCTCGGCAACTTCCCGACAGAGTTGAAAGGCATCAAGCATGCTTCCCTTGCCATCCTGGAACATGCATTTCTTATCAACGTCAAAAGCTACCCATGTACTCGAACCAGTTGGTTGGTACTCAAGCAAAGTGTGCCCATTATTATAAGAATTCATTGGTTTCAATGTATGGGTCGATACAACTCTCGTTCTCATTCCATGCCCTTGCGCCAACTGCTCGACAAACCTCGCAAGTGGCCCGCAAGTCAAAGAAAGAAATCTCTTGCCCGCTTCCCTTTCCAGTTCACGAATCGTAGACCCGTCATCCGAATTCCCCCGAATGGCAAGCAAGGAACAAAAAAGTAAATTATTCAATCCATCTTCTTCGTCCCATACAACTCGTTGGGCATTACGAACTTGAGGCTTGGCAAACCGATATACGCCGGGAATGGAACAATCATATATTTCATTCTCGAAGGCATAGGTTCCGGCTTTGACGAACAATTCATCGGGCAAATCAATCTCTTGGATATCCGTCCTCTTCGGATGAACGGGCTTCAAAACACCATTCTTTCCCGCTCGAAATACTACGCTTGGGTCACAGGAAAGGACTTTGGCTGTTTTAAAGAATCGAGAAATGGCAGAAAGAAAACTCAAGTTGAAAAATATTTCAATATGATATCAGAACGCTCAATACCTAAAGTAAGCAACCGCTTATCCCGTTAGATGAGGCAAGTTTGGTAACGGTTCAAAAACGACATAACCCGGACCCGAAGAATGGTAGATTTGCTTCCGAACCCGATGGATCAGAACTTTATCCAAATATGAGGGCTCAAGACTACATTGAGTTTCCTTCATCTTATGCTTCGCTTATTTGGTTTAAAGTCATATAGGTTCGTTTCTTCCAAGGTTTTGAAGAAACAACTTGAACACTTTGTGGTCATCACGATTCAAAAAGAGTATCCAGATAAGAGCGATGCAAAAACACGAAATTAGTATGCCGACTGCGGACAGTTCGAGTAAGTTCAACCCATTAGTCAATTCGGTTGACCCCAAAAACATAAGGTTTGCCCCCAATGCCCAAAGGTGAGTTCGCCAATAGGAGTAAGGAATAGGGAAGAGCTTTTGCGCAAAACGATAAACGAACAGGTTATAGGCAAGATTGCCTGCAAGAAATGCAACGGCTCCACCGAGCACCCCAATAGCCGGCACTAGAAAAAGATTTGCAGGTACTAGCAGAATAAAGGCCAAGCCTTGAGCGTAGGAAGTAAAGACGGGGCTACCGCTTACCCATATCCCTGTCGCTAAGATATTGCTTGCCCCCATGTAAAAGAAACCCGTAGCCAGCAGGGGAATTAACCTATGAGCATCAAGATAAGAGATAGGAAAAATAATCTGCACCAGAGGTTGCCCCAATGCGGCAAGGAAACTCAACATTACTCCGAAAACACACACATAAAGTTTGTAAGTCTTGGCATAAATCGATGGAGCCTCCGGTTTTTTCATAACTGAAAGAGCGAAAGGATCATAAGCTAAACGAAAGGACGTAGTTAACATAATTAAGGACGATGCAATAGCAAAGCCCACGGAATAAATTCCTTGTTCCCTGAGCGATAGAAAGAGATTAATACAATATCTCCCGATCTGAGTTTGTCCCCAGTTCAGGATTGTCGCTGGTATTTGAGGCAAAGCATACAATAAGACAGGAAGTAGAACTAATTTTGCCGGTGTCCGAAAAAGCCTTCCTGCAAGCATAAGGAAGGCAACGCAAAAACCGCAGGTCGCTCCCACAACCCCACCTAGAAATACTCCTAGCACACCAATCTCAAAAACTGTCACGAATACCAAAGTTGCAATCAACATAGGCAAAATGTGGGAAAGCTGAACAACCACATAATGATATGGTTTCCCAAGAAATCGTAGCATGGAAGCAAGACAGGTTTGCATAACCCCGAAGAACATTCCGAGCGAACCGACTTGCACATACAAAGATAGATCGTGACCCAAGATCGGTCCCTCATTGCGCATCTGCAATAGTTTTACGATTTGAGGTGCGAAAAAAGCAAACGCTCCGCTGATAAGACAGGCAATTACAATACTTACCCAAAATCCACCGGCAAAGACCTTTTCCTTATCCTCTTCCTTGTCTGCCTTGTAGAAATGATAACCGATCCCCGAACTGATGTTCAGCCCTCCAAAAATCGTGACAAAACCAATTGCCAATTGAATGAGTGCAATGACCCCGTAATCCTCCGGGGTGAATATCCGGGTAAGGATGGGTGCTAACAAGAGATAAACGAAGCGCCCCATGGCGGTACTGATTCCATAGATTGCTGACTCTTTGGCCAAACGTTTTAGTATTCCAAGGCTTCGCATTCCTTACCTAACTCACCTCGAGGACGGTCTGCGGCATCTCATAGGCGACATACCGATCATTCTCCTTGATTTTCAAGAGTTCGGAAAAGTCATAATTCCAATCGATCATTTCGAGATCACGCTTACTCGCAATCACATGAGTCACCCCAAATTCCGAAGCAAGAGGTTTCCAGTCTTTTTTCAAGTGAGGATATTCCTCAATGAAATGATCAAAGATTTCACGAGTGACGTTTCCCGGTTGCCACCAAAAACTCTTGCAATTGACACGGGCACAAATGTCAGCCCCCAATCTCATGGACACAGGGAAAACCACGGAATCATCCCCAATATCGGCCTGTTCGAGGAATTCTCCAAGCATATCATAGCTGGCCAATTTCTTGTGCGCCAAAAAACAACCGACGAGAATCGAAAGGGGCAAGCAATAGGCAAGCATTCCGATGGCGGAGGTCATCATTCTCGCATCACCTGCCGCAACCTCGGCAAAGAAAAAAGGGAGCAATACCAGCAGGTTGTACTCAAGGTAACGATAGGATTCCCCGAGATGATTCAATGCTTTCGTGGATGTCAGGATATACAAGAGAACACTTGAAAGCACGACCGCAAATGTTGCCGAGGAAGGAGTGTGTCCGAAATAGACCCAGGCAAGGAAAAACAAGACCAATTCAGGATACCTGAATATGGCTCGCGTAGGTTCGCGTAATAGAAGTTGCTGAATTCTTTTTTTCCAGGTTTGTCCAGACCCGAACAATATGCGGAAATCCAGAAATTTACTCAACACCTCGTTCTGGAGCTTGCTTTTCTTCGTATGCGAAGAATAAGTTTTCCATAACAGAATGGTATATTTAATTCCGCGAAAAAACTGTTTACCCGAGAGAAGGATGCTCCCCAATGTCGCGAAAACCATCAAGATCAAGGGCGTCCAGCTAAGCAAAAATAGAGAAACCAGCGGAGTTACAAACCAGATTGCCTGACGACCAAAGGTGGAGGCGGTACCGGCAATCGCTCCTGAAACAGCCGAAATGAACAGACAATACTCATTATCAAAATCAATTCCAATGGCCATGGCGGCAAAATACGCCCCGCCAAACAACCGGGCATACAAGCGTTCCGAAAGCTTGAGGTATGCAATGGCGGGTCCATCAACCGTCAGGTTATTCAGTGAAAATACGAATAGGGTTGATGCGAGGATTGTCGTTTGAACATTCGGTAAATTTGCCAACGAAGCAAAATGCCAAGCGCAGACCGAAAAGGCTCCCCCGAAAAATCCAAACAGCACGAGATTCGGGGCCCAGGAATTGTGCTTGAGAAATTCGATTGGGAAAAGAGCTGCAAAGCGATGAAAGCTTCTTGGATAAGAGGATGGTTCCTGACCGATCAAGTATTGCGGGATCCGGTCGAAATTGCGGTTTCCCTTAATTGTTTTGACCAAGACCCAGTGTATGGAAGAGTCGCCCATGAATCCCTGCTTGAACCAATTGCGATTGACGATGATCAAGATGATCCGCGGAACGACGGACAATGCAAGACCGCCGGCAAACAGCAAGATGGTTAGTTGAAAGTTATCCAAAGTTCTTTCCCCCAATTTCCGAGAAATATTTGGACGCGGACTTGAGCATCGGTTCCGTCAACAGCTCGGCGGTTCCGGAAAAGCCCAAATTGAAGAGCGCGTCAAGTATGGACATGTGCGAGACGAAGGGCTCGCCGTGCACTTGCGCATATGGCGGCGAGGAAAAGGCTTGAAAATTAAACTCTATTCCTTTTGCGGAAAAAGTTTCGGGCCTGATGAAATCCAAACAACCCGTTCCGGAAATGTAAAAACTCGCCTGTGAATGAAGGCAGAGTTCCAACACCAGATCGTTCGCCCCCAAATTCGAAAGTTCTGGGTTTTTCGAAACGATTTCGGAACTCAGAACGAATTCGGTCCCTATCCCCAACGAGCTACAGATTTCCTCGATTGCCCGGAGGGTAAACTCCTGGACGGTACGTGGCGAATCAGCATAAAGGTTTTCGACAAAAGAAAAGATCTCCTCGAAAAAACTCGCCTTTTGATAGGCCTGCCTGAGAGTACCCAAATGCTTGGGCTTGAAATTGACTTCGTAATTCACTTCAACCGCATAAATCGGTTGCAAACCCTTCCGGTGAATCGGTAAGGTCATCCACCTAGGCTCACCATTCAGCAGTATGCGATTCCTGGTAAGCCAACTCTTTCCTTGGGGGGTCTGCACATGATCGAACACGACAAACCTCTCAGAGTGGGCGATCTTATGAAAAAGGCCCAGCCACGGAAAGAAATCAGGCTGGTGAATTGAGAGTTTCAAGGATTCAGGTCGGGGGCTTCGGTAATTTCACGCTCCGCTTCGGCAAAGGCCTCCCGCAAACCATCGAGCAGGGATTCTTCCGATTTCTTGGGACGAGGAGAAAAGGGCTGAGGTGCATGAGTAACAGCAAGGTTTCCGCCTATTTGATCGGCACGATCCTTCACTTGCTCGAGAAATCCGGAAGGGTGAGCGCATACCGATTCGTAGTTGGTTTGCAAAACTTGTTCGTTTGAAACCAACGCGAGCATTTTCTCGTACAGGCTCTTGAAGTAAAGCACTTGATGCGCAACCTGAAGGGCTTCACGCTTTTGCTTGAGTTTGTCATAAATTGCCTTTGGAGGATATGATCCCCACCACGAGTCTTCCCCGCAACCATGAGCTTGCCGAGCCTTGGAAATGGAAAGCGCGACGTCCATCGGGTCACGCCTGACGTAAACAAACAAGGCCCGTTTAAAAAGCTCGGCAAATCGAGGTAAGTGAAAACCGAGCAATTCCATCGGCTTGAAAACCAAACCACCCTCCAAAATCGCATTCAAGTTAATGATTTTCGTCCGGATCTTTTTCCAATCAATCGAACTCGAGGCTTTTTCCGGTTCGTACTGATCTACTCCCTGAACGGCAAGCAAATCATGCCAGAACCAGGAAAACTCGTGCGGATGATCAATCTCCGAGGTTCTGCCATAATCAGATTGATAATGATCCGAAGGGTTTTCCGAAACGGTATACTTGGAAAGTTGAGCACCCACCAGGGGAGTTTTCCAAAATCGAGCGATCAAGTTATTCGTACAGTAAAGATCGGTATTCTTGTAAAGCAGTTGCGTAAGAAGGGTCGTTCCCGACCGGGGCAAACCCATGACAAAAATATTCAAGTGGTTTTCCGCCGTTTCAACCTCCAGCTCGCTCTCCAGGGAACTCAGGGAACCCGTAAACTTCTTATGAAAATTTTCCTCGTTCAAGGCTAACGAAGATTCACTCGTAAAAGTGTCGACCGAAATAGGTATCCGAGTGAATCAAAAGATAAATCAGGGGATGCTTGTCCGCGAGGTGCTCTGACAAAGAACGGCGATCCTCCTCAACCAGCTCGCCCTTTTGGTAGCATTTCCACTGCGTCCATTCTGAATCGCTCAGGTAGAATGATTCGTTAAAAAGATTGAATGAAGGGGATTCGTCATAGGCCTCGTATAGCAAACCGAATTCGCTCGCATCCCTCGTCTTCCAAAAATCAAGGTTATTCAAACCGGTAGTTCCGCCGTGACTGGCAACACCCTTTACCTCTATGCCGAGCATGGAGTTGAGAACGTACAGATCTCTCGTCAGGCACATCTCGGCAGGTTCGTCCCAAATCGCTTCCTGGTCCACGATTTCGGAATGGTATCCGATTTCATGCCCTTCGTCGCGAATCGCCTTGAGTATGCGATAGTTCTCGAAGGAAAACGGATTGTATTCGGGGGCATGCAACCGAACGAAGAAAGTTGCCTTCACTCCAAGCTCGGTGAAAATCTCCAGCAATCTCTCCGCTTTCTTGCATGAGAAATCGATATCCACTCGATTGACTACGGTAGATGGACCCAAGTTGTTTTTTCTCAGGACATACTCCGTACATGTGAGAAATTCATATCCACCATCCAAAGCAAGCTGGTATTGTTTCTTCAGGTTTTCAAAGGTGAACCCAAACTCAGTTTTCATGCCAAGGCTTTTCTTAGTTGTTCGGTTTCCGGAAAATTCACAAGAACACCCATATCCTTCTTTTGAAAGACCACCATGCTCCCAAGAGCAGCTGCGGATGCGCCTGCGGTCTTGATTACTTCGGAAACGTCCTCTATCGCACCAGCCCCCCCGTGCGCGATCACGGGGATCGATACGGCATCAACGACCTTGGTCACGAGCTCTAGATCGAATCCTTGCCAAGTGCCCTCGCGATCGACGGAAGTCAGCAAGATTTCTCCAGCACCCTCGCTTTGTGCCTTCTGGGCCCAAGTCACTGGTTGCAAACCGGAATTCCATCGACCAGACAGCCCTCGGCACCGCTCCTGCCCAAGCCAACCCTTTCGAACGTCAATGGCCACGATCAAGCTTTGCCTCCCAATTTTTTTGCCCAGATCCGCAATCAAGGCAGGATTACGAAGAGCCGCGGTATTCACAATCACCTTTTCAAAACCAATCTTGAGAACTTTTTCCGCAATTTCAACCGATGTGATTCCTCCCCCGTAAGACAGTGGCATGAAACATTCGGACGAGATGTCCCGAAGCAAAGAATAATTCGGTTCTCTCTTTTCCCGGCTGGCCAAAATATCCAAAAACACAAGCTCATCCACTTCAAGTTCATTGAAAATCCGACAGGTGTTTGCCGGGTCTCCCACATAACGGAACTTCCCGAATCGAACCGTCTTCACGAGTGATTCGCCGCGAAGTAAGAGGGAAGGAATGATCCGTGGACGGAGAGTGTTCACAAATTGGCAAAATTTTTGAAGAGCTCGGCTCCGAAGCGATGGCTTTTCTCGGGATGAAACTGTACGCCGAAGATTTGGCCTTCCTGAATGGCCGAATCGAAATCAACGCCGTAGCTCGTCTTGAGGATGCAAGTTTCGGGGGTATCGGAAAAGACTGCATACGAATGAACGAAATAGAATCGAGTCTGTTCCTCGAACCCAAGCGTCAACGCGCTCTCCTTGCCAGAAGTTACCAAGTTCCAACCCATATGAGGGATCTTTATGCCGGAGGAATCCGGCAAACGCCGCGTTTCAGCCGGAACCCACCCAAATCCATCCATTTCCCCCTCCTCGCTTCCGCGCGTTATCAACTGCATGCCAAGGCAAATTCCAAGGATCGGAATTTCGTCCACCAGTGCCTTTCTGTTCAGAAGGTCGAATATTCCCAGTTCCCGGATTCTTGACATTGCATGATCAAATGCGCCAACCCCCGGGAGAACAAGCTTTTGGGCTTTCTCGAGAGAAGGCAAATCATCGCACACCTCGGAATCCACCCCAATCCATTTAAGCATATTCAAGATGGAACCGATGTTTCCCATACCATAATCGAGTACCGAAATCACATTATGCCTTGGTCGGGAAACAATACTTGAGATAGAAGCTCATGGGCACGAGGTTTGCCTTGGCCAATACGGCGAATAGAGGGCGAAGCAGCTCGAACCTCTTTTTGTAGGTGGGGTATTCCGTCCATGACTTGGGGATTGCACTCATCACCTCATCGTACTTTTCCTTCGATAACCCAAGTCGCTTGCGGAAGTATTCAATAAGGTCGCGCTCGACGGCAGGAGGTTCGTTATAACTCACCCACGCCTCTTCCCTGGTCATTTTGCCAAGACGAACCAAGGCGGAAAGTGTATTGTTGCGAAAATCCATGCCAAACTTTTTTGGCGCGTAAATCCCATGAAAGAATGCCGTCATTCGGTTTTCCAAGTGATGCCCGCCATAATATTTCCAATCAAACTTCTTTTCCAAAAACTCTCTCGCCTCCTCTTTGTTGTAGCTTAGGTACCAGAATGGGCGAATTTTTCTAATTCGAGCGAATACGGACCACCAGATAAACCTTCCGAACGTCATCAATGGATAGGAACGCATGGGCATCCTGCCGAATTTTCGATGAATCGTCTTCACGTAACGACCATCGAAATAATTCCTGCCAACCGGCGTTATGCCTTCCGTTACGAAGGAATGCCCTTCCAGCACGTATTTTATTCCATGTTTCCATGCGGCCCGGTATATGGTTTCGGCCAAGGCCAAATCCGTCGAGGCTTCTATTTCCGCGACCCCAGCGAGAAAGAAAGATCGAAACAGGTCATCCGCCTCCTTATTATCAACGACATGGGTGTAAAGATCGATGTCCAGGGCAGATAAAACCTTTCGGATGTTCTGGGTGGCAACCGACGTATTCCATGTGTTGTCATAATGTACGGCCAACGGGCGAAGCCCATGCTTCTTGGCCAAGTAGAGCATGTATGATGAATCGGTTCCCCCACTGACTCCGATCGCGCAGTCATATTTTTTCCCTTTTCCACTTCGCTTGATTTTGTCGAAGATACGAAATAATTCCTGTTCTCCTTTGGATTGCCCCGTTCCATACTCCTCGGATAGAGAATCGATCTGTTTGCAATAATTGCATACGCCATCCTCGTCGAACTCGATGGCCGAGACCCGCTCGTCGTAGATACATCGCGAGCAGATGTGAATCTCTTCCTGATCAATTGAAGGTTTCAATTAAGAAGCGTAAACGATTCCCGCTAACCGGCAGATGATTGCCGAACTTTGCAAGGATTCCCGAATGCTTTTGAATTCGGGGGAAGGTCCTCAAGAACCAAACTGTTTGCACCGACCACCGTCCCCTCTCCGATACTGACTCCCTTGACAACCACGACGTTTGGCCCAATGTAGCAACGGGAACCGATTTTCGTCGGCAACCTCTCCATCTCCGCTTCACCCGCGCTCAAGGCCCAATCCACCGAATCATGGGTATAAACTTGAACCCCCGCGGAAATCGAACACCAGCTGCCGATTTCAAGCCCGCCCGAGCCATCCAAAACGACATTCGGGCCGATCCAGGTATTTTCTCCCACTTTCACGTCACCGATCACGATAGCGGAATCGTAAATGCTCGTCCCTTCTCCGAAACCAAGTTCGCAAGCCTTCTCCCAACGGTCCACGAAATAATCCCCGAAGGGCAGAGTTCTCTTCCATTTTTCATTTACCTCTTTGCGGAGAGTTTTCCACAAAGAGCTCAATTTCCCAAATAGGTTATCCCCTTTTCGAGCTTCCTTTTTATCTGCACTCATTTCGCTTGATGGGAGCGTTTGAAAAAACGCCCGCTATGGCATGCTTCCTCTTGGTGAAAATGCCTAACGTCCAACCCGTTGGTTTCTACCAAACCTCGTATCTCCTGCTCACTGTACCTCCTTGCATTGCTCGGACTATACCAATCGTAATTGGTTACGATTGAGGTTTCCTTACCCAGATCTTCATTCCAAAAGCATTTTAGGAAATTCCAGTAAACGAAGCGTTGCAAGTCATAGGTGCCCCCCTTGATCTCCAGGGCAGGAATGTCAGGAACTTCGACGGACACGTTCAAGTCGCTGAGGTTTTTTCCCAAAACAGTCAATTGCTTGGACATATCCCACAATTCCTCCTTTGACATGTTCGCGCAAGCCGAGCGGAAATGGTCATCGAGCAACTCCCGGGGCAACGCCTTCTTGGCATAAAAATAACAGGCAAACTCCCCGCCATCGGAATTAGTAATACGAACAAGTTCCCCAAAAGTTTCATCGGGGTTTTGGGTATGCATGATTACTTGATCGCAACTAACGTAATCAATACTGCCCTCGAGAAAGGGAGTGGATGCAATGTCTCCTTGAGCGAAGAGCAGATTGGTATGGGAAGGGTAATTCTTTGCAGCAATTCCAACGGCTTCCGAATAGTCGATTCCGATAACCAAGGATTCCGGAGCCAAAGATGCAAACCAAGCGGCTTTGTATCCAAGTCCGCAACCTGCATCGAAAATGATTCTTTTCGATTTGAGAAAACCTGCGAACTCTTCTTCCGAAGCAAAACCATACAAGCGCAAATACCAATCTTTTTGCATTTGGTACCAGACTTCTTTTTCTGAACTTTCCTCGTACGCGCCCCACTTGTCGCTAAACGCATCATTTGTTTGCTGTTCCGTTCCGGTATCCGACGAACTTCTCAGGACGCATAAGTTATCTTGTGCGGAGGGACGGATTTCCTCTCTCGCGATTTTCCGCCAAAGTTCCCAATAATCTTCCCGATTCATCATACTCCGAGCATCTCGGATTCGAGAATTTCCTCCAAATTGAGCAAGGACCATATCAAAAGCCTGCGATTGGTTTTTCCGGAGAGATGCTCGTCAACCAAATCATTTACCGTCTTCCGATCGAACAAGGAGTAAATCCTGGCATCCTTTTGCAGGATCTTTCGTTTGACGAATTCAATGCTATCCCCCTTGAACCAACTTGAGTCAGGACCTGAGAAGCCCTGCTTTTTAGCATCCGTCACCTCCTTTGGTATGATCCTGTTCATTACTTCCCTCAGGATTTGCTTGCCGTCCTGCGTTTGTTTGAAAAATTGCGTCTGCTTGTCCCCGGTCTCATTTTCGTTTATACGAACGACTTCCTTGAGGTTTTTGAGCTTGAGGGAGACAGGGCATTTCATCGCAAACTCAGCCAAGTCATTGTCAAGGAAAGGCACTCTGTTCTCCAGGCCATGAGCCATGCTTAGTTTGTCTTCCACCACGAGCAATCCATGCAAAAAAGTCTTGGTCTCGAAATACAGGGAGTGGTTAATGTAATCCTCGGGCGTATCCAATGATTGATCATGAGTAAGGAAGACATCCCTGAATATGTCTCTTGTCCAAACTCCATCCACGTCCTTCTCAAGTGGAGAAAACAGATTCTTGAGGTCGGAATTACTAACCAGCCTTTGCCAGTACAAATAGTATTTGTCGATGTAATCTTCAAAGTTTTCATTCACCATCGTTCGAAAGTATCTCCATGGATACCCCGCAAAAAGTTCGTCGCCTCCGGCGCCTGATAACACGACCTTGACGAATTTGCTGGCAAGCTTGGCGGCATAGAAGTTTGGATAACTCTGCCCCACGCGAGGTTCCTCGAGGTGCCAAGCCAAGGTGGGAAGACATCTCTCCATATCCCCTGCCTTGAGCACCACTTCGTAATGTTCGGTTTTGAATGCGTAAGATAAGGCCTCGGCAGTGGATCTTTCGTCAAAGCAAGCTTCGAGGCCCGATGCCGAACTAAGATCGAACCCGCAGGTGAAGGATTTCAGATATTCAAAGGATTGGGATGCAATTGCGGTGATCGAACCGGAATCCATGCCTCCGCTCAAGTATGCCCCGAGCTCTACGTCGCTAACCAGCTGCCTCTGGACCGCCTGCTTGAACAACCGGTCGAGTTCTTCCACATACTCCTCCTTTGCCGCAGGGTTTTCAGGCTCGACGAATCTAGGATCCCAATAGCCGGTTTTTCGAAGGGATGGTTTTTTTTCGAATAAGTTAAGTTTTGCAAAGTGACCGGCAGGTAAGATGCTAACCCCTTGGGTCAGGGTTTGATCGGTAAAGATGTTTTGAAAAGTGAAGTATTCCAGCAACGCCTTCTTGTTGATTTTGCGATCGAAGGAAGGCTGTTCGAAGATCGCCTTTTGCTCGGAACCGAATAGGAAAGTTTTGTCGTTCTGAAAGTAGTAGAGTGGCTTGATCCCGTACCGATCACGGGCAAGCAATAGCGTCTTTTCCTTACGATCCCATAAGGCCAAAGCGAACATGCCGTTGAATTTAAGAAGTGCGTCCTCCTTCCATTCTACGAGGGCTGAAAGGACAACTTCACTGTCCGTTTGAGAATGGAAATCGTAGCCCTTGGCTTCAAGTTCAGACCTAAGCTCTCGAAAGTTATAGACCTCGCCATTGTAAGTAAGGATATAGCGATGGTCGGAGGAAATCATTGGTTGATGCCCAGCAGGGCTAGGGTCGATAATAGCCAGACGTCTATGACCAATACCCACGTTCCCCTCGATCCAATGCCCTTCCCCATCTGGACCTCGGTGAGAAATTGCATCCGTCATTCTCTTCAGAATTTCGGAAGGAACGGGTTCTCCGTCAAAATTAATTTGTCCCGTTATTCCACACATCAGGGCTGGTATTCCAAGACTTTCTCTATCACAAAACTTTGCTCGTCTTCCTTCATACCATGAAACAAGGGGAGGGAAATACTACATTGGTCAGCAGCATGAGCTTGGGGGAAGTCCTGCGGTTGAATCCCGTATTTTGTCCTGTAGTAGTTCAACATATGTACGGCATGGGTAGCTGGTCGCGTGGAAACCCCGTCCGCTTGAAGCTGATCCATCCAAGAATTGCGCAACTCATTGATTCCGGAAATGGAATCCGGACTTATTTCCTCAGGCTCGAAAAGGCATGGGTAACTTTGGTAGCCATGGTCGTATCCTTCCCTACAGACTGGTGTCCTAAGCCAAGCTAGGTGCTCAAAGGCTTCGTTGTAACGCGCGGCCAACATACGACGTTCGTCCACGATCTCTTGGGCCCGATCCATTTGGGCCGCCCCGAGAGCGCCCTGCAAATCCGTCATGCGCTGATTATACCCGGCATCCGGATGATCAGCTAGCAAATACGGACGAGCCCCGAGATGGCGTTGCAAATCCGTCATCTCCGCTCCATGATCTCGTAACCTTCCGATTCTTTCAGCCAAGTCCGGGTTATTGGTTGTCACCATGCCACCTTCGCCCGTGGTGATTGCCTTGCGGGGATGAAAGCTGAAGCATCCGGCATCTCCGAAATTTCCGACGTGGACTCCATGATATTTCGCACCAAAGCCACAAGCTGCATCCTCGACAACGTGAAGGTTGTTTTCTCTGGCAAGGGAAAGTATAGGATCCATGTCCGCAGCCAGCCCAAACAGATGAACGGGCATGATCGCCTTTGTACGAGACGTGATCTTGTCCGCAATTTGGCTTCCATCGATATTGAAGGTATCTAGATTGACGTCGCAAAAAACAACCTTTCCGCCTAGGTGCTCGATCACATTTGCAGTGGAAATCCACGTGAAGGCCGGTACGATTGCCTCGTCACCGGAACCGAAACCAAGCGCAGCCAAGGAAAGGTGCATGGCCGAGGTGCAGGAAGTAACGGCAACCGAATGAGGCGCCCTGGAAAAAACGGACCATTTTTCCTCAAATTCGCGAACTTTCGAGCCTTGAACCAACCAACCGGATTCAAGAGGCCCAAGCACACTTTGCCTTTCCTGCTCGGTAAGACTCGTTCGGGCTATAGGTATTTTCACGAATTGGCTTCTCGCCAAACAATCAAGTCCTGAAGACCTTTTCTAAGTTCGGTCTCGTATTCAAACCCCAAATCCTTCTTCGCTTTTTGCGGACATCCTATCCGATTCTGTACCATTCTACGAGCATCGTCCTCACTGTAGGGATTGTAAGTCACCTTTAAGTCAGACTGCTTTAAATCAAGAATCGTGTCACAGAGCTGGCTAATGCTAGTCTGGACACCAGTTCCGACATTATAGAATTCGTCAGATGCTTCCGCTTCAAGGGCTAAGACATTACAGCGAGCGACATCCTCCACATCAATAAAATCATAGGCTTGAGTACCGTCGCCGTTGATAACCGGAGCCTCATTGGCGTCGATTTTGTTTAACATTATGGGAATGACACCAGTATAGGCAGCGGTTTGATCTTGGTGAGGTCCGTAAACATTCATGTATCGCAAACCCACGTAATCCAAACCATAACGATCGTAAAATGCACGACACATTGCTTCTCCCGCAATTTTGGTCGACCCATAAAAGTTGCGATTATTGAATGGGTGTTCTTCAGTCATCGGTACCTCCACCGCATCTCCATAAACCGAAGCGGAGGAAGAATAAACTAAACGCTTCACTCCATTCTTAACGCAAGCTTCAAGAACATTAAAAGTTCCTTCAATATTAACATGGAACGCAGTTCTAGGAAAATCCTTGCAATGCAACAACCACATAGCAGCAAGATGAATGACGCCATCAATACCATCCATCGCGTCATTGAGAATATCGACATCACGAACATCCCCACCATGGGAGTAAATTTCACATCTCGAATCTTCCAAGCTTTCAGTTAAATGATGAAGTTTACCGCGAGCAAAATTATCAAAGATTACGACTCTTCCGACATCAGTTTTTAATAACTCAGCAACAACATGACTACCGATAAATCCTGCTCCTCCGATTACGAGAACGGAACTTTGATTAATATTCATAATTAATGGTTATGGGCAACTCACTCGGAGACTGGGATTTACTGCTATGAGCAATGGAGAGAAGGAAACAAGATTCTGGAAAATGAAACGAACAGAGAGGGTATTCCCATCTGATGGGCTTAATTCGCCCCAAGGCATCACTGATTCGAATAAAGAATCAAGTTTTTGCTTCGGCTCGACGGACACGACCAGCAAGTGATGAAATCGCGTCGTGAATGCGCTCGAGCAATATTTCATCATGCACTTCAAGGTTTTGCCTACCGTCGAGAAATTGATAATTTACGGAACCATACACATAGCGAAGCCCATTTATAGGAAATTCAGCTGAAAAAGCACGATCACGTGGGAAATAGCCTGGGTATTGCGAATCCGACCAACTAATCACTTCACGGACTTGCCTAGTGGATGTATCAGATGGCACCCCTAGCAAGCCATCCTCCTGAAAAAAGGACATCTTTACTTCAGCAAAGCCAAGGGCAGCGGAAGCTCGCTCAATAGCCTTGGGCAAATCGCCAAAATCTTGAGAAATAGCAACCATGCCCTCTACTTCTTTCACGACCTGCTCGGCAACTCGAGAAGTCTCACGGTCCTGCACCAAAGAAACCAAACCTTTCCCGAAAAAATCGAATCGGAAATAACCCAAATAGCGAAGGAGGACGAAACCAGCCA
>JABGWD010000446.1 GCA_018645725.1 Opitutia bacterium
GGGCACCGAGCCAACCGAGCCAACTGAGCCGGGCACCGAGCCAACCGAGCCGGGCACTCCTCCTGCCGAGCCAGGCACTGAGCCAACCGAGCCAGGCACACCTCCCGGCCCAGATCCGGATGCCCCTCCGCCACCTCCTGGCCCTGGTGCTGATGGACCGCCACCGCCACCCGGTCCGGGACCTGATGGACCGCCTCCGCCTGTGGAACCACCTCCAGTCGATCAAACGGCTCTCCGCGAAGCCAACCCCGTTATCAAAGCCAAGCAATTGGGCATAGCAACCGATGACCCCGAGGCCGCTGCCTTGGCAAATGCTTTTGTTGAAAAGAAAGGTTTGTCTGCCAATATCCTTAATTCGGACGAAGGCATGAAGAGTTTCGTAGATATTTTCGACATTGAGGATGGACAAGCTGCTCAAATGAGGGAATTGGGCGTGGACATGAGAAATGTCGAAATAGGTGATTCTCTTGGGGAATTGGTCGCGGCCGCCGGTTTGCTTACAACTGCCAACAAAAACATCAAGGCAGACATAGACGCCGCTGGAGGTGATCCGGTTAAGATAGCCGCAGCCAAGAAAAATGCTGCTGGATATGCAAACAAGCTCGTTACCAACTTGCGAGATTCCGCTGATACTGTTGCCAAAGCATCCAAAACCGGTACTCCTCTTGATGCTGATTTCCTGGACCATCTTATCGTGAACGCAGACAATGCGAAAGAAATCGGCAACGTGGACTTCACTGACCCCGAAGCATTGTTGAGGGAAAATGAACGGCTCAAAACAAGAACTCTCATTGCGGACTTGAAGGCTGAATTTCCGAAATATGCCAAACTCATTGATGAAAACAAGGAGAATGCTCAGCAGATAGTTGATTTGGTCACCATGGTTGGTCCCGAGAGAGCTGGACGACTGTTCGACAACCCTGAGTCCCTCGGTGTATTCCTTGATCCGGCCAACCAACTCATGGGTCAAAAATTGGATCTTGGATACATAGACTTGTTGGCTGCTGATCCCGCCTACTTCAAGTCCGTCATTCCGATTCTTCAGACCAACTCGGATTTGCCATCCCAGCTTTTTGTTGAGCTCAAGAATTTGAATTTGTCTCAATCCGAGCTCACGAAGGTCTTGGCCGACATTCAGGTTGGTCCACAAGCGACTCCTCCTGGTAGCCCTCCTGGCCAGGTAGCCCAGCTTACTCTGCAGGACGAAGCCGGCATGTTGGGATTGCTCGATAGCCGTTCCTTTACCGGCGGAGTTCTTGATCCCGCATTGTTTGCCGCTTCCGATCAAGTTCTTGCCAGTGTCTTCTTTGCCGAAACGTCGGATGCCTACACGGCTTTGAGTGGTTTGGACGGCAGTCAAGGCTCCGGGTCTGACGACAGTGCGGATACGGGTGACGATTTCAAGGAGCTTATCCTTGGAGCCAAGGACATTTCCTTCTCATCCGGTGAGTACGCATTGAAATCCACGGGGGAAGTGGATTTCCTTGTTGCGGCTTCGGACAAGCTTACCCTTACCGGCAACGTAGTTTTCAACCCGTCTTCCACGGATTCGGTCTTGATCCTGCTTTCGGCCGGAAGCATTGATCTCTCCGGCGCGACTTCGATAAGCTTCGGTGGTGATGAGCTCGGAATAGGTTCATTTGATTCGTTGGAAGTCAAGAACGTGGATTTGAAATCGGATAACGAAATATCCCTGCGTTCCTTGGATAGTATCGTAATCAACAATTCGAAGATGGAAACGTCCGGAAAGGGCGCTGACTTCGTTCACTTGTTGGCTGCCAATGAACTTCAGGTGAACAACCTGCGCTTCTCCGAATCGGTCAAGCGAATTGCCATGGAAGCCATGACCATCAATCTTTCGAACGTGAATTTCCCGTCTGCTTCAACTGTCAACTTGAACAGTCTTCACGGTGGAATCGATGGGAAGTATCCCCATTTCAATTCCATCCAGCATGGCCGAGTCAACTTCATTGAGAAAATCAGGTACGGAAGTCATTTGATTATGGATCGCGCGGCCTTCGATGCGCATGGCGGAAGCATTACCATTGGCAAGAGCAACTAGAATTCCATGGTTGGAATTTCATCAGTCATCCGAGGCAAACTACCTGATTGATCAGTGTGCTTGAGCGGTCAGGCAGTCGACAAATTACCTAAATTTTATGAAATACATACTGACGTACATCTTGGTTTCAGTCTTTTCTTTCACGCTGCAAGTTTTCGGGGATGCCAATTCTTCGGCAACAAAAGCTCCTGCGGGTGGCGCTGCCCTTCCCTCCGATTTCTTTGCCGACGCTTTGGCCAAAGCAAAGGCGGGCGATGATGCAATGGGCACGCAACGATTGGTTGACGTCAAGAGCACCGAGCTTACTCCCTCCCTGAGCCTTAGTTCTTCCTACAAGTATACTTCCAATCCTAACAAAAGCACCAGTTCGGACAAGTTGGAAGACGGCACGACCTTCGATCTTAGCCTTATGATGATGATGGGATTGGGAGAGTACGGCATAGGTGACGACATCCTTAGCGCTCCTTCTCTCATGCTCATGCATTTGCGTACTTACAATGATCCCGTTCAGGATTTCGGGCATGAATTGAGAGGCTTGGATATGGATATCCAAATAGTAGGCCTGACCATTCCCTTCGTCCTGCCAAACGATTACACGCTCTCCGTGGGAAACACCTATGTCCGGGCTATCAACTTCCGAAACAATGGGAACTCTTCCGCTCATCATTTCAAAGGCGACGTCCTGATGTATTCCAATACTCCTTCCGTCTCCCTAACCAAAACGATACCTTTGGAAAATGGTGATATTTTGACGGCTACCGGAGGGTTGAGCTATGCCATGTCGAACGGCGACAAGTTATCCGAGACGCTGAAGACGACTACGTCTGCCCTGCTTGATTCAGGTTTGACTGACACGCCTGCGAATTTGCAAACGGGTGCCTCTTATTCGATCAACATGTCCTACATCAAACCCGTTTCCGATAAGCTTACCTTCACTCCTTCTCTTTCGGTCTCCAAAATGTACTACAAGAAAGGTGGAAACAGTGGTAAAGCCGACGTTACTTACGTTGCGGGTCTGAGCTCTTCCTATGCAATCAACGATTGGCTGAACCTCACGGGAGCCGCCAATTATACGGCGAAGGATGGAAACAGGGCAGACGTCATCGAGTTCAGGGATTTCCCCAGTGGATTTTCCTTGGCAGTCAACCATTCCTTTTAAAAGGTAAGGGTGGCGTTTTTCGCCTTATTGACCAATCACCTGATTCGCACTCCGTGTGCGTTGCTTTTCTTCTTTTTAACCGGTTTTCTCGCGGTTGCGGATGGCCAAGTCACGAGTCCCGAGATAGAAAAGCTTATTCAGCTTGGTCGTGCCGAAGCAGATAAGGGCGACTTTGCAAAGGCCTTGGGTTATTTCAACAAGGCCATGGGTTATTTGAAGCAGGCTTCGCCCAGGCATCCCCTGAACGAGGTTGTCCGCAAGGAAATCCGAATAGCCAAAGGCAGATCCCTCGTTGCGAGGTATCAAAACCGGTCGGGTTTGAAGATCATCAAAAGAGACGAACTGCTTCCTCTTGGCGAAGAACCGGACGAGATTCTCGTAAGTCAACGCTTTGGTACGGTCTTGGCGAGAGAGGTCTGGCAGCCGAAAGAAATTAAAGAAATTGGAGAATTCATTGGCATAGGCAGGCGGTTGACCGTTCTTCCCGAAGCCGGAGTGGAGCTTTATTTCGAAGATGCAAGCAAGTTTACACTGCGAAGCGTGGACGCAGCCAGCTTCGCCTTGCCCGAGAGCAAGGTATTCGATCTGCATTCCGGATCCTTTGTCATTTCATCTGATGCGAATGGCAACAGCGCAACGATCAAAAGTCCTTTGTCCATGGTTCGGGTCAGTTGCGATACCCCATTTGCCCTCATGATCGGCATCACGACGAATGGCGGCCTCAAGATCATAGCTCTTGTGGGAGAATGCAAACTTGAGCAAGAAAAGCTTGCTTCCACGGTTCTTTCTCCCGGGGAGTTGGTTTTTGCTCTCCCCGAAGGATTCAGCAGGAAAATGAGTGTAGAATTGAGTACCTTGATGGTTACTTCCACGCTGATGACCGGCTTTGACGATCCCCCCGTTTACCTCAAAAAAATGAGACAACAGGCGATGATTCAAGCTCTTCGAACCCGCAAGCGATACAAGGCGGTCGTGGGAGATGCGAAGAACAGCAAGGACTTCGAAATCAAAGTCCTTAAGCCCGACCAACCCTAGGGTTATTCTCCTGAAGATTGTCTTTGTTTGAAAATTCTTGGAAAATTGAAAATTTTCTTGGCACGGAAAGTCTGCTTTCTCTCCCTTGCCCCATTTTTTCTTTATGGTTGCGTCAGCAGTCATTACGACCGATCCGAAAACTTTCGGTTTTCGTGGAAAATAGGCGATTTCAAAAGTGCCGCGACCGAGGCGGAAAAATTGTCCCAAAGCGGTCCCAAGAGGGATCGCCTCCTTTACAAGCTCGAGGAAGGTTCGGTCAAACGCTTGGCAGGCGACTTGGACGGAAGCGTAATGGCGCTGCAAGAGGCTTCGGCTGAATACGATCGCTGGTTTGGGGTACATTTGAAAACGGAAGCTCGAGTTTCCGAGGCCTTTTCATCCGTTGTTGGTTCGGCCGAATGGAAACCCTATAAATCGAGGGTTTACGAACGGGTCATGATGAGGATCTACCAAGCCCTTAACTATCTTCAACTTGACGAAAAGGGGCGGGCCCGCGCAGAAATATTCAAATCCAGGCAAGCGATTGAAGATTCCAGGGAGATTTGGAAAAAAGAACTCCTGACCGCTCAATCGAGTATGAAAAAGAAAGGCGTCGATCTGAATCAGGGAATCAATGCCGAAGGGAAAAACCCCTTGAGAGACGAAAGATTGAGGGTCCGGGCCATGGTGCCATCCAATTTGCCCGAGTACGTGAATCCTGCCGCGATCTATTTGGAATCCCTCTACTTCCTGAGAACGGGATCGCAAAGTGAAGATTTCGACAAAGCGGCATTCTCCTTGCGCCGGCTGGCTTCTCTTTTTCCTCAAAATCAATGGATACGGGATGATTTGTCGGATGCGAAGAAAGGCATGCGGAACCCCGAGTCCATGACCTACGTTTTTTTCGAGACCGGTCGAGCGCCCGTCCGTGTTGAAAAGCGGTTTGATCTGCCCATCGTTTTTTTTGCAAACCAAGCCCGGATCCCCTACCTTGGCATAGCGCTCCCAAGCCTCAAGACAAATGACCAGTTCCTTTCGGGCTTGAGAATAAACGCGACCACTTTGGCGAAACCCGTTCAGACCAAAGTACTTGCAGACATGGACGCGATTGTCGCCAAGGAATTCGACAAAGATTACCCGATCGAGCTTGCCCGGGCAATTTCAGGAGCCTTGGCAAAGGGTGGACTCCAATACCTCGCTACCGATTCGGTCAGGTCCGAAAATGACACTACCCGGGCAATTGTCGGTATCGGAGTCGGTCTCTTGGCCCAAGCTGCAACCAAGGCCGATTTGCGGGCTTGGGGTACTTTGCCCAAGCAAATCCAATTTTGCAAAATCAAGACTCCACAAGATAAAAAATTGACTCTGGAGGGTGTAGGCGCAACTTTGAACGAGGAGGTTGCCTTGAATCCGTCGGCTTCCACGAATTTGGTTTGGGTAAGAAGCGTGTCTGCTCATAGCCCTCTCAAAGTCGTTGGCGTTCTTTCCCTCGAGCCCTAATCAAAAATGATCAAATACAGTTCCATTCACTTTCGCTTTCTCCTGACTTTGCTCCTCGCGGGTTTTGTTTCCTTTGGTTGCAACACCAATCCGGTTCACCAAACGACGAAGAAAAACCCGGGAGACACAAGCGCCCTTCCCGAATTGAAACGCGTTTACATGAGCAGTTCCCTTTCCAGGAACCTGCAGGTGGTCAGCATTAACCAAGCAAAGGCAAATGAAGATCTCCTCAAGATCCAGGTCAACTTGGAGAATCTTACCAAGCAAGCCCTCAACCTGAACTACAAAATCGAATGGATGGATGAGGATGGCATCGTCATTAACGACTCTTCCGCAGTGTGGATGCCTCTTTACGTGCGGGGAGCCGAAAACGTTGCGGTCCAGTCCGTTGCCAGTACGCCAAAAGCCAAGAATTTCTGGCTCAAACTTCAAAAAGCCAAGTAATCCTTTTAATCCCAAAAACAAGTATGAAACCTTACTTTTTTCGCCTTTCTTGCCTCTTTGCCGTATGTTTGCTCTTTTCCTGCGGTGACCGCAGACCCATCGGCCGAAACGCCGATGCCCGTTATATCGAAGACAGCAGTGAGAAAGGCTTGGTCAATATTGGCAAGATCAACTCTCAGGACTTTACCCGTGCCGCAAACAAGTTGCTACAGGACCTGTTTACAACCGGTGCTTTGTCGAAGGCCCCCGATCAACCTGCAATCCTTCACGTGGGAGAAGTCAGGAACGATACCCAGACTTATTTTGACACGGATCTCTTGCTGCAGGGAATGAAGAGAGACTTGCTAGCCAGTAACCGTGTGCGAATCTCTACGACCGAGGGCAGCAAAACATCGGATCAGTATGCCAAGGACGTGAGGGCTAAATTGGGCAGAGGCGATCCTTTCGCAGTTTTTCATCCCCGGCCTCACTTTTCCCTTTCCGGAAAAATCATCGAGGAAACTTCCAGAGTAGACAAGGTTACGCAAAAAGATTTTTATTTCCTGATGACCCTGACGGAAATCGAATCCGGAGCAGGCGTTTGGTTCGGCAGAGAATTGATCAGCAAACAGGGAAGAAGAGACTCGATTGGTTTTTAGCCGACGTCGATTCTTGGGGCGAACAGCAGGCTGATTGCCTGGGGAGAGGGCAGGCGGACCTGTCTTTCGTCTTTTCCCGGCACAATGCCTTGGATTTCAAGAACGTCGCCTCTTTGTAAAAAAAGAATGCGTTTGGTTTCGTCTTTTTTGAGATCTCTTCTTTGTAATTCGTAGCGGTATTCTTTCCCGTCCGAACCTATTCCGACAAAGGATATCGTTCCCTTTCGTTTTCTGACCGGGGAAACCAACCGGCAACGCCCGGGGCCAAGCGGAAGGGCAGGAACTTCCGCCTTGCTCAGGATGGAAAACCCGAATTTGACCTCTCGGGTTTCCAAATGAAGGGGTGAATTGATTTTTTGGACGGTTCGCGTCGGGTAGATGCTCCGCACCTCGTGACTGTAGTATTTTGACTTTTGGACAAAGAATGGACAAGGCAACCCGTTGAAGTACGGAGCATGCAAGTTGATTCGGGAATCTCCTTGCGTCAAAACGTGAGAATCTTCCTGTAGGTTCATGCAACTGTCGGTCCCTGCCGGATCCATCATTATCAGGAATCCTCCCGGTTTGAGGTGATGAAGGACTTGCTTCAGCCATTCGGTCCGGCTTCTGCTTTCCGTTTCCTGATGAATCTCATTGAGAGCAAACCCAAGTAGAATCAAATCGAACTTGCGGGCATTGGGAGGGGGAAGGTCATTGCTCAAATCTTTCCTCGTGGTAAAAACTTTGCTGTCGGGCCAAAGTCCCATGCAGGATTGATGAAGGTTTTTCATGGTAGCTAGACTTTTGCCCGAGTAATCCCATGCCTCGAGGCTCATTGGATTCTTCAGACCCCATTGTCTTAGCAGAAAGAGCGAGGCCAATCCGCTTGCTCCACTCCCTGATCCCAGATCCAGGATGCGAAGCGGTCCTTTGCGCGGAGCCTTCCACTCCCTCAGAAAGTAAGCTTCCGATAGCGCAAAAGCCATTGCTTGCCAGGTGCGGGAAAAAAAGAAGTTGCCATAGGAGAGAATGGACAAATCCCTCGAGCCATAGGAATTCGGATCGAACGAACGCGTTTTGTTGAAACGGTCGCTTTGCTCCACGATTTCGCGCCGAATGGCGTTAAGGAGTTTGTCCTCCGAATAATCGGGCCACTTGAGGGTAGCTTGGTTCCACCACCAGTCCTCAAGTGAGTCAGGGAAGGGTGGCAGGCTTGTCGTTTGCGTCATCCCAAAAGGGGCCGATGACTTGGATTGGGAAGACGGGTCAACCCGATCATGGTCGGGAGATCGGCTGGCTTATTGAAGCTTTCCCCCGTAAACGGCTTGGTCTCCAAGCTGCTCTTCGATTCGGAGCAATTGGTTGTATTTGCAAATCCGGTCCGTACGCGAGAGTGAACCGGTCTTGATTTGGCCGGCGTTGGTCGCTACCGCGATGTCGGCGATCGTCACGTCTTCGGTTTCGCCGGACCGATGAGAGATGACCGAAGTGTAAGTCGCTTCCTTGGCCATTTCGACGGCGTCAAAAGTCTCGGTAAGGGAACCGATCTGGTTTACTTTGACGAGAATGGAATTGGCCACTCCCTGATCGATTCCTTTTTTGAGGAAATCAACGTTGGTAACGAAGAGATCGTCCCCGACCAGTTGAACGCGGTCTCCGATTGCATCGGTCAGTTTCTTCCAGCCGTCCCAATCATTCTCGTCACAACCGTCTTCTATGGAACGGATGGGGAATTTATCCACGAGATCGGTGTAAAAGTCGACCATCTCGTCGGAACTACGCTCCGAACCGTCACTTTTTCCAAAAACGTATTTGCCTTTTTCGGCGTCAAAGAATTCGGACGAGGCGACGTCCAAGGCAAACTGGATCTCCTCCCCAAGCTTGTAACCCGCTTTGTCAACGGCCTCGACCAAAGATTCGAGGGCAGCTTCATTGCTGGCCAAGTTCGGGGCAAAACCACCTTCATCCCCTACGGCGGTGGAAAGGCCTTGGTCCTTCAGCACTTTCTTGAGGGCGTGAAAGATTTCACACCCCATCCTCAAGGATTCCTTGAAGGTCTTGGCGCCGACTGGCATAATCATGAATTCCTGCACGTCGATCGGGGCATCGGAGTGTGAGCCTCCGTTGAGTACGTTCATCATCGGGACGGGCAGGACTTTGGAATTCGGCCCACCGAGATATTTGTAAAGAGGTAACCCGCAGGCACAGGCCGCGGCATGCGCCGTTGCCATGGATGCGCCGAGAATGGCGTTGGCTCCGAAGACCGATTTGTTCGGGGTGCCGTCGGCCGAAAGCATGGCTTGGTCAACCGCCGTTTGGTCAATCGCGTCGATACCTATGATGGTCTCCGCTATCTTCGTGTTGACGTTCTCCACGGCCTGGGAAACCCCTTTGCCCAAATAACGGGCCGAATCCCCGTCGCGAAGTTCGATGGCTTCGTGTTCACCGGTACTTGCTCCGGATGGAACGGCTGCTCGGCCGAACGCACCTCCGCTCAGTTCGACTTCGACTTCTACGGTCGGGTTTCCTCGGGAATCAATAATTTCACGTCCGTGCACTTCGATTATTTGAGTCATGGTATGGAAAGGTCTTTGGTTGGGATTGAAAAAAAAGGATCATGATGGCCTGTCTCTTCTCGGTTGTCAAAATTCTTCGGAAAAAGAGAGCCTCGCTTTCAAGCGTACTTTTCTTTAGAAGGGGTAGTTTTTTGCAAATCATGGGAAAGCCACGCAATGCGATCGCACCAACCCGGGAAGAGGATTATCCCGAGTGGTATCAACAAGTAGTCAAGGCGGCCGATTTGGCCGAAAACACACCTGTGCGGGGGTGCATGGTGATCAAGCCATGGGGTTACGGAATATGGGAGAACATTCGAGACGCACTGGATGCCATGTTCAAAAGCAGCGGCCATAAGAACGCATACTTCCCCCTTTTTATTCCGAAAAGCTTTCTGCAACGCGAAGCTGAACACGTAGATGGCTTTGCAAAGGAGTGTGCAGTGGTCACTCACTCCCGTTTGGAGCCGGATGAGCAGGGAATTCTTCAGCCTGCGGGGGAATTGGAGGAACCTTTAATCGTCCGTCCGACTTCGGAAACGATTATTGGGGAACTCTTTGCCCGCTGGGTACAGTCCTACAGAGACTTGCCTCTTCTCATTAATCAATGGGCCAATGTCGTTCGTTGGGAGATGAGACCCCGACTGTTCTTGCGTACGGCGGAGTTTCTTTGGCAGGAAGGTCATACCGTGCACGCCACTGCGCAGGAGGCTCTGGAGGAAAC
>JABGWD010000447.1 GCA_018645725.1 Opitutia bacterium
AATCTTCCATTTGCCACCAACCTTCATCAATTGCAAGGCCTCCGTCCATCCCTTGATAACCCCGGAAACGTTGAACTTCGCAGGTTCGTCTCGCTGGATCGAGGAATCGAATACCTGCCCGTCGAGCAAAGTTCCATGGTAGTGAACCTCAACCTCGTCGTCTGCGAGGGGGTTCGGGCCGATACCTTGGGCAAGAACCTTGTACTGCAACCCGCTTTCCAAGGTCACGACACCTTCGTTTTCTTTGTTTTGGGAGAGAAAGACTTTGCCTTTTTCCAAGTTCAGATCGGCAAGGGATTCCGCCGAGCCCAACAGTTTTTTGGTTTTGGACAATTCCGCCAACCGGGAATGAAAGTAACTCGCGTTAAGATCATTGGCCAGAGTATCCAATTCCGAAGCAAGCGCATCATCATCCCCTTTGGACAAAGCTTGGACACCCAAAAGAAAATGAGCTTCAGCGCGATCGGCAGGAAGAAGCGAAGCATTCGTTGAAACCCCGGTCAGCAAGTCATGCCCCCGGCCGTTGGAATCATCTGCCTTGAGGAGGGACACAGCTTGCCCGATCAATGCGCGCCCAAGCAGTGGATCATCTGCCAGCATCGCAGCGGCTTTCTCGAAAGTAGTCGCGGCATCGGAAAACTTCTTCGCCCGGTATTGAATGACGGCAGCCCGGTAATTGGCCACTCCGCCCAACTTGTCATCGTGATCCTTGGCAAAAGACAAGAAACGATCCTCGGCTCCATCCTCCTCCAAGCTTGCCCGGAGGAATGCGGAACTGCGGTCCGAAGTTTTGGTTTCGTCACGCTTCTGAATGTAATTGAAGCCTGCGACAGCCAATGCAATGATTCCAAAAGCAGCGAAAAGAAAGATCTTGTTCTTGTTCCAAACTTCCGTCCCGTCGTATGCGCGGTCTACGGCCTCATCCGCCGTCAATCCGGGAATTTGTTCCTGCTCGGAGGGCAAAGGGCTTGAGGAATCCTGAGGTGAATCGGATTCGTTTTCGGGGTCTGTATTGTTTTCGTTGGTAGCCATGGGGCAAATAAAGAAGAAGGAGGATATGGTCTTGATTTTTGCCGTAAAGTCAACGGCAACTCTTAAGCCCGGAAAAACAACGCTGTCGAGTTTGCCCGAAAATTATTTTTCTTCAGGCTGATCCGAAAACCGAAAAGGCTCTTCCAATCGCTTCGATTCCTCATTGGCGACCCAATCATCTTTGCCTGAACTTAGATCAAACAGGGGGGAATCGGACTGACGAATCAATCAAAGACAACCGTCTTGTTCCGATAGACAAGAACCCGGTTTTGCAAATGCCTGCGAACGGCAGTGGAGAGGACCAGTTTTTCCAGGTCACGTCCCTTCTCAATCAGATCCTTGGGTCCGTGCCGATGACTGACCCGGGCAACGTCTTGGCCGATGATAGGCCCTTCGTCAAGATCTTCCGTAACGTAATGGGCTGTGGCTCCGATAAGTTTGACCCCTCTCTTGTAAGCCTGATGGTAGGGCTTTGCCCCGGCAAAAGAAGGAAGGAAAGAGTGATGAATATTGATTACCGGACAGCCCACTTGCTCGAGGAATTCCTTAGTTAGGATTTGCATGTAGCGGGCGAGGATGAGCAATTCGACTTTCTGTTCGCGCAACCATTCGACCTGCGCTCTCTCAGCTTCGGGTTTCCCTTCCTTGGTCACGGCAAAGCTCCGAAAAGGGAGACCATACGAATCAGAGACTTCGCTCAAGGAATCATGATTGGAAAGAACACCTGCGAAATCGGCATTCCACTCGCCTGCCCGGACGCGCAAAACGAGGTCGTGAAAGCAATGATCGGCCGTCGAAACCATAATCGCCACCTTGGGCCGGTCGTTACTCAAGGCCATGCGAACGCTCATCCCAAGTTCAACCGTGGCCATCTCCTTGAAGAGAGCGGATTCATCTTCAGGTGTCCGGCTAGCGGAAGGCTCCCACTCCACCCGCTGGAAAAAGACGTTTTCCTGCCGGTCAAGATGTTGATCAGCGTGAAGGACGTTCCCTCCCCGATGATGAATCCAACCCGCTACTTTCGCGACAAGTCCCGGTTGATCGGGACCGTAAAGCAGGGCGATGACCGAACGGTTCATGGAAATAGGCATCTATGGATTCGAGTAAGCTTGCAATGGCTTGACGGAGAACGTCTTGTCCTTAAGCGAGCGAATTCCGCTCAAGGCGGCAAAAGCCGAGCCAAGGGTTGTAATCACAGGAACCCCATGCAGGACCGCCTCGCTCCGAATGCCGTTCTCGTCTCTTCTGGGAATCAAGCCCAAGGGGGTATTTATGACAAGATGAACCTTCTCGTTCTTGATCAGATCCGCGACGTTCGGTCGACCTTCGCTAATGCGGAGTACACTTTCGGCAGGAATGCCGTTCTCATTTAGAAACTGGGCGGTTCCTTCAGTCGAATAGAAGGAGAAACCAAGCTCGGCCAGTCCTTGAGCTACCTCAAGGGCTTGGGGTTTGTCCGAGTCCTTCACGCTGAGGAAAACGTTTCCTGACATTGGAAGAGAAGGCTTTGCCGCCATTTGGGTCTTCGCGTAGGCAATCCCGAAGTCCTCGTCCTGTCCCATGACTTCACCCGTACTCCTCATTTCAGGGGTCAGAACAATGGGTGACCCGGGAAAACGGTTGAAGGGAAAAACGGATTCCTTGATCGCCCAGTGCTTGGGAATGACCTCCTCGGTAAAGCCCAAGTCGACAAGCTTTGCTCCAGCCATGACACGGGCACCCAGTTTGGCCAGAGGAACCCCGATCGCCTTGCTCACGAATGGAACGGTGCGGGAAGCCCGGGGGTTGACCTCGATAAGGAATAGCTCGCCATCCTTGATCGCAAATTGGATATTCATCAAGCCAATCACTTTCAGGGCCTTGGCAAGGTCGTGGGAGGCTTGGCGAACCTCGTCAATTACCTCTTGCGGAAGATCATGGGGTGGAAGGACCATGGCTGCATCACCACTATGTACGCCTGCAAACTCAATGTGCTGGAGCATTCCTCCGACTACCGTCGTTTCGCCATCCGAAATGCAATCGACGTCCAATTCGATGGCTTCCTCGAGAAACTTGTCGAGAAGGACGGGTTTGCCCGGGGCTACGGCAAAAGCTTCTTTGACCACGGATTCAAGTTCTTCCTCGTCGTAGACGATGAACATTCCACGCCCACCGAGAACGAAGGAGGGACGAAGAAGAATCGGATAACCGATCCGGGCAGCTGCGTCCTTGGCGTCTTCAGGGAAGAGGGCGGTCTCGTTTTGGGGTTGCTTGAGCCCCAGATCGCCAAGGATTCTCTTGAACTTCTCGCGGTCCTCCGCCAAATCAATGCTTTCGGGCGAAGTGCCGATGACGTTTACTCCGGCTTCCTTAAGGTCGGTTGCAAGATTCAAGGGGGTCTGCCCGCCATACTGAACGATTGCGCCATCACAATGTTCCTGATGATAAACCTCAAGAACGTCCTCGAGGGTCAATGGTTCGAAGTACAGCCGGTCCGAAACGTCATAATCAGTCGAGACGGTTTCCGGATTGGAGTTGATCATCACGGTCTCGAATCCGGCCTCCCGGAGGGCGAAAGACGCATGAACACAGCAATAGTCGAATTCTATCCCCTGCCCGATCCGGTTGGGGCCTCCACCAAGGATCATGATCTTGGGTTTGTCGGATTTGGTGATCTCGTTTTCATCGCCGTAGGATGAGTAAAAATAGGGCGTATAAGCCTCGAATTCGGCGGCACAGGTATCGACAAGGCGGAAAGTCGTGCTCACCCCAAGATCTTCCCGTCTTCTGCGGACCTCATCCGGCTTGCAATCCCAAGCATCGGCAAGTTGACGGTCGGAGAACCCGGCTTCCTTGGCTTGCCTGATGAATTCGGCATCCACCTGGTCCAATCCGCTCGAAGCGATTTGTTCCTGGATTTGGAAGATTTGATCGAGCTGCCGAACAAACCAGAGGTCGATCCCCGACTGTTTCGAAATCTCATCCGTTGTCATCCCGATCTCGAAAGCCTTGTAGAGAAAAGCAGGCCTTTCGGCAGAGGGACGCTTGACCCCTGCCCTTACGGCTGATTTGTCGAGATCCTGATCATTGAGCTTACCGGCCTCGAAACCCTTGAGTCCAATTTCGAGGGAACGCAAGGCCTTTTGGAAAGACTCCTTGAAAGTCCGGCCAATCGCCATGGCTTCGCCGACGGACTTCATGGCGGAAGTAAGGGTAGAGTCTGCGTCGGGGAATTTCTCGAAAGTAAAACGAGGAATTTTGGTCACGACGTAATCGATCGAAGGCTCAAAACAGGCAGGGGTTTCCTTGGTTACGTCGTTTTGGAGTTCATCAAGGGAATAGCCGACGGCGAGCTTGGCCGCGAACTTTGCGATGGGAAACCCGGTTGCCTTGGATGCAAGGGCGGAACTGCGGGAAACCCTCGGGTTCATTTCAATTACCACCATTCGTCCCGTTTGGGGGTCGGTGGCGAACTGAATGTTGCTTCCCCCTGTCTCGACTCCGATTTCCCGGATGCAGGCGAAGGAGGCGTCTCTCATGAGTTGATACTCCCGGTCGGAAAGAGTCATTGCGGGAGCAACCGTAATGGAATCTCCCGTGTGAACACCCATGGGGTCAAAATTTTCGATTGAGCAGATGACCACGCACTGGTCCTTGTAGTCACGCATCACCTCCATCTCATATTCCTTCCAACCCAAGAGGCACTCCTCGATCAAAACCTGACTGATCGGCGATGCATCCAGACCTTGCCGCAACATCTCGTCAAACTCTTCCCGGTTATAGGCGATCCCTCCTCCTGTGCCGCCGAGCGTGTAGGCAGGACGGAGGATGAGCGGGAAATCTCCCAGTTTGTCAAGAGCGCCCTGTGCTTCGTCCATGGAATGAACGGAGAAGGAGCGAGCCACGTCGAGCCCGATGCTGAGCATGGCTTGCTTGAAAAGCTCACGATCCTCGCCTTTCTTGATCGCATCGGGTTTGGCGCCTATCATTTCGACCCCATGCTCATCCAAAACTCCTGCGGAAAACAAATCCAGAGACAGGTTGAGCCCCGTCTGTCCACCCAAGGTAGGAAGAAGGGCATCGGGCTTTTCGCATTCGATGATTTTGGTCACGCTTTCCACCGTCAACGGTTCGACATAGGTCGCATCCGCGAACTCCGGATCGGTCATGATCGTGGCCGGATT
Source organism: Opitutia bacterium (assembly GCA_018645725.1). GTDB lineage: Bacteria > Verrucomicrobiota > Verrucomicrobiia > Opitutales > Seribacteraceae > Seribacter. The sequence goes on from JABGWD010000447.1 coordinate 5,196, forward strand.
GCTGTTCACGAGCGAGATACGGTACCCTTCTTCCCTCAAAGCCTTGCAGGCTTGAGCTCCGCTGTAGTCAAATTCACAGGCTTGACCAATGATGATCGGACCCGATCCTATGATCAGAATGTGTTCGATGTCGTTTCTTCTAGGCATGCAAAAGTTCAGTAGTATTCGAAAGCGCTTAAAAACCCGCCAAAGCCTATAAATGTTGTTTGATGCATTTAATCAAATCGAAAGAATGCAAATGTCAGGAAAGCCTGCGGGCGTCGGCCTGAAAAAAGGAAGATAAACATACGCAAACCACTGAGTGTCAAAGCATCGAGAGAAACACCGGGAGGTGACTATTCTTTAGCGTATGTTTGCTTTTTTGATCAATGACTCGACCGTATTCCAAGCAGTGCTACAAAATTGGAGGAAGAGCCTCCCCTCCCGAAGCATTTGCAACGGCGTTTTTGATAGGATCTTTGCCCGAAATCATTTGAATGGTTTTTCCCATCGTATTGTAATTGCGCAAGACCTCGATTATGCATTGAGACAAGTCCTCCCTGGGCACGGTCCCGTGACAACCCAGCTCTTCGGCTGCCTGAATCTTTCCCGTTCCCGATGAGTTCAACAGTGTGCCTGGAGCCAGAATCGTATAATCCAAGCCGGACGAACGGAGATATTCGTCCGCCATACCCTTGGCTCGCAGGTAATTTTGAATAAGAGGGGAATTGCTTAACGGGTCTGCCCCAATGGCACTGACCATGACAAAGCGGGATACGCCAGCCTGCTTGCAATCATTCATCAAGCGAATGGCTGCATCTTGATCCACGTCTATCGTCTTGTTCGGTCCCGTATGAGCGCCGGAACCGGCCGTGAACACAACGGCGTCCAAGCCGGGCAAGAATTCAATCAGACCTTTTTCCAAATCACCGACTGCGGAAGGAACCCCCAAAGCCGTAAACTTCGTTTGCTGCCGGACGTCGCGAATCAGGGCAATCGGAGAAAACCCGTTGGCCGCCCACATTTGCCCGCACAACAAAGTCCCGACCTTTCCATTTGCTCCTACAATCAGTACCTTCACATGAAGACAGTTACCTTGACTTGCTGAGGTTTGCAAGGAATCGCGTGACAAGAATTTGTTCGTCCCCAACCGGGAATTCCCCTACAAGCGAGGGTTTGAACAAATCATGACGGATCAAGTACGAACACGAATCGCGCCTTCGCCAACGGGAGCACCCCACGTAGGAACGGCCTACATGGCCCTGTTCAACTTGGCCTTCGCCCGCAAGCACGGGGGACGCATGGTTTTGCGCATCGAGGACACCGATCAACTTCGCTCGACTCCCGAATCGGAGGAGGCAATCCTTCAAGCGCTTTCCTGGATGGGGATGAAATGGGACGAGGGTCCGGATTGCGGAGGCGAGTTCGGCCCTTACCGGCAAAGCGAGAGAACCGCCTTGTATCAAGCGGAAGCGCAAAGACTCCTCGAGCAAGGCAATGCTTATCCGTGCTTTTGCTCGTCCGAGCGGTTGGATCAAGTGCGCAAGGAGCAAATGGCCAACAAGGAAACCCCCCGCTACGACGGACATTGCCTGTCACTGACGCCCGAAGAAATCGAGGAAAGGAAGAACCAAAACGAACCATGGGTCGTCAGGCTTAAGGTTCCGGCGGAAGGAGAATGCCGGTTTACGGACGAATTGAGAGGCGAGATATCCATCGAATGGACACAGATCGACCACCAGGTCATTCAAAAGTCAGACGGTTTCCCCACTTACCACCTTGCAAACGTGGTCGATGATCACCTGATGGAGATTTCCCACGTTATCCGCGGAGAGGAATGGATAAGCAGTACGCCCAAGCATGTCTTGCTCTACGAATACCTTGGTTGGACGCCTCCGAGCTTCGCCCATCTGCCCTTGTTAAGAAACCCGGACAAGTCAAAACTGTCCAAGAGAAAGAATCCGACTAGCATAAATTATTATCAGGATGCCGGATTCCTACCCGAAGCAATGCTCAATTACTTGGGAATGATGGGCTACACCCTACCCGATCAGCGCGAAATCTTTTCCCTCGACGAGTTATGCGAAACTTTCGAGATCAAGAGAGTTAGCTTGGGCGGACCTATTTTTGACGTCGAAAAACTCAAATGGCTCAACGGTCGCTACCTCCGGGAAAAATTGAGCCCCGAAGAAGTCCTCCAAAAGTTGATCGACTGGAAGGGCGGTCCGGATTTCTTTCGAAAAATCATCCCCTTGGCTCTTCCCCGGCTTGAAACCTTTTCCGATTTTTTCCCGATCTCCCAATTTCTCCTGAACGAGAGTCCGGTTTACCCGCTCGAAGAGTTGGCAGGAAAGCAAGAACCGGTCGAAGTTGCCCGAATCCTTAAAGTCGCAGAATGGGAACTTGAGAAAGCAAGCACCTGGGACCGAGACTCCCTTTCGAGCATTTTTCAAAACTTGGCCGAAAAGGAAGGCAAGAAACTCAAGGAACTCCTGGCTCCTTTCTTCGTATGCATGACCGGGAGCAAGGTTTCCCTGCCTCTCTTTGACGGAATGGCTCTACTTGGCGCCGATCTTACGAGGACTCGGATCAGAAAGGCGCTTCAATTGCTTTCGGAAAACGGTGCCGGACTGAGTAAGAAAGGATTGAAGGCTCTGGAAAAGGAATACCGCCAAAGCTACGGCAACCGGATCGATTGACACGGATCCAGAAATCACAAACAAATGGAAAACACTGATCAGGAAGAAGCGGACAAACCACTCGACTTCATCCGCACCCGGGTGAAGGAGGACAAGGAGGGCGGAAAGAACGATGGACGGATACATACTCGATTCCCCCCCGAACCGAACGGATACCTCCACCTGGGCCATGCCAAGAGTATCTGTCTGAACTTTGGGATAGCCAAGGAATTCGGGGGACTTTGCAACCTGCGACTCGACGACACCAACCCGGTTGCTGAAAAAACCGAATACGCGGAAGCAATCAAGGAAGACGTTCGATGGCTGGGCTTCGACTGGGAAGACCGATTCTTTCATGCCTCGGATTACTTCGGGCAACTGCATGACTGGGCGATCCAGTTCATTCGTGACGGCAAGGCCTTCGTCTGCGACTTGAGCTTCGAAGAGATGCGCGAATTGCGTGGCAACCTGACCGAACCCGGAAAGGAAAGTCCTCAT
>JABGWD010000052.1 GCA_018645725.1 Opitutia bacterium
CGCGCTCGGCCATCCATGCCATTGCAGAATCGCCTGACCTCTTGAAGAAGATACGAAAAATAATTTGGTTAATCAGTTTTTTCATAATTATTGCCGGGATCTTAGGTGGCCCAATTCTTCAATGGGTTGGGTTTGACACTCTTCGTGAGATGCGTCAAATGGAGCGGATTCCGAAAGTTTCGGTCGGTCACGTTGTTGCCGGGGAGGTTAACGTGAGAGGAAAGGCGAAACTCCATGATGAGTTCGTGACCGCCAAATACTCGGGTGTGTCTTGCTTTTATTGTTTTTGGCTTAAACAAAAGGAGGAAACGGATGGCGATGGAAACACCCGATGGGTTACGGTGGACAAGGGGGTGGAGGTCACTGATTTTTTTCTGGTTGAGAAAACCGGAAGGATTCTTGTGGAATTGAGCAAGGGGGGCGTTGCTCCTGACCTGGAACTCGATTACAGCAGGCAAAGCGGAGACTTAAGGTTCAGGGAATACCGTATCGACAAGGGGGAATCGCTGACTGCCTTTGCAATGGCCGTGAAGGAGAAGGGGGGATTTAGCCTGAGGTTTGATGAAAAGGGGTCCTACACTCCGGTCCTATCCAATTCCGATGCCTTGGAAAACCGGACTTGGTTGGCCACGAAAGGAGTCTTTTTTATCGTCGGGGGCATTGCCTTGTCATGTTTTGTTTGCTACCTCGGATGCACTCATTATCAGATCCACCGGGTCCTGCCCTTTCTCGTTGTCACTACCACCTTTATTTTTGTGTCCATGTTTCCCCTGGGATTGATCATGGTGGTGATTGACCTTCAGGATGGAGAGAACCGCTTGGAGCGCATGGAAAAATCCGCAACGTCGGAAGTCAGCGAGCTGATTGGAGGCCGGTTTGACTGGAGGACGCTTCCAACGCAAACGGGATCGTTAAAGAAAATGGCTCGAAATCGCATTTTGGGCATTCGTGAGGACTACCTCGCCTCGATTGAAAGAACCAATGCAATCCGGGATCGTTTTCCCGAGCGTTGGCTTGCCCCGCTATTGGGAATTGACCCTTGGCCTTCCCTGATTGGCGAGGGAGAGGCAGTAAGCGGTGAGGCTACTATTGTCAAGACTCCCATCCACCCCATTCTTTCCTTCATTGTCATGTGGTTGTCCGCTGCGATGGCTTCCTTGGGTAGCTTCCTTGGTTTCCGCAGGATCAAGATCAAGCGTTATATTGAGAATGTCCCGACTTCTCTTTCGACCGGTCTTGCCTACGGACCGGCGGAAATCAAGGGTCGGGTCGAGCACAAGGGCGAACTTGCGCTTACAGGCCCTCTGAGTTCAAAAAAGTGCGTCTATTTCCACTACAGGATTACGGAGTCGCGAGGCTCAGGTGACAGCGAAACAACCGTGGTGATCAAGGACGAGAGGAAATTCGTTCCTTTCCATTGCAGGGATACGGAAGGGGTGACTGAGATCGATCTGCACGGGGCCGAGATCACGGGTCTGTTTACCGAGAGTAAAAAGATTGGCCGGCAGACTCATACGGAAAGTTTTATTTGTGATCAAACCGAATTATACGCTCTTGGCACGGCAGTCGTGGACAAGGTGACGGGTTCTCACTTGGTTCTTTCCCGAAATGAGACCAGTGATTTTCCCTTTTTAGTATCGGGATTCGCGGAAAAAAACATCATATTGCACCAAAGCTGGAGGGGCTTGTTCGGTCTTGGCTGCGCTCAGGTCGGGATCATATTCATTGGCCTGTTTGGCTTTGGTTCCCTCGGTTCCTTCTCTCCCTCTGATTTTCTTCTTGCCGCCTTGCTGTCTCCGTTGTTTCCGGCCTTTGCCATGTTTATCCTCATGTTCAATGACTTGGTTTTTCTGAGAAACCGGGTCAAGCGGGCCTGGGCAAATATCGAAGTTTCCCTCAAAAAGCGCTCCGACTTGATCCCCATTCTGGAAAAAATCGTCAAGACCTACCTTTCCCACGAGCGTTCCACTATGGAAACCCTTTCCCGTCTGCGGTCCGTCGTGACGAGCAAGGATTCCTACTCACCGTCCGAGGTGGATGCTGCAATGAAGGATGAAACGGCCTTGGCTGACCGCTTGATCGCTTTGCGGGAAAATTACCCTGATCTCAAGGGGAATCAAATGATGGATGATTTCATGAACCGCTTGGCGCGAATGGAAAACGAGGTGGCCTTGATGAGGGAGGGCTACAACGATGGAATCGAACGTTACCGGGAGGCAAAGCAAAGAATACCGGAGGTGTTGATCGCCAAGGTTTTCAGGTTTGAAAACGTCGATTACCTAAAGTTTTCCATGAAGGTTCGGGAGGTTCCCGCCTTGGATTTTGATTCGGGTAGCGAGGATAAAACCTCAGGCGAAGAGGAGGAGAATTAAGGCTTTTCTCTAGGTTTTGGTCGGTTGCGGTATCTTTCGTATAAACGGGTATGCCGGCTTTGCAGGCTTGTTGATCTTCCGGAAATGATCATGTGCTTGACGGAAGAGCGGAGGTCAAGCAAGTCCCCCGTGGTGGCGATGAAAGTTGCTTCCTTCCCAACTTCAAGGCTGCCCAGGCGCTTGGATACACCGGCGAGTTTTGCCGGTTCCATGGTGATGGAGGCAAGGGCTTTTCCCCTCGATAGTCCATGGGCGACTGCCTGGGCGGCGTGGTAGGGGAGGTTGCGCTGGTTGGCTGCCGTCCATCCGCCAAGACGAAAGCCAATGGAAAGAGGAACCCCTGCCTTGGCGAGGATACCGGGAGCCCGAAACTGTTCGTCGTGGGGAGAATTGCGGTAGCGCGGAGCCGTGAAGATATGATGGTAGATGACGGGAATCTTTCGTTCGCCGAGCCAGTCGGCCAGCTTCCATGCGTCTTGGCCACCGGAAAGAATCATCCGGTACTTTCTTTTTTCGGCCCATTCGACCGCCGCCTTGATTTGACGGACCTCGTCGGCATGGATCATGAGGGGAATCTTTCCTTCGAGGACGGGCATCATGGCCTCCCAGGAGGGGATGACGCCCAAACCCTCCGGATCAGCTTTTCTGCCTTGCCGGTATGCCTCGGCTTGATCGAAGAACTCATCTATGTCCCGTACCCTTTGTCTTCTTTCCTTATCCTGCTCCTTGATCGACTTCGGCTTGGCATCCTTGTCCGAGTGAGGCTGAGGCAGGCCGAGGCTATGGCCCGGCCACCACAGGTGCAGGGCGACTTTTTTGCGGATGGTCATCTCCTCTACGCCCCAGCCGTCCAAGACGATTAAGCCGGAAGTGCCTGAAATCATACCGCCCATTGGAGCGATGATGGAATGTGTCACACCATTTGCCCGGGCTACCGGGATGAGTTCGGAGTCTGGGTTGACTGCAACCCAAGCCTCCACGTCGGGGGTGTGTGTGCCCACTTCACGTTCGTCCCGGGTGGGCCGCAAGGCATTGATCTCGGCCAAGCCGAGAGAAGAACCCGGGCTAATCAGACCGGGGTAGACCTCCAAGTCTTTCCAATCGATGGTCTTGCTGCCCTTGGGAGCCTTTGCGGTTTTGCCGATGGCAAGGATCTTGCCGTCTTTTACGAGGATTTCTCCGGGTTGGAAGACTTGGGTCGGTGATGCCTGTATCTTGGCCGCCCGGTAAACCGTTTGTCCGCAAAGCATTCCGCCGAGGGTCGAAAAGAAAAGAGAAAGCAGCCAAAACTTATTCATCGATGGCCTCCTTCTCCGTGGTTGCCGTGAGACCGGCAGGAGTGAGGGAATAGGTCACAGGCCGTTTCCAGGGAATGCCGGAAGAATTTCTCCTTCGCTTTCTCGGAAGCTCCCGTTTCTCCTTCGTCGCCCAGAGATTTGCGGGCATGGGCAATCAGGTTTTCCCTTTCCTTCAATCTGCTCTTCTCTCTTTGTTTGCTTCTTTTGATCTCATAATACAGATTGCCGTCGATCCAAGTCTGTTGGCAGACCGTCCGGTAATCGAGGGGATTTGCAGACCAAATCGCGAGGTCGGCATCCTTGCCTATCTCGAGTGAGCCAACCCATTTGTCGATACCCAGTTGCTTGGCCGGGTTGAGGGTGACGAACTTGAGAGCCTCGCTTTCCGACAATCCACCGTACTTGACCGCCTTGACCGCTTCCAGGTTCATGCGGCGGGCATGATCGGAGGAATCCGAATTAAAGCTGACCACGCACCCGCGCTCGTGCATGAGGGCACCCGCGTAGGGGATGGCGTCGTACACCTCGAACTTGTAAGCCCACCAGTCGGAAAAGGTCGATGCCCCCGCCCCGTGCCTTGCGATCTCGTCCGCAACCTTGTAGCCCTCGAGCACGTGTTGAAGGCTACCGACTCTGACTCCGAAGCTTTCCATGGTGCGCAAGAAAACGAGAATCTCGTCCTGCCGGTAGGAGTGGCAATGGATGAGCCTTTCGCCTTTGATGATTTCCAGGATTGCCTCGAGTTCAAGGTTTCTCGGGACAGGTGGTCCTTTGCCTGACCGGGCCTCCCTGAGTTGAACACCGTACTGGCGGGCGGCCGTAAATCGGTTGGCGAAAAAGGTCTTTACTCCCATTCGGGACTGAGGGAACCGCGTCGTATACTTGTCCCCCCAATTGGCCTGCTTGACGTTTTCTCCGAGGGCGAACTTGATCCCGTTGGGCGCTCCTTTCAAAAGCATCGCGTCGGGCGATGCCCCGAGCCTGAGCTTGATAACGGCGTTTTGTCCGCCAATCGGGTTGGCAGACCCATGCAAGAGCTGTGCGGAGGTTACGCCTCCAGCCAACTGTCTATAGATATTGATGTTCCAAGGGTCAACAGCATCACTAATCCTGACTTCTGAAGAAGATGCTCGAGCCCATTCATTAACACCCCCGCGAATACCAATATGACTGTGCTCATCAATAATACCAGGGGTCAAATGCCGGCCGTTTGCGTTGATTCGCTTTACATCACTAGGAAACAATATGTCCTTTCCAATCTGCTTAATCTTTCCATCAACCACATACACATCGCCACGATCGATAATTCCCGTGTCTGCTGCAGTCCAAATCACCGCATTGGTAATCA
>JABGWD010000448.1 GCA_018645725.1 Opitutia bacterium
CAAGTACTTTCCCGAGCTCATGACCGAGCGCTCGCTCGCCTTCATCGAAGAGAGCAAGGACAAACCCTTCTTTCTTTATTTTCCCTTGAATATCCCGCATTACCCGGAACAGGCTCCGAAGAAATTCGCCGAGCCGTTCAAGGAGATGAAGGACCCGGCCAGGAAATCCTACGCCACCATCATGTATGCGACCGATCACTACATCGGACGGGTGGTGGACAAAATCGAAGAACTCGGGCTTCGCAAGAATACCCTGTTCATTTACATGAGCGACAACGGACATTCCGAGGAAACGGGCAACCGCATCCGGGTGGACAATCACAAGAGCGGACACCCGAAGGGACATTTCTACGGAGCCAGTGGTGGAGGATATACCGGAAAATGGAAAGGGCAGAAGGGAACTTTCCTCGAGGGTGGAATCCGTGTGCCGGCAATCATAAGCTTCCCGGCCAAGCTCCCGCAGGGTGAGACGCGTGACCAGATCGTCACCTCCATGGACTGGTTGCCCACCGTGATGGAATTGTGCGGTATCGATCCGAAAAAAAAGGATCCCAAGCTTGACGGGTACAGCGTACTTCCCCTCATCCGTTCCGGGAAAGCCGAGCCGGGTTACGGAGACCTTCTTCATTTCCAGTGGCATACCCAATGGGCTGTGCGCAAAGGAGAATGGAAGTTGATTGGTCGGGGAACCAAGGCTTCCTTTCTCGGCAATGTGAATGATGAACAACCCGAGCGTAAGAACTACGCCAAGGAAAAACCGGAACTGGTCGCCCGCCTGCTCGAGATGCACCAAAAGTGGTCCGCAGAGGTAAAACCTGCCAAGTAGTCAGATGAAAAAAATCCGTAAGTTACAAATTCAGGTAGTGTTGACGGTTCTCGTCCTTTGCCCCTGTTTTGCTTGGGCAAAGATAACGGTTACCGAAAAGATCTTTCATCTCGGGACAAAAGGCTTGCCCGAGTGGGCCGAGTTCTCAGGGAAATCGCCGCATGGCAGAAACCTCTCCGTAAGTTTCGAGTCCAAGGCCAACGAAAAGGAAGCCACCCTCTTTTTGTATCAAGACGACGTAAAGCAAGGTTGGCGTGTCTCGTTGAACGGGAAACGCCTGGGCAATCTTGAACGCTTCGAGTCCAAAGTCCTGCATTCCCTGAAAGTGCCGGCCGGGACGCTCAAGGATGGTCAGAACAAACTTGCCGTCGAGGCGCCTACCGCAGTCGACGATATCTTGGTAGGCGGAGCCTTTGTCGAATTGGATCCGGTGGACGAAGTTCTTTCGCATAGTTTCCTGGAAGTAAGCGCTTTTGACAAGAAGACTTCCGCTCCCTTGCCCTGTCGCTTCACCATAACCGACACCAAGGATTTCCTGATGCCCTTGAAAGTCGAGCCTTCCCCCCGTTTGGCGGTCAGACCGGGAGTCGTCTATTCGCTGGATGGCAAATGCAAGGTCGGGGTCTTGCCCGGAGAGTACGTGGTTCATGCCACAAGGGGATTTGAGTACGGTGTGGATACGGTCAAGGTCACGGTCGGCCGGGGAGATACCAAGAAGGTAACCCTTAGGATCGGAAGGGAAGTGCCCACTGAAGGCTGGGTAAGCTGTGACCCCCACATTCACGTTCGTACTTTCAGCGGACACGGAGATTCTACGGTCGAGGAACGAATACCGACCATTGCCGGCGAGGGTATCGAGTTGCCGGTCGCGACCGATCACAATCACCATACTGATTTTGTTCCTTACCAAACTTCCGCCGGAGCGCAGAGTCACTTTACCTCCGTAATCGGAAACGAGGTCACGACCAAAGTGGGGCATTTCAATGCCTTCCCCATCAAAAAAGGATCGCCGGTGCCCAATCACAAGACGGAAAGTTGGCCAGAATTGTTCCGTTCCATTCGGGCCACGCCCGGCGTTGAAGTCATCCTGCTGAATCACCCGAGGAACGTTCATTCCGAATTCTCACCAACCGATCCGTCGCATTTCAATCCCGTCACGGGAAAAAGCCAAAGAGACGGAGGGTTGGATATGGATGCGATTGAAGTGATTACTTCCGCAGCCCTACAAGCAGACTATATGGGACCTTTCCGCGACTGGTTCGCCTTGCTCAATGCCGGCAGGCGGGTGACTGCGGTTGGTTCAAGTGACACGCACGACGTCAATCGATACATATTGGGCCAAGGCCGGACCTACCTCCGCTGTCCGGACAAACAAGCAGGTGAAATTGACGTTTTGACAGCTTGCCGTTCCTTGCGTGAGGGGCGAGCCTTGGTAAGCATGGGCTTGTTGACGAAGATAAAGATAGCCGAACAATTCGAAGTGGGCGATCTCGCAACGAACTTACCTAAGAAAGTAATTGTTGATATAGAAGTACTCGGGCCTCGCTGGACCATAGCCGAGCAATTGACGCTCTATGCCAACGGAATTCCAATTCTCAAGAAAAATTTCACGAGTTCACCAGACAAGATTCTAAAAGCCGACTTTCGTCATGTAATGGATCGTCCG
>JABGWD010000449.1 GCA_018645725.1 Opitutia bacterium
ATGAGCTTGATCGGACCTCAATCCAAGTTTGCAAAGGCGTGCCAAGCCAAGGCTTTTTGATCTTTCACACGTCGCCTGGATTCGAGCTTTGATTGATCGTAGTATATTTCTCATAAGTATTTACCAGACTTCCACCGGTCCCTTGGGTACGGCGATGGTTTTGCGCTGCTTGGCCTGGTGTTCGTCCTCTTCCTCCATGAAGGAGGCCACCATGGGGGAGAGTTGGTAGCGCGGGAGGAGTTCGCCGGAATCGTCGGTGAATTGCTTGCGCCATTCGAGGTAGTCGGACAAGACCTGCTCGAATTCATCCCTCGAACTGATCCGGACGATTTCATGGTTGAAGGGCTTGACCGGTCCGAAGCGCTTGGCGTACCAGGGCGCGACTTTGCGGAACTGTACGGATCCGCGGTCTTCGCCAAATACCTCGACCATCAAGTCGTAATGGCGCCGGAGTACGCGGATGCGTTCCTCGAAGGAGGGTTCGGGGGGAAGTTCTCCGGTTTCGAGAAATTGTTGGGTATGGAGGAAAATCCACGGGTTGTAAAAGGCTCCCCGACCTGCGGAAACCCCAGCGCATTCGGTCCGCTCGATCATGTGCTTGGCTGCTTGCGGGGTCGTGACGTCTCCGTTGCCGATTACCGGGACGTCCTTCACGGCCTCCGCAACCTTGCGAATGCCCTCGAGGTTGACCACCCCGTCAAATCCCTGAGCCCGGGTGCGTCCATGCACGAATACGGCGCTTACCCCCGCATCATCCAAGGCCTTGGCCAAGTCGGGAGCAGTCAGGTTTTGATCGTCCCAGCCGAGTCGCATCTTGGCGGTGATCGGAATGTCGACGGCCTCGACCATGGCCCGGATCAGTTCTTGGGTCTTGGGTAACTCGTTCATCATGCTGGCTCCGCCCCCGGTCTTCGTGACCTTGGGTACGGGGCAGCCCATGTTGACGTCGATCGAATCGATTCCCTTTTCCGCAAGCAGGATGGTGGCGTCGCGCATCTCCTCTTTCACCCCTCCGAACAATTGAACCGACAGTGGACTGTCTTGCTCGTTGGTCTCGATCAACTTGAGAGCCTTGGGGTTGTTTTCGAGAAGAGAACGGGCGTTGACCAGGTCGGTGGTGCACAGGTCGACCCCTCCGATTTCCCGGATGACGAGACGGAAGGGCAGGTTGGTGTAGCCTGCGAGGGGGGAAAGAAACAGGTTGGACTTCAGCTTGAGTGGGCCCAGATCGAACATGGAACCAAAGCATGACCCGAAAGGGAGTCTTTTTCAACCGGAGAAAAATTCCCTTCCTTGAAAAGTTTCAGACTCGTATGTTTCCATATTTGCATTTCGTTCCATATTTGGAACAATGGAAGCCCTTTGGAAGCATTCATGAAACTTGCCCATAAGATCGGTATGTTCGCTTTGGCTTGGGCCGGAGCCATTCTTGCGTGTGCTTCGCTCTCAGCCAAGTCGGGTTCGGCGGAGGATGAGAAGGGAGCCGTTACCAAGAATTTGTTCTCAAGCCATTGCATCCAATGCCATGGCAAGGACGGAAAAGTCAAAGGCAAGGTTGACCTGCTGAAGTACTCGGCCGGGGGGGATCTCCGGAATGACCCGGAACTCCTGCAAGCTGTCCTTGATGCCATAGACTTTGGTGAAATGCCCCCGGAGGACGAAAAGCAAATCCCCTTGCAATTGAGGGATTCGACGCTTTCTCAGTTGCAGGCCTTGCTCAACGAATCTGTGAAGAAAAATCCCGTCTTCGCAACCACCCGGATTCGCAGGATGAACCGTTTTCAATATGCCAATGCCGTTCAGGACTTGCTCAAGCTCAAGGTGTCGGTTTTTCCCCTCCCCGAGAAAATGATGCGGGATCGTTCGGGTTATTTCAACAAAGCGATCAAGGACGGGATGCCGGACTCCCTGACCGTGAGCAGTCGCCCGCTGGGCAAGTCGGGCCTGATCGAGCCGAGGCTTTCCGGAGTCGGGCCTTTTCCCCAGGATTTGCGGGCCGAGCATGGGTACGACAACCAGGCCGATCATCTTTCTCTGTCACCCCTGCTCATGGAAGCTTTTTTCCAGCTCAGCCGGACCATCGTGACCAGTTCTACCTTCGGTCCGAAAACGGTAGGCATATGGAAAGACTTTTTTGAAGCTCCCCCCAAAGAGCAAGACGTTGAGAAAGCGCTTGCCGCCCGCTTGAAGCCTTTTCTCACCCAAGCGTTCAGGCGACCCGTGAAGAAGGAAACCCTGAAGCGCTACCTATCCCACGCTCTCG
>JABGWD010000450.1 GCA_018645725.1 Opitutia bacterium
AGCAAGGCCGAACGGGAGGGTCCGCAAACCGTCTGGGTGTAGAAGGAAGTGAAAAGGGTGCCCTCCTTGGCCAGTTGGTCGAGCCGTGGGGTCTTGTTGGTCTTGCTCCCGTAACAGGCAAGGTCCCCATAGCCTTGATCATCGGTGAATACGATGACGACGTTGGGCTTTTCCCCGAAGAGGGAAAGGCACAGAAAAAGAAGGGCGAAGGGTAGTAAGAGCTCTTTCATAGGTAAGACCACTAGGCAAACGTCTGCTCTGCGAATGCCAACCCTAAACCTCCCCTTCGGGGGATTCCCTTCCACCCACGCAACGCGGGTCGGGGTTTTGATGTCGCTTGCCATTTATTCTGCACCCATCCACACTCGATTCCCCATGAAAAGACTGTTCCCCTTGCTCTCGTTACTCGTCCTTGCCTCGGTTTGCCCGGCCAAGGACAAGCCCAACATCCTCTGGTTGATCACCGACAACTGCAACCTGGACTTCGGTTGCTTCGGCAGGCAGGGGGTTCACACGCCCCACCTCGACCAATTGGCCGTCCAGGGCGTCCGTTACAACCGGGTTTTCTCGACCGCCCCGGTTTGTGCCCCGAGCCGCTCGGCTTTCATGACGGGCATGTATCAGACTTCCGTCAACCTGCACCACTTCCCCGACCACCGGAACGACGGGTTCAGGCTCCCCGAGGGGGTACGGCCCCTGACCCACCGCCTCAAGGACGCCGGATACCTCACGGGCTCGATCAAGAAAATGGGCGATCAGGTAGTGGGCTCGGGCAAGCTCGACCTGAATTTCGTGAACGAGGGAAAAATTTTCGAGAGCACGGACTGGGACAAGATCAAGAAAGGGAAGCCCTTCTTCCTGCAAGTGAATACCCCGGAAGCGGAATACGACATCTACGACTTCCGGACCAACCGTCCGGAACGCATCAAATGGTGGGGCGAAGAGGAACACATCCAGTACGCCAAACCGGATTCCGTGGTCCCCCCGGCCTACTTTCCCAGGCACAAGACATCCAACGAGGAATGGGCCCGCTACTTGAACTCCGTCTCCAACATGGACCGGCGCGTAGGGGTGGTTCTCAAGGAGCTCGAGAAGGAAAAGCTTCTCGACGACACCATCATCATCGTGTTCGGGGACAACGGCCGGGTCGACCACCGGAGCATTCATTGGGTCTACGACACGGGCCTGCACGTTCCGATGATCATCAAGTGGCCCAAGAACTTCCCCATGCCCGAAGGCTTCAAACCGGGCACGGTCAACGAGGAAGTGATCAGCCTGCTCGACCTGACCGCCACCACCCTGCACCTGGCCGGCGTGCCCCGCCCCTTGGGCATGCAAAGTCGGGTCTTCCTCGGGAAGAACCGGGATCCGCAAAGACGGTATGCCTTCAGCGCCCGGGACCGCGTGGACGACGTGCCCTTCCGCCTCCGCTCGGTCCGCGGCAAGCGCTACCACTACATACGCAACTACCAACCCGAGCTCAACTTCGGGACCTACGTCAACTTTTACAAGGAGAAGTGCTTCCCCGTACAACAAGTCATGCGCGACCTGTACAAGAAAGGAAAACTCGACCCTCATCTCATGCCCCTCTTCACGGACTTCAGGCGCGAGTACCTGTTTGATACCGAGGCCGACCCGGACGAGCTGAACAACCTGATCGACTCCACCCATCCGGCTCACCAAAAGGCCCTGACCGAAATGCGGGCCGCTCTGGACACCTGGGTAAGCGCCACGGGGGACATGGGTTGGCAAAAGGAACCGCCCGAAAAGATCGAGAAGTTCCGGGCCGTGATGTACGATTGGTTCGGAGCTCCCGAGTGGTACCCCTACAAGCCCAAGAAAGCCTCCGCCCTCGAGGACATCAATCGGGGCCGCATCATCGAGGACTGATTTGGTGGTGACCATGTCTCCTTACCCACGAATGCGTCCATTCCTCTCGCTAGTCGTTGGGACATCGCTCGTTGGCAGCTTGTTTTCGGTCCCGGAAAAGGAACCGCTCTTTAGTGCAAAGCAATTGAGGTTCGACGAGTTCTTCGCAGAGTCCCATGTAAAGCCAAAGACGGGAAAAATTGCGGACAACGCATTTGCCGAATACGGTGTCGGAAAATTTACCGTGCGCTTCACCGAGGCGAAGTTTGCAGGCAACGGCGAGTGGACAGGATATGGAGTGGATGGCGGATCGCCGAAAACGATACTTTGGGGCCTAGAGATTTCGGGACCGTCCGGTATGTACGCATTTCCAGAAAATATGGTCACCGATCTGGGCAATCCCAATATCGAACACTACAGGATGCGTCTGCAAAAAAACCAACTCGAGCTCGCCATGGTAAATAGCGACGGCTCCGGAGGGCACTTTGTCCTCTATCAAATCGACTTGGCCAAAGCAAAGGCCCGCCGATACGTTCGGGAAATAATCAACGACGAGTTCACCCGTACTCACGACTGGACTCCAATCAAGATGGTGAGGGAATCGAAACCATCGAAAGGGGTGGGCACCTACGAACAAATTCAAAAATTCGAGGACCAGGCGACTGGTGAAATCCTTCGTCAAAACACCCTTAGGATCGTACTCCGGGAAGATGGCGTGGCCGAGGGATGGAAGAATGACGTAAAAGAAGAGAAAGTTGGCAAATGGACCATCAAGGGCGGGGAAATACGATTGGCCGGCCCCGTTGGGGAAATCATTTGTTTCAAAAGACAGCCCAACGGGGACTTGAGAATGTTTCGGCTGATCAAGATGAATGGTGAAACAAAAGCCCTGCCCAAAGACTTGCCGATCATTTGGAAGAAAACAAAGTGAAGTCAGGTTGGATGAATTTCATGGAAAACGGTATGCGTTCTTGCCGAACGAGCCAAACTCTTCCACGATTTAAAACCTTAGATCAACCCAGCTCTTTCACACTTATGAAAAATTCATTCTCTCTTTTCCTACGTGCCGGCTTGGCTTTCTTCGCCACCGCCTCCTTTGTCTCTGCCGAGGTCAAGTTGCCTTCCATCCTCGGCAACCACATGGTTCTCCAACAAGGCGAACCCGTCCCCGTCTGGGGCTGGGCAGACGAAGGGGAGAAAGTCACCGTCTCCTTTCATGGAAAAACCGTTTCGACC
>JABGWD010000451.1 GCA_018645725.1 Opitutia bacterium
AGTATCCGCGTTCCTTCCAGTCTCACCGGCATCGCGGGCCGGGGGACGTCATGGGCTATGCCGTCCGGACGGATACCCACCGTTACGTCGAGTGGCGCGAGGGGATGGACGGCAAGGTTTTGCATCGCGAACTCTACGACCACCGGAAGGATCCGCAGGAAATGAAGAACGTCGCCGGCCTCAAGAAGAATGCGGAGACCGTAGCCGGGTTGACGGAAGTTCTCGCCAACGGTTGGCGCGGGGCGCTTCCCTCCGGCACGACAAATCCATGAAGAACTTCCCCGTCCTTCTCGTGTTTGCGCTCAGCGCGCTCCTTCTCGCCGGAGAAGAATCCAAACCGAACGTCCTGTTCATTGCCATCGACGACATGAACGATGGAATTACTCTTTTTGGGAAGGACAGGCCCTTCAAGACCCCGAACCTTGAAAAACTGGCCAAGCGGGGTGTGTTCTTTTCCCGGGCCTACTGCTCGTCACCTGCCTGCAACCCTTCCCGGGCATCCGTTCTTACGGGCAAGCGACCTCACTTAAGCGGTGTATATGGAAACAAGACGAATTGGAGAAAGGCCTGCCGGGAAGTCGCGACCTTGCCCGAGTACTTCCGTAAGCACGGTTACCATGCGGAGGGTTATGGAAAGGTATACCATCATCATGGAAACGGCGCTTTCAACGACCCCAAGGCTTGGGACAAGTTCCGTAAGATGGATGCTCAATTCATGCCCGAGAACAAGCTCAACGGGGCCAAGAGATACGGCTCGCGCAACACCGACTGGGGACCTTGGCCGAAGGATGAGGAAGTGGGCGAAACGATCGATTTCAAATCGGTGAGCTATGCCGAGGAGGCGCTTGCCCGCAAACAAGACAAGCCCTTCTTCCTTGCCTGCGGAATATTCAAGCCCCATTCCCCCTTCTTCGCACCGCCCAAGTATCATGCCCTCTATGATGATGATCTCGCCATGCCTCTTCTCAAAAAGGACGATTGGGATGATTTGCCTGAGGGAGCAGCTAAGCTGATGAAGGCAAAAAAATGGTTTTGGACCGGGATGGAAAGCCTGGAGAGCAAGCGCCCCGGTTCCTACCGGAGGTTCGTCCAAGCCTATGCCGCGTGTTGTTCCTTCGGCGATGCCTCGGTCGGCCGGTTGATCGAGGCCTTGGACCGGAGCGGGCAGGCCGGGAACACGATCATCGTTCTTTGGTCCGATCATGGGTTTCATCTCGGTGAGAAGGATCATATCGAGAAGTTCGCCCTTTGGGAAAAGGCCAATCACGTGCCTTTGATCATCGTCGATCCGAGAAAGTCGAAGAGCGTGGGCAAGGTTTGCTCCAGTCCGGTTGACTTGACCGCCCTATATCCGACCTTGCTTGACTTGTGCGGGTTGCCTGCCAACCCCACCAATGACGGGCTGAGCGTGGCATCGCAGGTGAGCGACCCGACCCGACCCATCGCAAGACCGGCGCTCATGACCTACGGGTTTGGCAACCATGCGGTACGGACGGAACGCTGGCGCTATGTCCGCTATGCCGACGGGACTCAGGAACTCTACGATCACAAGCGCGATCCCAACGAATGGAATAACTTGGCGCGTGAGCCACAATACAGGAAGGTTATCGAAGAGCATGCCGAATGGATTCCCCAAACGAATGCCAAGCCCTTCGAAAACCTAAGGTAATTCATCGGGGGTTCGAAAAAGGTTCCGCCCGATGGATTGATGTTTTTTCGTGACCCTTCGATCCATTCCCCTTTCAATGGTCCCTTCGTCCTTCAACCCACAACCCGATTCATGAAACCCGTTCCCTTTCTTCTCTGCCTGAGTTTGTTTCTCCCTCTCTATCGGTTTCCCGTCACTCAAATTTCTTAACACCGAAATCATGGATTTAATTTCAAGAGCCAACGAGTTGCTTGATTTGGAAAAAAATCAAGCAACTTGCGAATTAAACGAATTGGAAAAAAGGTGGTTTGATCTGATTGATGACTGCGAGGGTTCAGATTGGAAAGTTCTCGTGCTTCACAATCGATTTCGAGTGAGGAATCTTCAAAACCTTGAAACCCAAAGGCCACATATCCTGATTGGTGCAGTCAATGATTCCAATTTCCCAAATTTTCATCCCGTCGAATTGTTGTGGATAGCCGACGTCGTTTCATTGACCACGCAGCCTGAGGATGATCAGACCATCGAACGGATAAGCTATTCTTTGGTCAATGATTCGTTCGATTCAATTGTCGCCAGATTGCCGGAGGGGTTCAAACCAATCTGCTACTGGGATTCTCAAGCTGAGCACGGCCACCCTCAACCCATGGGCTTGGCAAACTCACCATTCCCAACGATAGCCAGCATTTGCCATGTTTTTCATTCCCCAGCAACGAAGAGACTGCTTGAAGTGTTTGATTACGTTCTTCCATTGGGTGCGGTTTTTGATGAATGCCTGTCCACCTCGAAGAGTAAAGTTCTTAGAGTTCCATTTGGTTTGAACTGGGCTTCTTTGGACTGTTTGTTCGACCAAGAAGTTGCACCCAAAGACATTGACGTTTCGGTGACGTTTACCGAGTCGAACTCACCGCCATACGGTGAATTGAGAAACCAGGTGGTGCGCAAAATGGAGGAACTCAAGAGCAAATGGTCGGACAGGTTTGACGTCGTAATCGAAGGGGGCTTGAGCAAAGAAGACTATTTGCGTCTTTTGCA
>JABGWD010000452.1 GCA_018645725.1 Opitutia bacterium
AAAAAGCTGCGTGACAACCGTAGGCTTGTACTCGTGATCCTCCTGATCTCCGCAGCCTTCATAACGCCGGGGGGTGATCCGGTAACCCTTTGCATTCTAACCGTACCCCTCTATATTTTGTACGAATTGGCCATCATTACCGGCGCCGTAATCGAAAAGGCGAAAGAAAGAAGGGAATGGGAAGAATGGGACGAAAGCGTACAAGGTCCAAGACCGCCCAAGCCCAAACGCGAAAAATCAAGATGGGTTCTTTACCTGACTTGCCTCCTTGTCCTGGGTGGCCTCGCCGCCCTTTACTTTAAGAACAAAGAAAAGGCTCATGAACTCATGAAGGACTTTTCAAGTTGGTTCGACTCCGGCGAAAACCAATCGGTTAAGTCAAAACCCTTGATCCCCGAGACCAATTCCAGCGCCACGACAACAGATCCGACTGCCGACTCGAATTGGTCCGGCATTTCGACGAACCGGGAATTTCTTCTCGAACTGAGACCCGTCGACGGCAATCTCTCCGGAACCGGAGACCTCAACTCCTCAGGACTGATCTACCGGGCAATCCTCAGGGAAAAACAATAAGGAAAAGTCTATTGACTTGCCACAAGGCATTCAACCATTGAGGGTGGTTGCATGGGCATGACGTCAAAGACATTCGGAAAAAAACTCAAGGCATTTCGAAGGAAGACCGGCATGACGCAACCCCAATTGGCCAAGGCCAGTGGCGTAGCCACTTCAATCGTCAACGACGTTGAAAACGGAATTCGAACAGCGGGAAGCAAAACTCTGAACAAGATTGCGCTTGGGTTGAAGCTTACCGAGGAAGATCGCTTTCTTTTTTTGCTGAATGGGCTGCGCTTGTCCAAAAGAGATTTTCTGATCCCGGACTTCAAGGATTACCCCCCCGAGATTCTCAACTTCCTTCCGTATGCCCTGCTAAGAAGCGGAATCAAGTCATCGGAGGTCAACGAGATCACCTTGCCCGGCGAAAAAACCAAAAACCTGCAAGTCCGACTTAAATCGGGCAAGACCTTTTCCCTCGAAATCAGGTTGGCAGCAGGAAAACCGTCCCAGCCATAATGTCGAGCGCCCGACTGGATCGGTGGCTGTGGTCAACCCGGCATTTCAGGACCAGAACCCTTGCCACGGACGCCTGCAAGAGAAATTGGGTGAAGGTCAACGACCGTGCCGCCAAACCATCCCGCAAGCTCCAAGCAGGTGACCTGTTGGAGATCCGAAAGGGTTCCCTTTTCAAAACCGTCAAAGTTCTTGATCTGCTCGAAAAAAGAGTTTCCGCGAATCATGCGGCTGAATATTACGAAGACTTGACGCCTGCGGAAGCTTACGTTCGAGCATCCGATGAAAACAAAAAGGTCAAGATTGGTCGCTACCTGCCAACGTCGAAGGGTCGCCCTTCCAAAAAACAAAGAAGGGACCTCGAGGAATTTCTGCTTGGGCAGGAGGATTTCGAATAGGGTTCCACCCGTTTGCCGCAAGGTATCCGAAGATCGAATTTCTCTTCATCGGGTTTGCCACCACCATGTCAACGCAAAAACCTCTTGCAACAAAGTAACCCTGTCGGCATTACATTTATGTGATGAAAAAGTTTATACAACCCGTCTTTGGCCTGATCTTCGTTTTGTTTTTTTCCTCATGCGTCAGACCCTCGTCCACAAGCTCTTACTTGGATCAAACGGTTATGCTGCACTGGCTGGATCTCGACGATGAGGGGATCGTGCGATTGGCCAATGCAGACGGGAACGTTTCCAGGCCCACGGAAATCTTTTCCGGCAAGGCGATAGAAACCTTCGAACAAAGCCCGACAAAGTCGGTATCGGGTTGGAAGGATGGAAAGCGCCATGGCCGGACAATTGAATATTTTTACAATGGACGGAAGAGAAGAGTCATCCGTTTTGCCAAAGGTGTTCGGGAAGGAGAATCAGAGGAATACCGGATTACAGGGGAGCTACTCCGGAAAGAAACTTACTCGGACAACGCCTTGAACGGACCAAAAAAGGAATGGCATCCCAATGGCGCGAAAGTTTTTCAGGTCAGCATGAAGGACGGGAAACCTCACGGCGAAGCCTTGGAATGGTTTCCTGACGAATCAAAAAAATCATCCACTTTCTACCGGCACGGCTTGAGGGAAGGACCTGCTGCCGAATGGTATCCTTCGGGTCAGCAAAGCATGTCGATTTCCTTCCAAAAGGACAAAATGCATGGATTGAAAACCACATGGTACGAGAACGGGCAAAAACGCATCGTAGCGGATTTCATGGATGACATGATGGATGGAAACTCCAAGGGTTGGTTCTCCAACGGTCAACTTGCATTCGACTTCAATTTCGAAAAAGATCAAGAGCACGGAATTTGTACCGAATGGAACGAGAACGGCAAGAAGGTCTCCGAACTTCGATTCGTCAACGGCACGCCTGTGCAAGATCTCATGACGGGCTTGAGAGTCGAAGCTCCGACTCCATCCGCAAACGACGCGACCCCAACGATCGAGATCCCCGAACCTCCTCATCCCCCGGCAACTTCGATTGAGGAGTCGGCAACGGGGACGGATGCTCCCGAAGAAAAGAAATGGAAGGATAGCTCGACCTCGACCGACCCCGCAAACCTTCCTGAATCGACACTTGTGCCTGCGGTTCCCGCTCCACCGACCGATCCGGCACACGATACCTTCACTCCGCCTC
>JABGWD010000453.1 GCA_018645725.1 Opitutia bacterium
CCCGCCGATTTCAACGAAAGCCTGAAGGCGGACTATCTGTTCGAGCCCGTTCAAGCAAACGAACGGGGCTTGGTTGACTTCGTGAGCCCGAGGGATCAAATGCTCGACCTTTTGGAATCCCAGGGAAAGCTCAATCCTGATTCCGGCGAGTATTTCAATGTCTCGCTGCTCGATTACCTCGACCGGCCGAGATCTCCTTCCGACTTGGAGGAAAAAATGGATAACGGCGTTCCCAAGGTCGCGGTTCTTTACGTGGAAGGAGCGATCACCGATGGTTGGGTCGATGACGGCTTTTCCGTGGGAGGAAATGAAATTGCCGATAGGATTCGGGAGATCAGACGGGATTCCCAATACAAGGCTCTGGTTGTTCGCGTAAACAGTCCCGGTGGCAGCGTTTCCGGTTCCGATGCCATTCTCTTGGAAATCAAGAGAGCGAGGCAAGATGGCTTGCCGGTAGTTGTCTCCATGGGTTCGGTGGCGGCCTCAGGCGGTTATTGGATATCCACCGAATGCGATTATGTCTTTGCAGGCAAGCAAACCATTACCGGATCGATTGGGGTTTTTGGAATCCTCCCCAACGTCAAGGAGCTCGCAGCGCGATTCGGGGTTCGCTGGGACGTCGTCAAGACACAGGAGTCCTCGGACTTGATGACTGTTTCGCGACCCAAGACCGAAGCCGAACTAGAGGTTCTTCAAGGCTACGTCGACCGCATATACGATCGTTTCATTCAATTGGTCGCTCAAAGCAGATCAAAAGAAATTGCGGATATCGAAGCAATTGCCCAAGGCCGCGTATGGATGGGCGAGGACGCCTTGAGAATCGGGTTGATCGATGAATTCGGAGGGATTGAGAAATCGATCAGGCATGCAGCTGAACTGGCAAACCTAAAGAAAGGTTTCGACGTAATCGAATACCCGCATATCGGCAGTCCCTTTGACGCATTGACCGAGGCTCTGCAGGCTTCTTCCTCGCGGGTTACTGCCTCCCGCTCCAGCGGTCTTCCTTTTGACAAGATCATTGGTGATTTGCGACTTTTGTTTCATAACCTAAGAAACCTCAACGACCCGAGGCATGCATACGCTTTTCTTCCTTGGTACTCGGGATCCTTTGGTTTCTGAATATTCGATCCCAAAGAATTCAATCAAATGAGTAAAGACGTAACGATCCGGAGAAACTGCCTTGCAACCCTTATCCCCTCGGGTGACGAGGTTACCTTGGCCGAGGGAGCGACCTATTCCATTGCCCAATCTCTAGGGGGATCCGTGACTCTTCGTGACCTGAACGGTCTTTACCGCGTTGGGGAGACTGACTTGGACGCCTTGGGGCAAGAAATAAAAGACCAGGTCATGGGATCGCAGAAAAAAGAAGAGGTTTCCGGACCTTTTGGCGAAGATCTCCTTTGGGATGCCCTCAGGGGTTGCTATGACCCTGAGATACCCTTGAATATTGTCGATTTGGGACTCGTTTACGATCTTCGGATCGAGGAAGATGACGGAAAGCGCAAAGTATTCGTCAAGATGACTCTTACCGCACAAGGATGTGGCATGGGTCCCGTGATAGCGGATGATGCAAAGACCCGCATTGCGAGCCTGGACGAAGTGTCCGAGGCAAGCGTTGAAATTGTCTGGGATCCTCCATGGAACCCCAAGATGATCTCAGCGGAAGGCAAGAAAGTTCTTGGTCTGGAGTAGGGCAGTGATTAGCCCTTGATGTCGTAGCAGAAAATCAATTCCTGATCCCTTAGGTAAAGCTTTCCGTTTGAAATAACCGGGTGGGTCCAAACCTTCCCCTTGGGGTTTCTTTGCTCGGTTTGGGGAGTGATGGTGAATTCACCATGCGTCTTCCACCCTTCCGGCGTTGACTCGACAAGCATTATTTTTCCATCTCTTTCGCTAAGGCAATAAAACCGGTTGTCCGCATAGGCGATAGCCCCTTTGCCCAGAGCTTTCTTTTCGTTCCATTTCAATTCTCCGCTTTTGAAATTCTGGCATACCCATCCGTATCCGTCTGAATATCCATAAAGATAATCACCCAACTTGATCACGCCGCCGTGATGGTTTTTCATGATCTTGTTTTCATAAACGTCCCGTGCTCCGGACGAGCCCAGTTCAACAAGTTTGCAACCTACTCCGTAACCGGAGCTAATGAAAATATGGCCGTCGTGATGGATTGGTGTCGGAATCACTGCGGTGCGTCCGGGCCATGATGATTTCCACAAGACCCCGCCCGTCTTTGCTTCGACGCCCACCAAGTTTTTCATCACGAGTTGCACGTACTGTCTTTTGCCGTGGCTTTCAATCACGATAGGGGAGGAGTACTGAGCTCCATCAGTGAATTCCTTGCTTCTCCACAAAACCTCACCGGACTTTGCATCGAGTGCGGCAAGGGCGCCGTTACTTCCCCCGGGGGTGCAGATTACGCGACCTTGATCGATCAAGACGGATTCAGTGTACCCCCATCCGGGCACTTTCCCGCCAAGGTCTTTGACCAAGTGAACTTTCCATTTCTGCTTCCCGGTCTTGGCATCGGCGCATACCAGGTTTCCGCGACCACCCAACGCATAAACGAGACCATTTGATACCGAAGGGGTCATCCTTGGCCCATCCCCCCAATTGTTCGTCAAAAGTTCGCCTGTCGTCAGTTCCCACGCTTTTTTTCCTGTGGAAGCGTTGAAGGCGAGAAGTTTCTCTTCCTTCCCAAACGCGCCCAAGGTAAACAAATGATCGTTGGCAA
>JABGWD010000454.1 GCA_018645725.1 Opitutia bacterium
AATCGAAGAGGGGGACCTCCGCATAGGTGTACTTTCCGCCCACCATCAATACGATGCAGTGAAGCAGAATCCAGAAATAAAGCAGGGGGGTGAGAGCAAAGGATTGACGGGTCCTCCACATGACGACCAGACCGATGACAGCCGGACCGACCTCGAGAACCCAAGTCAGCCGGTCCTTCGGTCCGATCCCCGACCAAATGAGAACACCGAAGAAAATGGCAAGCCAGACATACGTCCTTCCTGTTAAACCGTTATTTTGCTTCATAAGTTTTGTATCGTTTTCCATTAAGCATCGTTCCGACCCAAGTGTAGCGGACAAAATACCTGTAAGACAAAAGTAGCAGAGAAGTCGTCAAAGAACACACTAAAGTGAACTTGAGGAGGCTGGGGAATTCCCAATGAGCAACCAAGGCTTGTAAGATTTTTACGAGGGGCAGGTGGGCAACGTAAAGCCAGTAGGCAGAGTCTGAAATGAAGCGGACCTTTGGGTTCTCTTCGGAAAAGAACTTGCGGAAGACCCCCATCAAACCAAAGATCATTAGCCAGACGAAGAGAGCCGAACAAAGGGTGATCAACTCGTAACCCCATTCGATATCTTTCCTCCCCATGAGGCGGAGCGCGATCGCGAAGACAACCAAGGAGATTAAGGCGTGCATAGGCCATAAACGGCCGACTTTTTGATGAAAGCCTTTGTTTGCGAAGCAGATGGCGCCGTAACCAAAGAAAAGGCCGTAGTAGCCCAGTGAAATGAGATTGGGAGTAAGATTGACCGAGGTCGAAGGGCCGAATTCATCCCCCATGAAATATTGAGCCCAGAAGGTAAGGGGAAGAAGCCAAAGAAGTCGGAAGGGTGACTCCGCGAGCCATCTTGCCAGACCGGGTAGTCGGACGAAGCTCAATAGTTTTGCCAAAATGACAAAGGCTAAAGTCAGGTATACCAAATAGTAGAGAAACCATAGATGAAAAGTACCTAATTGACCGTTGATAAAGTAGTTCCTAGTGAACCAATTTTCTTCGTCAAACTCCATTCCTTCCATGCTTGAAAGGTTGGAGCTTTCTTCGGTTGCCAGAAGTCCCATCACTTCTTTTCTCCCCTTCGCCACATTGGGCCATGATATGGAAATTTGCAGAAGATTTCGGGCCACCCTTTCGGTTGTCTCGCGACTATTCATTAGCAAGTCCACGGGACGATTGTCGTCATGGTTCCTTAGTTCCGGGTCGGCGCCATTTTCAAGTAAAATCCGCACGCTTTCCGTCCGCCCGAAAAAGATCGCGAAATGCAAGGGGGTATTCCCTGCCTTGCCAAGAGAGTTTACCTCTGCCCCCTTCTTGGCAAGTAACTGGATTGTTTCGGATTGACCCGTAATCGACGCCCATTGAAGCGGTGTTAAGGAATTGTCGTATGTCCCGTCTATGTCGGCACCCTCGCTCAGGAACTTTCCGATCGCCTCTGAATCTCCATGTCTAGCCGCTTGGCCCAGGTTGTTGAATTCCTTTTTTTTCTCCTTCTCCGCTTTGTTGATCCAGTCGTCGAAGGTTCCCGTGTTTTTTTGTATCGGAAAAATAAAGAGTCCGCATACGAAAAAGGGTAGAACGATACGTTTGCCACGATGAACAAGCAATCCCCTCGATCCTCGTCCTTGCCAGGCCATCATGGTGAAGAAACCGCTTACGAAAAAAAACAAGGGCATGCGGAAGCCATGAATGAAGGTCATTGGTATCCCATATAGCTCCGACTGGTAAATGTCGTGTATGTTCCAGATTGGCCAACCGGTAAAAGAGGCCAATCCGTGTAAAACGATGCCAAGCAACATGGCGAAAGCCCGTAGGGCGTCGAGGTCGTGGTACCTTGTCCTATCCAATTAACTTTCCGGCAATGGCCACCTTGGTGTTTTCCTTCTTAAGCCACGGGTCGGATACGATTGTGGCAATGGTGATGAGATCCATTTGTACCTTATGGTCTTTTCGGGTTGGAGGCAGTCTTAACCTTAACCAAACTATAGAGGACTGGTTGGGGACTGAGACCCTCCAAGCTTACGGTCAACGTGTTATCGTCCTTCTTGGCATAGCGTATTTTCATGAATCCTTCCACTCCCTCTCCCGTAACGAAGCCGAGTTCAAGGACGGCGGTACCGTTCTTGAACGTCCATTTTCCAAGAACACTGGTTCCCTTGTCGTCCGCACCCACGTGAAACACCGTACCGTCCTTGGCGTTGCGCCCCATGATGGCCACGCTGTTTGTGCCGAAGGCTGTGCCGGTGGCCAGGATGGCGTGATCCTTCACTTTCCAGGCGTAGGAGACTTTGTTGTTGCGTCCTTTGCTCTCCGGGTCGACCCAGGTGCCAATGATTCCATCCCATTTCGATTCCCTCAATGTGTCGCCCAGGTTTTTTGCATAGCTCGTGGCTCCGCCGAGCATGAACAAGATGGCCATCAAGGCCGTGAATTTGGTCTTACAGTATGAAACTTTCATGAGAATTGCCTTTTGTTCGGAGCTATGGATGGTTTTGTTTAAGTGAGGGATGATAGTGAAGACTGGGAATGGAATTCGTTCATAGCCTCTTCGGATTGAAGGGGGTTTTCGGGGCCTTGCCACTGGCTTTCTTGATCAGAGCTTTGCGGAGGCTTTTCATGACCGCCTTGCTCTCCTTGTCCGGCTTGAGGGCGAGGTTGTTGAATTCCATCGGATCGGCGTGGTGGTCGTACAGTTCGATCCCGTGCTTGCCTTCCCCCCAGTCCGAGTACCTCCAGCGTTCGGTCCGGATGCTCCGTCCCATGACCGGTTCGGCCAACCGGTCGTCGGCCGGACGCAAGACTTGGGTGATGGCCTGTCCGTCCCATTTGGTGAGCGGGTTTTTCAACAAAGGGACGAGTGAGCGTCCCTCGACGGCTTTTGGGGTAGGTATGCCCGCAAGCCCGGTCAGGGTGGGGTAGACGTCCACGAACTCGACGATGCGCCGGCAGGCTTGTCCATTGCCCTCGACCCCCGGTGCCTTGATGATGAGGGGTGCCCGGGCTCCTTGTTCGAACAGGGTACGCTTCTGCCAAATGCCGTTGTGTTCGCCCAGGTGGTAGCCATGGTCACTCCAGAAAACCACAATGGTATTGTCCGCCAAGTCGAGCCGGTCGAGGGCGTCCAACATCCGTCCGACCTGAGCGTCGATGAAGGATACGCAGGCGTAGTAGGCTTGCATGGCCTTGCGGCAGGTCAGCTCGTCCAAGTTGTAATGGGGGACCGGGCAATTGTGGGCGAAGGCGGCGGTGGGGATGTCCTTACGATCGTCTTTCGGGGCATAGGGCAGACGCATGTCTTCCAAGGGATATAGGTCGAAATACTTTTTGGGGGCGACGTAAGGCGTGTGCGGACGGAAAAACCCGGCAGCGATGAAGAAGGGTTCCTTCTTCTTTTGCTCCATCAGCTTGATCGCTTCGGTGGCGATCATCCCGTCGGTCTGTTCCTCGTCCTTGCCATCGGCCGCCAGCCAACTGAGGGCTCCGCTGATCTTGCGGTGTGGTTCGGCGTTGAATACGAGGTGTTCATCCGTTTTGTCCCGCCCTTTCGGGTTGACGGTCTTTTGCCAGGATGGCGGATCGTCGAACCCGTCCGTCCCGATGGAGGCGGGCACGTTGTAGTGGTAGATCTTGCCCCCCCGGCCGGCCCACCAGCCATTTTTCATGAACTGCTGGGATACG
>JABGWD010000455.1 GCA_018645725.1 Opitutia bacterium
CACGTCCAGACGCGTCCGTTCCTGTCCGTTTGATTCACTCATGTCCAAGGCCAACATGGAAGCCGATAGGTCGATCGCCAATACGATGTCAACCCCGCTCGAAAGAACGGTTTCCGTGCTTCGATCGTATTGGGGTCTGGAAATGGCAAGAATGAGAAAGGCCACGGACGAGTGACGAAGCAGTTGGGGAATCCATGTTTTGAAGCCGCTTTTGCCTGATTTTGCCCTACTGATGGTGTCCAGAGTCGAAAACCGCAAGGCCGAGTTTTCGATTTGTCCCTTTAGCCGAAGCCATATGACCAGGGGGATTGCAATCAGCAACAAAAGCCAATGCGGTTCCGCAAGCGCAAGACGATCCCATTCGATGAAGTCGATCATTTCGAATTTGTCGCGTTTGCCGGCTCCGGTTTCATTTTCTCTTCCTGAAGCCTCATGTGGGTATCTTTTACGATATGGAGAGCGGTGTTGAGAAGTTGATTCATTTCATCTTGCCCCATGAGTTCCTTGGAATACTTGACGCGGTCGCCCCGTTCCACGAATTCGCGCAGAAGGTCCTCGTAGCGATTGCGAAAAAAAGCATGAGAAACAATTTCACGCATGAATTCTTCGCTTGTCAGCTCCATGGCGGGCACCTTGAAAAGCTTTTCCACGTAGACCCGGAGGATCTCGGAAAGCCTGAAAACAAAAGGTTTTGGCTGCAGGCCAGGCTTTCTGCCTTGGAGTTCTGCGATATTGTCAATCGCTTCCTGATAGGGATCGACAGGAGGGGGAATGACCTGTTCGACCGATGAGGCTGATCGTTTGCGAAAATATATCCATGTCAAAAGCCCTGCGAAAAGAAGCAGAGCGAGCAGACCGAAGGCCAAGGAGTTCTCGCCGATTATCTGTGTCAATGGTTTGAATACGGGGATTGGCTGATCCTTCTGGATTGACGGATCCAACCAGGATGTCTCGCCTTGGACTCGAAACGGATTACTCCAATTCATCGGTTTCTTCGAACCTCCCGCATGCGAAAGAATTCTTGTAGGGTACCGATGTAATCGGAGTCGGTCGCGAATTCAAAACTGTCGACTCCTCTTCTTCGCAACCTTTTGCCAAACTCCTCCCGCTCTTCCTTGAGGGTTTGGGCATATTCTTCCCTGAAATTTGCCTGAGAAGTGTCGACGATGATTTTTTCACCGGTTTCAGCATCTTCAAGCCGAACGATGCCTACGTTTGGTATTTCCAACTCGCAAGGGTCGTGAATGCGCGCGCAAACCAAGTCATGCTTGCGGCGAGTGGCGGCCAATTCCTTGAAAAACAGATCTTCGAGGGATTCTTCCGTCGAGTCATATTCAGGGATGATGAAATCGGAAAGGAGAAAGACGACTGCCCTTCTTCTCATTACGCGGTTGATGAACCGCAATCCTTCGTTCAAGTCCGTTCCCTTGCTTTGGTTGGGATGAAAAAGAACTTCCCGAAGAATTCTCAGGACGTGTTTTTGACCTTTGTTGGGGGGGAGGTATTTCTCGACTTGATCCGAGAAAAGCAAAAGTCCGATTTTGTCCCCGTTCTTGTTTGCCGAGAATGCCAAGAGGGATCCCAGTTCGGCCAGTCTCTCTCGCTTGCTCCGCTTGGTTGAGCCAAAGGTCCCGCTTTCGCTTACGTCAATGGCCAAGAGAATGGTCAGTTCCCTTTCCTCCCTGTATTGTTTTACGAAGGGCGTTCCCATTTTTGCGGTGACATTCCAATCAATGGATCGAACTTCGTCTCCCGCCTGATATTCCCGCACTTCCTCGAAATCGATTCCCTGTCCCTTGAACGCACTGTGATAGGAACCGGCCAAGGCTTCCGAAACCAGGCGATTCGAGCGAATTTCGATTTGCCTGACCTTGCGGAGGATTTCACGGGTGAATTCTTGGTCCGGTTGGTCCATATGGAAATGAATTGAGGAAAAAGGATCGAATCAGGGAACGGGCACCGTCTCGAAAATCTTTTTGATGATGTCGTCGCTCGTGACGCTTTCGGCTTCCGCTTCGTAGCTTACGATTACTCTGTGTCGCAGGACGTCGAGTCCAACGTCCTTGATGTCTTGCGGGGTTACGAAGCTTCTGCCTTGCATGAAGGCAACGGCTTTGGAGGCCAACGCCAGGCTGATGGTGGCTCGGGGGGATGCTCCGAACCGGATGAAAGCAGCCAATTCCGATGCCCCGCAAAGGCCCGGATCCCGGGTGGCGAGAACCACGTCGACGAGATAGGCCTTGAGTTTGTCGTCCAAGTAAATGCCGTCGATCAGTTTTCTTGAGCGGAAAATGGTCTCGGCATCCACAACGGGGTTGACCTCATGGATTACCGAAACGTTCGCGTTGGCCTCGAGTATCTTAAGCTCTTCTTCACGATTGGGATAATCCACAAGCAATTTGAGCATGAATCTGTCCATTTGGGCTTCCGGGAGAGGGTAGGTGCCCTCTTGGTCAATGGGGTTCTCGGTGGCGAGAACCAAAAAGGGTTGGGGCAGAGGGAACGTTTCGTCTCCGATCGTGACCTGCCTCTCCTGCATGCCTTCGAGTAGAGCGCTTTGTACTTTGGCCGGAGCCCGGTTGATTTCGTCCGCCAGCAACAGGTTTGCGAAAATCGGACCCTTTTTGGTTGTGAACTCACCCTTGTTCGGGCTGTAAATCAAGGTTCCGACCACGTCGGCGGGGAGCAAGTCGGGCGTGAATTGGATACGCTTGAATTCCGCGCGCATGCATTGGGCGAGCGTCTTTACGGCAAGGGTCTTGGCAAGACCGGGTACTCCTTCGAGCAAGACGTGTCCATTGGCCAATAACCCGACGATCAGTCGATCGACCAGGTATTTTTGGCCAACGATGACTCGGCCCATCTCCTGACGGAGAAGGTCTACCCATGCTGCTTCGGACTTGATGCGTTCCTGCTCTTCGGGAGCAGGAGGAAGATTGTTGCTTTGTTGTTCGATCATAGTGTTTGAAAATGGGGGCAAATCTCTAAGCGTAAGCAAACGGAGCATTTGTCCAAGGCAAAAGAGCCCTTTGCCAAGAGTGAATTTCTTTTGGTTTGCCAAGAAGCGTAAGGTTGAGATTGTAGGTAGAGGAGTATATCCCTCAAACCCTCAACCTTCTCAACCCATGTTTAAGTTAAGCAAGGAATCCAAGATCACCTTCATTGGTCTTTTGACCGTTCCTCTCATTTGGATTGTCCTCAATCATTTTGGCCTCTTGGATTTTTTGGAATACAAGTCGGTGGACTTGCGGTTCAAGGTAAGGGGGAACGCTTCACACAGGGAAGAACCGCTTGCCGACGAGCGGGTAACCGTTGAAGGGAACAAGACGGTCCCGAGGGTTCCCAGGGTGATGTACGTGAATTTTGATTCCGACACGCTTAGCATGGATGAGGTAGGAGAACGCCCCTGGAATCGAGGCTTTTTCAGAGACGTCGGAAAGATATTGCTTGAGGAAGGGAAGGCGAGGGTCGTGGGGTATGACTTCATCTTTTCTCCGAAGAGCACATCGAGCATGGTTCCCGAAAGGAACGTTTTCGTCAGTGATTCGGCAATTGCCGATCTTGTGGGCAAATATCCCAATCAAGTTGTTTTGGGTTCGGCATTCACAAACGTTCAGACACCCTTCCTTAAAAACGAATTCGTTGATTTTCTCGCAGGTCCTCCCAACCTCAACGAAGGCTATGACTCCACCAAGATGGGTTTTCGTTATCCGGAGAGCCCGACTTACCCTATATTTTCTTATGGAAACGGAAAATATCTTGGTATCAACGCCCCGATAACGGTCGCTCCGAACAAGGTGGATGGGATGCAAAGAATTGTTCCTCTTTGGTTTCCGGGAGGCGGCAAGGCTCATGCATACAATGTCTTGGGTGGCAAAATGGCAAAACTGGGCCTAGAGGGAATTGACCTCAATCAATCTCGCTCTCCTACCTTGGTTGAGGATGGAGACCGGCTCAAGCTGGTTTGGAAAGAATCGAACAATACCTTGGTTGACTCTCAGCCCAATTCCATGCCTTTGGTCCGCGACCGGAGCTTTTTTCACTTTGGGGTGGAGGCATTGATGGCCTATTATGGAGTGGACGAGAAGTCCGTGGAGATTGCCGAAGGCAACAAGAATCTCGTGATCCGGAGTCTTGAGGGGGAAACCTTGGTTGATGCTTCCATGATTGAAGAACAGGGCATGGAGATCAATTGGTTTTCCAATTGGAAGGATGAGGCGGAGGCAGAAGAACTCTATTCGAAAGCAAAGGGATTCTTCAATCAGGGTGATTTTGAGGAATACGCGGCTAAGGGACCAAAGATCATACGGTTGTATCTTCAGAGGATAGAAGGACTCGAATTGCCTTCGAGTGACTCGGATTTGGTTGGCACGCTCAAGGGTTTGGAGTTTGACGAGAAAATGTTGAAGACGGCTGAGCAGATGATCAAGGCTGCTGCGGGTAGGGTTGCTCCTGAAAAAGCGCCCGATGTTGTTGAGTTTGAAAAATTGCTTACCAAAATTGCAGATAATTACATCCCGCCCGACTTGTTTTCCGAGTACAACCCGATGTGCGGCATCGATGACGTACTGAATTACAAAACATATTTGGAAGACAAGAATGCTCAGGCCCGAAATGCCGATGCAGTCGTTTTGAAAATGAAAGGTGCGTTGGTTGGATTCAGAAACCTGCATTACCAGTATTCCGAACACAATGAATCCCGCGATCTTTGGGCAAAAATCAAGGAAATGAATTCAAATCCAACCAAGGAGCAAGCGATTCTTTTGGACGAGCTTTCTGCCCTTGAAAAATCATCTGAAATCTTCAAGGGTTTTGCCGAGGAACTCCGCACAAACGAAGAAGCGGATCTGTTGGCTTCGGATTTGGGGAATCTCAATCAAAAGCTCCGTGAGTTGTCTGTTGCCCGTGACTTGAAACGCAAACTCGAAAAGTGGAAAAACCTGGAAGAGCAAAAACTCGCCATCGTAAACGAAGTAAACGAACTTAAAAAAAGGGTGGAGCAATTTCCTGCTTTGTCCGCTGTCATTCAAAAGTCGCAAATTGAGCCCAAGGAAAAGGAACTGGACTCCTTGCAAAAACAAATAGCCAAACTGGACGGTGTATCGAAAACAAGGTTGGAAGAGCAAAAACTCGCCATCGTAAACGAAGTAAACGAACTTAAAAAAAGGGTGGAGCAATTTCCTGCCTTGTCCGCCGTCATTCAAAAGTCACAAATTGAACCCAAGGAAAAGGAACTGGACTCCTTGCAAAAACAAATAGCCAAACTGGATGAAATCTCCAAGGGTTCGTCCCAAGACGAGTTTTCGTCTCAAGAACTTTTGCAAAGTTCAGCTGGCGCTATTTCGAAAACAAAGGCCCTGTTGGCTTTCAACCAAGCCAAGATAAAGGAAGCTGACATTGAGAGGAATCAATATCTTTCCTTTTTCAAGCAGTTTGAAGACGCAATCGTTTTGGTTGGCCCGACGGAGGCCACTTTTCAAGATTTGTCCCCTACGCCTATGGACAAGGATCCGATGCCGAAGGTTTCCGTCCATGGCAACGTAATCAAAACCTTGTCCAGCGGAATTTTCTTGAGAAGGACTCTTGATGGAAAGCTATCTTCTTCCCTTTTGATATTAGCCGTATGCTTGGTCGTCGGATATCTCGCCGTCAACAGCGCTCCATGGTCCAATTGGCTTGGGGCGATCGTCTTGGTGTTGTTCGTTGCACTGGCCTTTTTCCTCTTTTCCAATAACCATACCATTATGCCTTTGGCCGTTCCGGCCACGGCTGGAGCGAGTACCTTCTTTCTTGGCTTGATCGTCATGATGGTAGTCGAACAGAAAGCCAAGGGGCGCCTGAAGGGCATGTTCGGGAGTTACGTTTCAGCCGAATTAGTCGATCAGATGGTGGAGTCTGGAGAGGAACCTCACTTGGGGGGCGAAGAGACTGCAATTACTGCCTTCTTCAGTGACGTTCAGGCATTTTCGAGTTTCTCGGAATTGCTTACCCCGACGGGGCTAGTTGATCTGATGAACGAATACTTGACGGCTATGACCGACATTTTGCAGGAAGAACGCGGAACTTTGGACAAATACATCGGGGATGCGATCGTTGCGATGTACGGTGCCCCTATTCCAATGAAGGACCATGCCTACCAGTCCGTAAGAACGGCCTTGCTTATGCAGGAAAAGCAACTCGAGTTGCGCGACAAGTGGGCCATGGAGGAGGATAAATGGGGGAAGTGCTATGGCTTGGTCAAGCAAATGCAAACGCGTATCGGATGCAATACGGGGACCGCTACGGTTGGAAATATGGGTGCATTGGATCGTTTCAACTACACCATGATGGGAGATATGGTTAATCTGGCCGCCCGGTGCGAGAGTGGTGCCAAGGCCTATGGCGCTTACATCATGATTACCGAGGAGACGAAACTTGCGTCCGAAAAAACAAAGGACGACATTGCATTTCGATACCTCGACAAAATCGTGGTCAAGGGGCGTTCGCAACCCGTTTCAATGTACGAACCGACTGGGTTCATGGCCGACTTGGGCCAGGAGACTCAGGATTGCTTGGATTGCTTCAGGCAGGGCATAGACAAGTATTTGCTTCAGGATTGGGATAGCGCGCTCAAAATGTTCGAGAAGGCGAAGGACTTGGAGCCAAACAAGCCAGGCATTACGCCCGGGGTGAAGGACAACCCATCCATGATCTTGATCGACAGATGCCAAGTGATGAAGGAGAACCCTCCTGGCGACGATTGGGATGGGGTTTACGTCATGACGAGCAAATAAGCTCGGTTGCTTCGACTTTGTTCGTTGGAATGGGCCTCAGCCTTAGCTCTTGAAGTAATCCGGTTCGTTTCCCGGCTTCCATTTGACGTTGCATCCCATGCTCGGATACTGAGGCTCGGGCGGGGGATCTCGCTGGAGAAGCCGGTCAATCGCATTCTTGAGGTCGACTCCGTTTACGGAAATTCCGTTTCCGGGTCTGGACTCGTCGTATCTACCCCTATAGTAAAGGGAGAGTTCATGGTCGAAGAGGAAAAAATCCGGTGTGCACGCGGCCTTGTAGGATTTGGCGACGCTTTGTGATTCATCATAAAGATAGGGGAAACGGAAGCCACTGTCGATGGCCAGTTCCCTCATCTTGGAAGGGCTGTCGGCAGGGTATTTCTCTACGTTATTGGAGGAAATCAGGTAAACCGCAATGTTTTCGCTTTCCAATTGGTTGAAGTATTCGGTGAAATGCTCGAGCAGGTGAATGACAAACGGGCAGTGGTTGCACACGAAGGCAACGACATGACCGGTGCTCTCGTTCTGCTTGATCGTGACGGTCTTTTGGTTGGTGACGTTCAAAAGCTCGAAGGAAGGGGCTTTTGTTCCGATGGGAATCATTGTCGAGGGTGTGGCAACCATGGTAATTTATTGATTATGATTCAGGCTTGCGTCCTCACGGGCAAGTTTTTTCCTCGTGAGGTCGAAATACGCCTGAAGGATATCCCGAGCCACGGGCGTGGCGGTCAAACCGCCTTGGATTTTGTCTTGAGGGATGATGCCCTCGATAAGCACGGCAATGGCAACTTCAGGGTTTTCCAAAGGGGCAAAACCGACAAACCAAGCAAGGTTGAGCTTCATGTTGTGATTGCGCCATTGACCGGTTCCGGTCTTTCCGGCGATGTCTATGCCTTCTATTTTGCATCGGTGGGCGGTGCCTTTTGTGGTAGCCAAGTGCATTCCCTCGTAGATAGCCCGCAAGGAGGATTCCTGAATGCCCAATGGCTGAGGGGGTGAGGTTTTGGGGGTGGACCGAAAGAGAATTGATGGCTCGAAGGTGAGGTCATTGGAAGCAAGTTTTGCGGTCATGCATGCAATTTGCAGGGGGCTTTGACTCAGTCCACCTTGGCCTATGGTTATGTTGAAGGTATCCTCCAGGGTCCAAGCGACTCCCGTTGCTTTCTTTTTCCATTCCGGGTCCGGCACGATAGGGGTTCCCGTGGAGGGCAACTGAATGGATGGCGACAGGTGCATGTTCAGTCTGCGGGCTTCACGAATCAAGCCAAGATGGCCAATTCGTTCGCCCATTCGATAAAAATAAACGTTGCAGCTTCGGGCGATTGCTTCCCGGAAGGTAAGTTCACCGTGCGAACCGGGGAAGACGTGACATATCATTCCTTTGTGTTTTCCTTCGCAAAGAAGCTTCTCCTCGGGATCGAGAACCTTTTGCCTGAAACCTGCCAGTGAAGTAACGAGTTTGAAGGGCGAGGCGGGTGCGTATCCGGGGTGCAATGCACGCGGCAACCATGCCTCGGATCTCTCGATTTCGTCGTAGGTCGATTGACTGAGAATTGGTGAAAAGTCCTGCAGGTTGTAGTTGGGTTTGCTTGCGAGGACAAGGACTTCACGGGTCTTCAGGTGTATCAGGACAGCCGCTCCCGGAGGTGGGGGAGGGGAGGCCAGGACATATTCGTCCACTTCGGGGTTTGCCTTTGCCAGGACTCCTTTCGAGTAGAGCAAGCGCAGCAAGCGGTCCGCATCCTCGGAGGTTCCCTTGAACCCCGCAACAGTGGAGGCTTGGCGTCCGCTCAATGGGAAAGGCGCGTCTTTGAACGAATTGAGAAGCAGATCGGGACTGAGTTCCTTTTCGTTTGCCCTGATCAATTCACGGCGCGTTCTTTTCTCAATTGTTTTCAGCCAATCGGAGTCAGGAAGAATTCTATGGGTTGCGACCCGTTGCGACATTTGCCGGAGGGATCGTTCGGCCAAGCCTTGCAATTCCGAGTCTATGCTCAACCTGACGGGCGAACCTTTTTGAGCAGGTTTTGATTCCATCAGTTCGACCCTCAACCCGCTCGGACTGATACGCCAAATGTCGCTGCCGTCTTTCCCTCTTAGGTGGGAATCGAAAAAAACTTCGATCCCCTCTTTCCCCTTTTTCCCTTTGATCTCAAAAGTTCCCAAATCCTGTCCTTCGAGTCCCTCGTCATCGGCCTCGTATCCGCTTCCGACGTAACCAAGGATATGCGATGCCAAGGAACCCATGGGGTAGTGCCTGATGGCTTGGGAGTTTACTTGGAGTGGGGAATCCGGATCGATTTCATCGATAAGCTTAGCGTATTCTTCAGCCGTCAGGTTTCCGGCGAGCTCCAAAGGAAGGATTGATTTTTGTCTCCAGTGAGATTTGAGTTTGCGAAAGGGTATGATCCGGTCCCTTCCGGTCAGTCGGTTGACTTTGTTTTGGTATCTTTTGACGACATTGTATCGGGCTTCCCATTCGATTGAGGTATGGGTGGTCGTCCTTGCGTCGTTTTGCTCGAATTTAATCGTACTTGAGCCAAACTTGAGCTCGGCTTCTTCCGTGTCAAAAAATTCAAGAAAAGAGAATCCGTCCCTCTCGCGTTTCTCCTTTTTCAAGCGGTAACGGTTGTCTCGATGAAGAAAAAGATCGGTTGCAAAAAGTCCGGGGACGCAGATCTTGAGATTAGGTTGCGAACCTTCGACTCTCAAGGAAGGCTTGTCTTTGGGGCTCCAATTCTTGATTGAACAATGCCAAAAGCCACTGGCGGTTTGATTGACGGTGATCCTCGATTTTTGGAAATATAGTTTTACCCGCTCAAAATCATTCCCTGTTCTTGCGCTTTTCCCCGTTATGATGATTCCCCGGTTACGGATGGTGGTGTTCTTCATGCAGTGGTTGATCAGCGCATCGCCAGTAAGATCTGGAATGGCAAGGAGCTCTTCGATCAAGGATCCGGCCGTTTCTCCCAGGGAAACCCTTTCCTCCCAAATTTCTTGCTTGAGGAATTCCAATTGCAGAACTGCCGAAAAATGCGCCTTGTTGCCAATGAGCAATTGACCGTTTCTGTCCAAGACGTCACCCCTTGCCCCGGGTCGGAGAATTCTGCGCTGCCCTTGAATTCTCTCGCGGTTCTCAAATTCTTCGGTTTCAAAGGTTTGTCGAACAATCAAGCAACAAGCGAGGGTAAGAAACAAGGATCCGTAGACGAACTTGAACACCCTGAGCCTTCTTTTTTCGGGAAGGTGTTTCTCAAGCAATTTCAACTGAGCTCCTTTCTTCCTTCCGGAAACAAATTTGTCAACCCAAGCAATGATTCGGCAAACCTGGGCATCCATATGGCAAGCGGGATCAAGGCAAGGGTCGAAGCGATCAGATCGATGCCCCATCTGCCCCATGTCCATTCCATCTTTCCGTTCTCGAATATTTTGATCCAAAGCAACCACAGGATAAAGAACAGCAGGTTTGCCGGAAGCTGGAGGGCCAG
The DNA here is from genome assembly GCA_018645725.1 of Opitutia bacterium. GTDB lineage: Bacteria > Verrucomicrobiota > Verrucomicrobiia > Opitutales > Seribacteraceae > Seribacter. The sequence goes on from JABGWD010000455.1 coordinate 10,262, forward strand.
GGTAACAAAGTCCTTCCGATAGTTGACTCCGCGGAACCAGTTCGAGCCCAACAAGTGAAAGGTGGACAAGGCAAAGGCATGAAAACCGAAGGTAGTTTCAATTTGTTGGTCGAGTAGCAATCCGGTCACGAATGCCAATGGTATGCCTCTTGAATTGTCCAGGCAAAGAGCTCCCGGAAGAAAGAAAAGGGCAGGGAGGTAAAGAAAGACTCCGTGCTGGCCTATGGTCGCGTTGACGGAACCAAGCAGAATGAGCGTCACTAGGTTTACCCCCAGAAGAACAAACGCTGCCTTGTTTTGTTTTTGCACGGTTTCTTATTGATGGGGAACCAAGACAGTCACTTCCATCAGTTGATTCAGGCTTAAATCCAAGGTTACGTTGCCGGACTTGAACAAACCTTCTTCCCCATCGCCCAAATCCTTTACTACGCCAAGCGGAACACCTCGTGGGAAAATCGCACTAAGATCGGAGCTTATGAGCGTATGGGGCTTTTCTGGTGTTGGGGTCAGGTCATGGGGTACGTCCAGGGCTAGCCCGACAGGTGTTCCTCCCAGGGCAATTCCACTTCCCTGGAAGGTGACCGGTCTGTCGTCTCCCTCGAAATGAGCGACCATTCGGAAAGAAGGGTTTGTGATCAGTTCGATTTCAGACGAACGCGTTCCGACTGATTTGATTCTTCCGACTACGCCTCGGTTTGAAATGACTCCGAGCCCGGGTTTCAAGCCATGTGAACTTCCTTTTCTGATGGTAATTTTTTGCCACCAACCACTCAAGCTTCGGTGGGATACTCTGGCGACTATGGGCTCGAATCTCTGGGATGATCCCAGGTTCAAGCTAGTCTCCAGTTTGCTCAAGGAAGCTTTCAAGCTCCGTAGTCGGACGATTTCCTCTTGAATGGCATTCGATCTATTGTCTTGAAGATCCAAGTCCGCCTGCAATCGGGAAGAGTCCTTGGCTTTTTCGATCAAGGTTTCCTTCGAGTCACTGAGGTGACCCCAATAATTGCTCAAATCTTCGGTTCGTGAGGAAAGGTCCCAAAGGGGGGCGTGGAATTCCGCGAACGCCGATTTCGTGAAAATCTTCCATGAGGCGGGTATTCCCCACCACACGATTAGAAAAAGACCAAGAAAGAGGAAGGGCTGAGACTTGCGTCTGTCTGTCTTCTTGACCAAATCAAAATCTATTGGGTAACGAGACGGTCAACTTGTTCGCGACTCAAGTTCCCGAGAAGGTTGAGGAACTTCCCCGTTCCGTTTGCCACGCAACACAAGGGGTCTTCCGCTTGGATTACGGGTAAACGTGTCGCCTCGCTGATTACCTGATCCAGTCCACTGATCAAAGCTCCTCCTCCCGCGAGCACGATGCCCCGGTCGATTAGGTCTGCGGAATGCTCGGGTTGACAACGATCCAAAGCGCTTTTGACCAAGTCGACAATTTGAGAGACGACTTCCTTGAGTGCCTCCTCGCGTATTTCCTGGGAAGTGATGTGCACAGTGTTGGGCAAACCATGGGTGGCTTCACGTCCTCGGACATCCATACTGAGTTCCCCTGTTTCAATGGGTCCGGCGGATCCGACGGTAAACTTGATGTCCTCAGCGGTTCTTTCCCCGATGAGCAACCCGTAGGCTCTTTTCATGTATGCGATAATGGCTTCATCCAACTCGTCCCCTCCGACGCGTATGCTTCTTTGGTAAGAAACCCCTGAAATAGAAATAATGGCAACCTCCGTCGTGCCCCCGCCAATGTCGACGATCATGTTCGCATATTCCTCATCGATCGGTAGACCGGCCCCGATCGAGGCAGCCATCGGTTCTCCAAGCAAAAGGACTTCCCTGGCACCGGCTCTGATTGCCGAATCCTTGACAGCCCTCTTCTCGACGGCAGTTATTCCGGAAGGTACGGCAATGACTACGCGTGGAGGGACGAGTTTTCGTTTGTCCACTTTCTCAATGAAATACCTGAGCATGGCTTCGGAAATCTCAAAGTCAGCGATCACTCCATCCTTCATCGGTCTGAGTGCTTCGATTGTTCCGGGTGTTCGACCAAGCATCCTCTTTGCATCGGAGCCGACCGCACAAACCTTCTTGCTGCTTTTGTACCGGGCGACCACGCTTGGCTCGCGAAGCACGATGCCTCGATCCCTGACGAAGACCAAGGTGTTTGCCGTGCCCAAGTCTATGCCGATGTCATTTGAAAGAAACCCAAAAAAATTGCCTATCATTTAATTATGCTGTCCTGTGTTTGTTCTCTCTTTCTTTTGTCAGTCCTGTCAAAGATAATTCATTCACACTTGAAAAATAATGTGATCCCATAAGGTCGCTCAAGTCTTCCTTGCATTCGTTATGCCCGTAACTTTTTGGCCCTTGCTTCCGCTATTCGAATAAGAATGGCACCACCCAAAACCAGAAAAAGCGAGTAGAACTGACCGCGGGACATCCCCATGATCAGAGATGCGTCGGGTTGTCGAAAGAATTCGTTGACGATCCTTGCAATGGCATAGGCAATCAAGAATTCTCCTGCCAATCTCCCCGGAGCCCTTTGGGTGACGTCGGATTTCCAAAAACGCCATTGAACGAAGGCAAAGGTGCACAACCCCTCGAGGGTCGCGGCGTAAAGTTGGGAAGGATGCCTCGCCACGCCCTCGATAAACCCGGGCGCCTTGGGGAACAAAACCCCCCACGAGACCTCTGTGGTTCGCCCCCATAGCTCGCCGTTGATGAAGTTGGCGATTCTTCCGAAAAAGAGCCCCGGTGGCACGACGCTGACGATTATGTCTCCGATGGGAAAAGGGGATTGCTTGGAATGGCGGGCGTACCAAAGAACAGCGATGCAAACGCCGATGAATCCCCCATGACTGGCCATCCCTCCTTCCCATACCCGAAGCAAGATCAAGGGGTCTTCGGTGAAATCGTTCCACCGGTAGAGGAGAGCATAGCCTATTCTTCCTCCGAGCAATACGCCGATGACCATAAAGGTCATGAGATTCATGACCTGTTCGCTGTCGTAAGGGCTTCTTTTGCACCGGTGGTATCGTTTGAGAAGAAAAAAGGCGCTTATGAATCCGGCAAGGTATGCAATTCCGTACCAACGGATTCCCCCCGGTCCCCAATGAGAAAAGGAGTCGGGGAATTGCCAAAGGAAAGGATCCAAATCGTGAACCCAATAATTGGATGTCGTTACTTTCAATCGGATGACTGTGGTTTTTGGTTTATGCGAGCCCTGTGCTTGCGTTTGGCGAATTCCCTCATGTCGACAGCCATGTCGTCATGCTCGAAAATTTCTTGACCGAGGATGCTTTCGATAATGTCTTCCATGGCCAAGACTCCGGCGACTGACCCAAATTCGTCGACAACGATCGAAAGTTGACAATGTTCGGAAAGCAAAAGCCTGAGAGCTTTGTCGGCCGATGCGTTTTCAGGTACGAATATGGCCTCTTGGGAAAGATCCTTCAATGATTTGTCCGGTGTTTCTTCCACCATTGCGCGGTGCAAGTCTCTCCTTCTTACGATTCCACAGATATGATCAATAGTCTCCCGATACAAGGGTATGCGGGCGAAAGGGACGTTGGGATGCATACGAAAAACTTCTTCGACGGTAAGGTCCTGATCAAGCGCCAGCATTACCGTCCGGGGCGTCATGATTTCGTGAACTTGAAGGTTGTTCAGTCGCAACGCATTCGCGACCAAATTGCTTTCTTCATCGGTAAGGGTTCCTTTTTGGGCTCCTTTTCTCGCCAACAGAATGATTTCTTCTTCATCACTGTCTTCGGATTTTTGCTTTTCGGGAACCATTGCCTTGACGGTTACTTTGCAAATTTTGGAGAAGGGAAACATCAGTCTTCTGACAATGAACAGGGGGATGACGAGTTTTCCGAGCATGTCGGCTCGGTATCTGACGGTCATGTTCTTGGGGAGAATTTCAGCGAAGAAGAGAATTCCCAAGGTCATGCCGCAAGCAAACCAAAGCATGTCCGTCTGTCCGTCCCCGAGGTGTTTCTTGGCGAGTCCGCCTACCAAAGTCGCTCCCAAGGTGTTGGCGATCGTGTTGAGGCTTAGGATTGCGGACGTGGTTTCCTCCATTTCGTGGTGGAACTTTTCCATCAGGAGCCCTCTTTTCGGGGAAGCTTTTTTAAAGCTTTCCAATTCTGCCGAACTCACGCTCAAGATCATGGCTTCAAGCGTAGAGCAGAGCGCGGAAATTCCAATGGTCAGCGATATTGCTACGATTAACTCGGGATCCGAATACCAGGAAGTCACGATCTTGAGTCTAGGCGACAAGTGCTTCGCTCAGTTGGGAGAAAGTTGGATGAATAGATAACGGGTAACACGCTTTTGGTTGATTTTTTTCGAATCACTGAGAGCATCTCGATAATCTAAAGAGAATGGAAGCAAAATACGCAAGACAAGGTTATGGGAAATAATGAACAATTTGCAAAAATTGCAGTTACACGACTTTCACCTGAATAATTCGGCAAAGCTTGTTCCTTTTGCGGGTTGGGAAATGCCCGTTTCCTTTGGCCGAATTATCGATGAGCATATGCAGACGAGGGACAGGGCCAGTCTTTTTGACGTCAGCCATATGGGGGAAATAGAGATTCAAGGTCCTGACGCTGAGCCTTTCCTTGATTTTCTGCTTGTCAATTCAGTGAGTTCGCTCGATTTGGGCAAGGGTGTTTATTCCCCGATGTGCTCGGAGGATGGAGGAACGATTGACGATCTTATCGCCTATAAAAAAGGCAGGGATGCTTTCCTTTTGTGTGTAAACGCGTCGAACACGGACAAGGATTTCGAGCATTTTCAAAAACACAAGGGCGGATTTGATTGCGAAATATCGAACCGCTCGGCTCAGTTCGGTCAGCTTGCAATTCAAGGTCCATCCAGCGCCCGAGCCCTTTTCAATGCAACTGGAGTTGAATTCGGTGATATTCCCAAGATGTCTTTTCGTGAAATCGATTTGTTCGGTGATTATTGTCTTGTTGCGAGAACTGGCTACACGGGAGAGGATGGGTTTGAAATCTATTGTCCGGCAGAGAGGACTGTAGATTGGGCTCGTGCCTTTGAAGGGGACCATTCGTCCGGGATGGTTCGATGGGCGGGTTTGGCTGCCCGAGACAGCTTGAGGTTGGAGGCTGGGTTTCCTCTCTATGGGCATGAATTGAGCCAGGAGATCTCTCCTTTTCAGGCAGGTCTTGGTTGGGCGATCAAGTGGAGCAAGGAAACTTTTTTGGGAAAAGAGTCTCTTTTGCGGGAAAAAGAGTCGGGTGGTGCGGGCAAGGTGATATTTTACGAAGTGGATGATCGGCGCATCCCAAGGCAAGACGACAAGGTTTTTGCTTCTGACCGGGAGGTGGGCAGGGTGTTGTCCGGAGGTTATTCTCCCTTGGTCGAAGGACCAATCGGGAGTGCGTGGATCGATCGTGCTTCGCTTCATTGCAAACCTCCCGCCGAACTCTCGGCAGAGGTAAGGGCGACACGAGTCAGTCTGAGGAGAGAGCCTCCCGTCCTGAGAAAGTTGAGGAGCAAGCCTCAGTCGGGAGATCAAGCTTCTTCCTGAAAACCCTTGATGACGATATCAACGCCACCGAAGTTGGAAAAATTCAAATTTGCTATCATGACTTCTTCCAGTCGTTCCCTGAGTAGGGTCCGGGTGTGCTTGACGTTGCAATCAGGCTTTACCTTGACGTGAATGTCCAACCTCAGTTCCTTCGCATCTTTTCTTATGCGGGTGGACGGGGAGTTGACTTCCGGAAAAGCTTCACAAGTCTTTCTTACCAATTCGTGCAGAGCATGAGGCGTTATTTGCACGAGACCTTCTTCATCCGAGAAAACCGGAATGAGCTCCCTCTTGAAGCTTCTGATTACAAAAAGGGAAGCGATTAGAAAAACGAGAAGACCAATGGCATAGAGGTAAAGCGGTTCGTCGATCGCCTCTGCAAAGGTCATATGGCATATGTCCTTGATATTGGAAAATGACATGTCTTGCCTAAAAAAACCTAGCTCGTCGACTCGCTGGCCCAATCGTCGTCATCTTTTGGGAGGATGTCCATTTTGATGTCATCGATGACGACGTCTATGTTCTTTGCATGATCCCCGGTCATGGCTAGTATTTGGTCGCGAATAGCCTCTTGAATGGAAAGACCGGTTTTGGCCAAGTCCACACCGAATTGAAGTACGACCCTGACCTCGATATCGTACCCCCCTCCCTCGACTTCGGATACGTTTACGCCCCGTTCCGATTCTTTCTTTGAGAAGAAATCCGTCAATCCTTCCACAACTCCGCCTCCACCCACGTTCACGACGCCGTCAACGGATTGCGTGGCCAATCGAACGATTCCCGCGATTACGCTGTGGTTTATCCGGATTGTTCCCAAAGCGCTTGATTCTTCGGAAATCGTAGGGATTGATTCGATTGTTTGTTCTTCTGCTTCTTTTTTCTTTCTGGTCATTGCGTTAATCCTTGCTTGGTTTGTCGAGAAAATCCTTTGGTACCCGGGCAAGGAATTCCTCTATGTAGGAGGTCGTGGCTTCCCCTTGCCTGAAAGCGGGATCCATAAGCACCGCTTTCAGGAAATCAACGTTCGTATCGATGCCCCGGATCAGATACTCGCTTAGAGCTCGATACATGCGGTCCAAAGCAATCTTACGGGTTCTTCCGTAGGTGATGACTTTGCTGATCATGCTGTCGTAGTAGGGAGAAACCAAGTAACCGCCATAGGCATGGGAGTCCACCCGGACTCCGTGCCCGCCGGGAGCCGAATACAGTCCGATTTCGCCGGGGGACGGGATGAAGCCTTTGGCGGGGTTTTCGGCACAGATTCGGCATTCTATGGCATGCTTGGTCAAGGTTATGTCCTTTTGAGCAAAACCAAGCCTGTTTCCACTGGCAATTTGAATCTGCTCTTTGATCAGATCAATCCCTGTCGCCTCCTCGGTAACCGCATGCTCGACCTGAATGCGAGTATTCATTTCGATAAAGTAGAAGTTACCCTTGGCATCAACGAGAAATTCAATCGTTCCGGCATTGACGTAGTCGGCCGCTTGGGTGGCTTTGAGGGCCGCTTTCCCCATCCTGTTTCTCAGGTTTTTGTCCAGAAAGGGGGAAGGGGATTCTTCGATCACCTTTTGGTGTCTTCTCTGAACCGAGCAGTCCCGTTCGCCAAGGTGGACCATGTTGCCATGCATGTCGGCCAATACTTGAAACTCAATATGGCGGGGGCTTTCCAGGTACTTCTCAACATACAGTTCACCGTTGCCGAACGCTTTCTCTGCCTCGAGTCGGGCCGATTGAAATTCTTTGGCGAAGGTCACGGCATTGCGGGCGATGCGCATGCCTCTTCCCCCTCCTCCGGCAACAGCCTTGATGATTACCGGAAAACCAATTTTTTGAGCGACTTTCGTTGCGGAGTGTTCGTTTTCAAGAGGCCCGTCGCTTCCGGGGATGATTGGCACCCCTGCTTTTGCAACGGTTTCCCTCGCCTTTGCCTTGTCTCCCATCTTCAGAATGGTTTCGGATCGTGGTCCGATAAAGATGATGTTGCACGACTCGCACTGCTCGGCAAATTCAGAGTTTTCGGATAAAAATCCGTACCCCGGATGAATCGCATCGACGTCGCCGATTTCGGCAGCGCTTAGTATGCGGTCCGCGCGCAGATAACTTTCCGAACCGGGAGCGGGACCTATGCAAATCGCTTCGTCGGCCAATTGGACATGGAGAGATTGCTCGTCTGCCTCCGAGTATACCGCCAACGTCTGGATTCCAAGTTCCCGGCAGGCCCTGACGATTCGCAACGCTATCTCACCTCGATTGGCAATAAGGATCTTTCGGATCATCGGGGAGCTTAGCTCTTGCGGATTTTAAAAAGAGTCTGTCCGTATTCGACGCTCGTGCTGTCTTCGACCAAAATTTCAATGACTTCCCCCGCGACGTCACTTTGGATTTCGTTCATCACTTTCATCGCTTCGACAATGCACAAGACGTCGCCTTTTTTCACGATGTCCCCGATTTCGACAAAAGCCGCATCGTCAGGGGAAGGCTTTCGATAAAAAGTTCCGACCATCGGGGACGTGAATCGGTAGGCTCCGTCATCCTTGTCGTCAGGAGAAGGTGATGCCGCGGGTTGAACTTGTGCCGAGACCGGTTGCTGCGGCAAATCAGGTCTTGCATAGCTGCCCTGCGGGATCCCGTCAGAACCGGGTCGGGCCAACCTGAGCTTTAAATCTTGAAGCTCAATCTCAAGCTCCGTCAGATCAGATTTTTGCATTAAGGAAATAATTCCTTTCAATTCACTTAAGTCCAAAATTCGTTCCTCCTATGAAATCATGTTGTTTATGCCTATCAAATCCAATTTGACGGATCATGCAATGCTTGAATTCTGCAATTCACTTGCTCTTTTTCCTTAACGGCAAGATTTTGTCCAATGGATTGATGAACTCAGTCTCGGGGTTTTTCCAGTCTCCGGAGATTCTGATTTTCGGCAAGGGATCCGCCAGATTCAGGATATTCTTCAAGATTGGTATCTTCAGGTTGCCAATGAGTTTGAGTTTTGAGGTAACGTCGATTTCGCCCGAAACGAGATTTAGGCGTCCGGTAGCTTCGAGTCTCGACAAGGGTCCCGAGAGAACAATGTTGTCGGAGTGAACTTGGTCATTTTCCAGGCGGAATGGAATTTCCAACATTTCGAAAGAGAATGAACCGGATGGAATGGGTAATTTGATGGCGTCAAGCCTTTCCGATATTACTCCGAGCAGGTTCACCTTTTGCAAACTTTCTTCGATCAGACGAATATGCCCCGTCCCCGTGAATTGTAAAAAATCGTCAAAAGGACCTTTTGCCTGAATACGCAGGTCGATTTTACCAGTGGATTCTTTCGTGGAATCAATGTTTTCCACGATATGTTTTCGGGAGTCTGGGTTCAAATGCCTCGATTTTGAAACTGCAGAAACCAAAGCCGTTCGATCTGCCCCTTTCAAATCGAACTTGAAGTCAAGGATCCGATTGCCTCCCTTTTTTTCCGCGGTGAAGTCCAAAGTCGCCATGCCGCGGCCAAGACCGATCGATGGAAATCGGCCGGATATCACCAGGTTTTTGTAAGTGATCTCTCCTCCATGGATGTGCTTTGTGGGAATGTTCCATAGTGAGGCGTTCTGGTCCGTTGATATCTTGATCTTGTAATGCGTTTGGTTACTCTCGCCCGAAGCATCCTTCAAGGAATTGAAAATCGACCCCGAAGCTTCGCAGAGCAGATTGGTCGCGTTGAAGTCGGCGAGATGTCTTTCGACTTCGGCCCCGAAAGCCTTTCTTCCGCTATTCAAAGGATAATCGCCGTTGAAATCGAAACTCAGCAGTTTTCCCCCGGGATGCGTGTTTCTGGGAAAACTCAAGTCGCCTCGCAGTTGACCTTCTTTGTGCCTGATGATCGCACGGACTGACGTTTGATTGGAGTCGGCTTCAATCAAGGCGGAGGATTGGGTGACGGGAAAATTTCTGTAGGACAGCTTTTGCGTTCTTGCCATACCGTAAACTGCCGTATCGGATTGGGGTGATATCCAATTTCCCGAGATCGAAAAATCAGCCCAAGGAGTCACTTCACCGAAACGGAAATCATTCCAGATGGATTTCCACCAGAATCCGAACCAGTTGCTGATATCGGAGGGCAGGAATGCACCTCTGAGCAAAAACCTGAAATTGTGGGGAAACCAGGATTGGGAATAGGTCCCGGACACTTCGCATCTTCCAAGTTTTGCCCAAACCGAGTCGACTGATATCGAGTAATCGGGAGCAATCATCCCACTGAGGGAAAACGCGCCGCCGGGAGTTTCCATGACGGAAAGTCTTCGGGTGGTGGCCCGAAAGCGCATGGGGGCGACGGATCGCGTGGGGGTTTCGTTCCTAAATAGGGTAAGGGTACACTCATCGCCGTCGATGACTCGAAGCCTTCCTTTTTTCGTATTACAGTAAAGATCGAAGAATTTTGGGGCAAAGATCGCTTCCCCATGAAGTGAAACAAGGGAATCGTATCGATAGCCCAATGCAACCTTCGTTCGATTCGATTCCGAAAGGAACATCCCTTCCTCAAGCCCTTCCGCACTGTTGGAAATTATGCTGAAGGCGGGAAGCCGTCCTTCCACCTTGCCTTTCAACTCGGTTTCGCCAACCCGCAGACTGGATTCTCCGAAATTGTTCCTCAGGGTGTCGAGGTGTTGGAATGGGATCGATTGATTGGAAAAGGACAGGTTTCTCAAGACGGTCACGATGCGTTCTCGCCTGATCGTCAAATCCTTTAGCTCGGCTTTCAGGCTAGCGACATGGTGTTTGTCGTCTTGATCTGAAATTCGCAGGGTGGCCCGAAGTCCTCTTAGCAACCCGATCGATTCGGAGTTGCCTCCATCCGACTGAGACAGACCGAGTTCTCCGTTGGGGGAGCCATTGACGAAAGATTGCAGGTGAAGACTTCCTGTCTCCCTTAGGGCGGTTCTTAGTTCGTCGATGGAACTTAGAACGCGATCCATCGAGTCACTCAATTCGAATCGGTGTTTCTTTTTGGGGGGTGCCTTGAATAGAGACTTAAGATAATCGAAATCCAAAGCCCCCTTCACTTTCAGGGAGGAATGACCGGAATGAATCGATGCATTCAGGAAATGCTCCCCGTTTTCCTTCCTGTGGACGTCAAGGTCATCCATACGCAAACACGGTTTCACTTCGCCCATGGGACAAAGGGTCGCGCTCTTGACCTTCAGACCCTTCAAGTCATCCCATTGCCCCCAAGGCAGTTTTAAAAAAGGGTATTGAATTTTTAGCTCATTGACCACTGCGGTCTTGTGACCGTTCTTCAGAATGACGAACTTCCTTACGGTGATCTTATCGGGAAAAGACAATGCAACCTCCTCAAAGTCAAACGAGACACCTTTTGTTTCGTAGTCTTCCAACAGTTTTTCGGTGAGTTCGACAGGGACCGGAATGGTGATCCGGAAAAGAGATAGCAGGAGGACCTGAAATGCAAAAAGAAGGAAGAGCAACTTGTTCCCTCTGCCTTTTCCCTTGTAGAGAGAAAGATAGCTTTTGTACGGTTTCACCTGAGGTTGTTTCTATACGGCTTGCCGTCAGGGTGAAGGCAGGGCTTCGGGTGCGATGACAAGCCCGAGTTGGTCTATTATGCCAATGGGCAAATTGAAAGTTACGCCTTGGTCTTCGGATCCGCAATACCAGGAGGTTGCGCCTTTGCGTTCACTAAGATGAAATTCAGGTTTGGTAACTGAATCAGGGAAAGTTTTGAAGGAAATCTTGTATTTCCACGGAAACCAGTTCCCCTCCACCCAGGTCCCTTCTTTGTCGAATTTGTTGGACAGGTATTTCTCTGCCTTGAATGAATCGAAGAAGTCACCTCCGTTTTCAGATGAATTTTGATCGCTAGAGTACAGTACTTCCTCGCTTTCCAGTTCGATCAAGTCATAAGCCTTGACCGACAGGTTTTCCGGGAGAAGTGTTTTAGTCCGGAACGACAAGTTTTCGGTGGATAGGATTTCGGCAAGGTTTTCATCCACCACGCAAATGAGGGCCTGCTCGGAATCGTAAATTTTCGAAAGGGACGCATCTTCAATTGATTCGCTTACCAGAATCGTCTGCTTGGTTGTGTCGGACTTCAGAATGCCAAGGGTGTATCCGGGAGATGAAAAGCCATTTTCGTCGAGATATTCCTTGTCCGGGGTAAAGGCCAGGAATTCCTTTATTCTGATTTGATTGAGAGATCGCACGAACCGTTCGATGGATTCATTTTCCGATTCGACCTTGTTCAGGGTCGTCGAGTTTCCTTCCGCGGCGAACCAAATGCCGTTTTCTTTGCTTAACTTGAGGAAATTTTCCTTTTTTTGAATTTCAATGGATTGAAGGGTTCCGGAATCGAGATCGAATATGGTCCTTTCCCTAAGCTGTGTGCTTAGATCGGAAAGTTTCTTGGTCACGAAATCCTCATTGATGAGGAAAATAGTCGAGGACCGGGATGATTGTGCCGCCCGGTAGATCTTGTCGTTGCCGGAACTTCCGAGCACAAAGACGTCTTCCCGTGTTCCCATGCTGTCGATGGAAACCCTTACCCTCCAGTTATTCTTTAACTTTTGGTTTAACGTTTTGTCCGGGGACCGGACGAAGCCTTCGATTTTTTCCGAAATCAAACTATTGAGGAAAAACAAAACCTTTTCTTTGTTTGCAGAGGCTTGAAAGGGTTCCGTGAATTTCCAACCGGAACCGTTTTTTTTCAACCTCGTTTCACTCGTGTTGTTTGTTTCCGTGCGGAAGGTTACGGAAAATTCATCGATTGAATAAAGCGGTTTGTTGACAAAGGCCGAAATCCCCCAATGCGAAGGATTGGCATTGGTGACTTCGACGATGTCCTTGGATACTTTCCAGATGCTTTTGGCTTCGTCCGATGAGCGCTCGATTTGAGCGTAAACGGATTGTTCGTCTTTGGTTTCTTTCCCGAGGGTCAACCTCAATGCGGATTTCACGGCCTTGATTTCCAAAACAGTGGAGTTCTCGTCCAATCCGTAATCTTGGACGATCTCGCCCCTTTTCTCGATTTCATCAATGGAGTATAATTCTTTGAAATTCAAGTGGGCGAACTTCGTCTTGAAATTCGAAAGGACAAGCTTTTCAGCCTCCCACGAAAACGGTTTTTCGAGAACCCACTTTTCATCCTTTTTGACTATCTTGACATACTCGTCCTTGGCGGGTTCGGATATGGATATGAAATGCAGGTTGGATAGAATTTCAACGACTTCCGTCTCGATATCTCTTTTGTGCTCATCATCATCATCGTAGATGCTTACGAAGATAAGGAGCGCGATGACAACGTTTGCCAGCAGAAGGAGTATCTTGATCTTTTTCATTGCTTAGAGTTCCTTGCGTAACCAACCAACGAAGATGCCCATCAAGGCAATCAACCCGGGTACGATGGAAAGAGAATAAAGGAGTTTGTCAAAGTTTTCGCCAGTCATGGAGACTGAGTAGGTATCAAGCGGTTTGGGTGGTATTTCAAGCATTCCATAGGAGTTTTTCATCCAGTAGATAATGTTCTGGGCAAGAAATTGATTTCCGATGTTTGATTTCAATCGTTTGTTGGAGAAAATTTTGGAGCAACCGACGACCGCAATTCTTCCCTTGGACAAAAGGCTGCCGGTTTTCCCCTCTTCATCTGCATAGGATGAGACTGAAGCAATGGGTATGGGACCTTCGACGTCAAGAAGCGGATTTTTCACCGGTGGGCTCTTTCGGTTTGCCCAGCCCGAAACCGCCCACGATTTGCTTGAGGAATATATCAGGGAGACAGGGTTCAGTCCCACAGGGTGGTCGGGGTCCACTTCAACCGGTCGGCACCTGTCTGCCTGAACCGAATATCCCTGCTCTGCCAGCATGCTCACGGTCGGGTGGGGGTTCTTGCTCGAGTAGGTTCTCAGGGAGTAGTCTCCGGAGAAAAAATCGTAGTTTTCCTTGGTCGGGTCATAAACAAGCATGTCGTGACACCTCAATCCCCATTCCTTGAACAAGGGACGCAAGCCAAAGGCCGGCCGGTCAACGACCGAAAGGCTTTCGGTCGGATCCAACGCAACGAGAAGGTTTCCGTCGTTTTGGTTGATGAAATTTCTTATCAACGATACCTCTTTGTCAAGAAAAGTGGCTTTGGGGCCGGCGATGATCAGGAGTTTGGCATCCTTCGGGATACTCTCCTGAACACTAAGGTCAATGTCCGAAACCATGAGGTTTCGGTCTTCAAGGAGTCTTCTGAGCTCCGAATAACCTTTCTCTGCATTGACGTCCGCGGGGCTGCTTTCCCCGTGCCCCCTGGTAAAATAGGCAACTCTTTTGGTTTGCGGTTTTCCGGCAACTTCGAGAATTGCTCTCGTTATGACCTCTTCCCCCCTGAAAACCTTTGGCTCCAGGACACCGTTCGTGGATTCTGTCCATTCTCCATAAAGACCCGACTCCCATAAGGATTCGCGAGCCAAGGAATCTTCGGAACGGAAGGAGTCGTTCGGGTCATACGGGTTGACTCCCTCCAAGTCTTCGTGCCTGAAGACAATCTTCTTGTCTCCTCTTGGCGAAGCGACCATAACCAGATTCGCTTCCGTTATCTTGTATCTGTTGATGACGTCCGAAGACATTTTGGCAGAGTTGACGTCCACTCGATGCACCCTGATTTTCCCGGCCGAAGCCGAGTGCTCGAAACTTTCAAGGAGGAGACCGAGATCGTGCAGGAGTTTTTGAATGACCTTGGGGAGCTCATTGTTGTCTTGAATGGTTATGACGACGTCGACGGGGCTCTCCATTTGATTGAGCAAAGCCAGGGTTTCTCTGGACAGGGTATACTTGGATCCAGGCGTAAGATCCAATTGACTGTCGATTCTGGAAACCAAAAAGTTAAGCCCCGTGGCAAGTGAAAGGAGCAACAACACCATCAACCAAGTGTCGTATTTGCGGTTTCTTTTTGCCTGCTTGAAATCCATCAGTGATTGAGCCTCTCTATTTGCAGGGTAGCCAGGCTCAAGAAGAAGAATCCCAAGATCAATTGATGGAAGATTGTCCCGACGTCGATTAAGCCGACGGCAAAATGCTGAAGTTTATGCAGCCCGTTTCCGAATGAACCTAGGCTCGCGTCCCAAAAGTCAGAAAAATGATCTATCGATTCGGTCGGTGACGTATCTCCCAAGGAAAAGGCCATGATCGCCAGATAAAGCGTAAGTAGGGTGAAGGAAAGCATGCCGGCGACCATTTGATTCCGGGTAACGGAACTGGCGAAGATTCCAACCGCAGAGAAGCTGGCCCCGAAAGCCATCAGGAAGAGCCATCCCCCGATCCATTGCTCGAAGTTAGTGAACCCGAGAGTCTCTCCTTGGTCGGGAAACATGAGGAGAAGTAGCAGTGGAAAACAAAAGGCGCAGCCACAAATCAGGAGAAAGAACAGGTAGCTTGCGCTCCATTTCCCTAAAACAAGCGATAGGCTCCCCACCGGGGCGGACATCAGGGTTTCCAGCGTGCCAAGCCTTCTTTCTTCGGCAAAAGATCTCATGGTCAGGAAGGGAATGAGCGCGGGGGCTCCGAATACCAGTCCTGTTACAAGTGATGCGAGGGGAGGGAGAATCCAATCGGTCGTGGCAAAACTTTCGATGAAAAACCTGAATCCGATCGCGAGTAAGGACAGAAAGTAAAAACTTGCCACGTAGGTGGCGGGGGAGATAAACAGCCCGAAAAGTTCCGCTCTAAGTATTACGAGGTATTCGCGCATGGCATGGATTCATTTGTTTTTTTCTCCGACAATCTTGGGGCGTTTCTTGTTTCTGCCCAGGAAATCTTGATCTTCCCAGTTCTTCTTCGTTGCCCGCAGAAATATCGTTTCCAAATCGGGTCTTGTGATTTGAAATTCGGACACCCTGAATTGGTCTACCTCAAGGAGTTGCTTGAGAATGCTTTCCGCGACATCACTCCCTTTTTCCGTGGCGAAAGTAAACCGGCGCTTGCCGGTAACTTCAACCGGGTCGTCTTGAATCAGTTCACATGTCTCGTCAATTTTTCTAATTACCCGTTGGAGTTCTATGCGGTTCCCGAATGCGACGATTTCAAAGACCGTGCTGTTTATGAATTCTTTCTGAAGATCCAACAAAGTCCCTTCGGCGACAATCTGACCATGACTCAGGATAATCATTCTGTCACAACAGGCTTCCACTTCGGACAGGATATGACTGGAAAGGAGGAAGGATACTTCGCCCCGCAATCTTTCCATCATTTTTCTGGTGATGGCCGATTGCCTCGGATCAAGTCCGATGGTCGGTTCGTCGAGAATGACCAAACGCGGTTCGGCAAGCAGTGAGTCTGCAATTCCAACTCGTTGCCTGAAGCCCTTGGACAGGTTCCCGATTTTTCGTTCGGAGACCTTCCTTTCCAGGTCACAAATATCCAGTACGATTCTAATTCTTTCGCGCTTCCTGCTCCCCCCCAATCCTTTGAGCTTGGCCCTGAAATCAAGGTATTCGACAACCCGCAAATCTTCCGGAAGGGGGTTGTTCTCGGCTAGATATCCGATGTGCCTTCTTACCTCTCCCTCCTCTTCGGCCAAGTCGACTCCGCATACCTTTGCTTCACCCGAGTCAGCCGGTATCAAACCCGAAAGAATACGCAGCGTGGTGCTTTTCCCTGCCCCGTTTGGTCCGAGGAATCCGACTATTTCTCCTTTGCCAATGGAAAAGCTGATTCCCTTCAATGCCTGAATCGCTCCATATTTCTTTCTTAAGTCAAGAACTTCGACAATGGGTAGAGGTTTTGCTTCGGTAGTCATGTCGCGCTTTCAGACAATGACGTTGTTTTGCGCAAAAGCCAAGGCAACGCCTTCCAAAGTAAGAAATGGTCGATTCTCGCATCGGGGCATGTCCAAATGATGTGATGCTCCTCCTGCAAGAATTACTTTGGGCTCTTTCCCGTGCGTTCTTAGCATTTCTTTCTCCAAATGGCTCAATATGCCTCCGACCATCGGGGCAAACCCAAGGTGAGCCCCCAAAAGCATCGCATCAATCGTATTTGTTCCAATTGGGCAGATGGGTCTTTTGTCTTCAATGGTCACCTTTGGCAAGAGAGCCGTATTTTGATGAAGAAAATCAAGGAACCCCTGAGGGCCCGGAGCGATTACCCCCCCCGCGTATCCCTCCTTTGCTCCAACGACGTCGAAGGTGGTTGCGGTTCCTATGTCTATGACCAGTGCCGGAAGTTCGCAAGTTTTGTAAACCGCCAGTGAATTGGCGATCCGATCTTGCCCGATTTCATCGGGGTGCGGATAGGTGATCGGGAAATCACCACAAGTAAGGGCATTGAGGTTGAAGAGTTCCGATCCCGATTCACTCGCCCAATCTTGCAATGCCGCTTCGGCCGGAGGAGAAACCGAGCAGTAGGCGATCGTCGGAGGCAAGGCAGGATATTGACCCGTGAGACTCTTCGGATTTGAGAGGAACGTCTTGGTGCTGACGAATCTTTCCTGCTTTATTTTTCCATTGCCGTAAAGGCCCATTCTGCATGTCGAGTTCCCCAAGTCCAGGGAGGCGATCTCTTGCCCTGAGGGAGTCATCTGCGAAGCGTCACTTCTCCCGCCTGTACGATCCGCACCCGACCGTTTCTCAGTTTGACCCGAAGGCCTCCGGACAAATCTATTCCCATGGCCTTGCCGGTAATCTTTTCCTTGCCCATGGAAATTTGAACCTTCTGCCCGGCCAAGGCATCCCACTCGTTCCATTTTTCCATCAAGGCGCTTTCTATGCCTCCCGTCACACAATCCTCGTAGGCATCCAGAGTTGTCTTGATGATCTTTGCTGCAATCTCGTGAATTCGAAAGGTTTGTCCCGTTGCGCTCTCTATGGAGGTAGCGATTTTCGCCAAGGATGCAGGGAACCTGGATTTCGGGCAGTTGACGTTAAGCCCAATTCCGAAGACAAGCGATCTCACGCGCTCGCAATCGATCGAAGCCTCGGTCAGCATTCCTCCAATCTTCTTTTGTTCATATACGAGATCGTTTGGCCATTTGACGGATATTCCTTCGATTCCGGTCAATGAGCGAAGGAGCATGGCAATCTTCAGGCCTTGCCACAGGGTAAAGGATCGAAGCTTGATCAGGTCGACGTCAGGCCTGAATCCCATTGACAGGTAAAGGTTTCCTCCTTTCGGACTGTGCCAACTTCGGCCCAGTCGACCTCTTCCCTTCTTTTGGGTGTTGGCAAGAACGGCAAAAGGAGCTTTTTCCCCATTCGCCAAGAGCCTTTCCGCTTCTGAGTTCGTACTGTCCAATTCATCGTGGACGAAAACCTTGCAGCTCTTGCGGCACTCCTTCAACCAGGCTTCAAGCAAGGGTTGGTTGAGAAGGTTCGGTTCGGCTACCAGCCGATAACCGCGGTTTTGGGAGGCATCGATCGACAAGCCCGCTTGGCGCAGTTTGTCGACTCTCGACCAAACGCCCACACGGGACATCTTCAGTTTTTGAGCCATGATGCTTCCGGAGACGTAATGGGGAGATGCTGCAAGCAGCATCCTCAAAACGTAACTGCTTGGGTTTTCGGTTTTTTTTACCCGGGCTTTCCCCTTGGCTGGTGGAACGCTCTTTCTCTTACCCGGCGGATACTTCGACACGGTTCCGGTTAGTTGCGGGATTGGATCCAGTCCAGTCCCAAATCAAGCCAGCGACTTGCGTGAACGGGCGCACCGGTTGAAATGAAATGAGGTTTGGCTTGAGCATAGAGCGAAATGTTTTTTTCATTAATTCCACCGCTTGCTTCCAAAATGGCTCGGTCATGGTTCAGGTTCACTGCCTTTGCGATGTCATCCGGCGAGAAATTATCCAGCAAAACCGCGTCTGCTCCTCCTTGCAGTACCGCATCGAGTTGATCAAGGCCGTCCACCTCGACTTCCACGAGGAATCCGGGCTGGCTTTTCTTCAAGTCCCTCACGAACAATTCCAATTTTGCCGGGTTGTCCACGGAGGCTGCAGCCAAATGATTGTCCTTGGCCAAAATTCGATCGTAGAGACCCATCCGGTGATTGTAACCTCCTCCGCATCCAGTTGCGTATTTTTCGAGAGACCTCAAGCCCGGGGTGGTTTTACGAGTGTCCAGGAGTCCCACCCCATGCTGTTCGATCAGGCTGACGAAACGTTTTGTCCCGGTTGCAATGCCACAGAGTTTTTGCAGGAAATTCAGGACCGTCCTTTCGATCAAGAGAATCTGGGATTGGGGCCCGATCAGGGTCCCTATGGATTGGCCCGGTTGCGCTTCGGTCCCATCGTCCAGGTTTTCATGCAAGGTAACTTCACCTGCTCCAAAGGCGTCGGCTATGAGGGGAATGAGCTTGATCCCACAGACGATCATGGGCTCGCGGACCACAATCATGGCTTTTCCCTTACCCGATATTTTGCAGGCACTCGAGGTGACGTCCCTCGCTTGGCGAGAACCGTCAATTTGCCCGAGTTCTTCCATTAGGCAAAGACGAAGCTGGGAGGAGATGAAACCCTCATCGAGTTCTTCCCAAGAAATTCTCTTCTTGAATTGACTGAGGGAGGGTGGGGAGGTTCTCACGTCGGTCGGGAAACGGAGTGGGTGAAGCTTTCTTCGGTCATGAGTTTTTCAGTGGGAGGAACGTCCGAGATGATTTGCCCGGGATCCGGGCCAACTCCGATAAACCGGATTTGTGGCAGTTTGAAGTCATCATGGCCCTCGGGGTAGGCTACCTCGAGAAGACTTCCAACCATCCGGCATAGGTAGGCCTTGGCCTCCTTGGGGAGCTGGTGGTATGAAGTGATGGAGCCGAGGTCTTCTTTCCATCCGTCCAACGTTTCATAAACGGGCTCAAGGGTTTGGCGGATTTCTTCGCTTCGCGGGACGCTCGTGGTCAGCGTTCCGTCAGGATAACGGTAGGCAGTGCAAATCCTTAACTTTTCCTCCCAGCCTTGATCCATCGAGAGAGCATCGAGCTTGTTGATGACCAATTCGTCAAAACCGCCATAGCGCAGGGCATTTCCTTTCTCTACGGAATCAAACCATCCGACCATTCGTTGGCGGCCGGTAGACGTGCCGAATTCCAATTTGGCTAGCTTTTTGCCAAGACGATCGACTTCGTGATCGATTTGAGTGAGGAAATGATGAGTCCCGACTTTGGTGTCATAGGCCTTGCAGCAACCGATTTCCTTCACGTCCTGAAGCGGAATCCCTCCGGAATGAAACAGTTCTGCTCCGGTCGTATGGGAAGCCGTTACGTTCGGAGTGAACCCGTGCCTCTTGTCCAGCCAGTAGGCTTGGCCAAATTCAGCCACCACGGGCCGTCCGGACTTTTTGCTTTCGAGCAGGACCGCGCGAACGTCGCCGATACTGGAAGCGAGTTTGCTCCCGGCTTGCCAATAGACTTCCTCGAGCAAGTCGAATTCCAAGCCAAAGCAATCTTTCCCTTGAAAACGCGTGAAGTCAAATTCACCGGGAGAGAAAATCCCTTCCTCTACCGACTCCTTGTTTGCCCGTAGTTCCGTTTCGTTAAGCTTCTCGAAGAATGAACACCAATCCTCTTCGGAAACCTTGCAGACGTGACGGATCGTGTCCAATGCTCTTTGGACCCGCCCTTGTAACGCGGATGCAAATAGTTTCCTGTCTTGCTTGAAGGCAAGATAGAATATTTGCCACTGACCTGTCTCGTCCGAATAGGCCGGGCTTATGCCTCGCCCCGTTGACCCTCTGCTCTCCATCCCGAGCTGCTTGACCCTGTAGTTTTCCCATGCCAAATCGAGGAGTCTGTGGGTCAGATCGCTTACTTGGGCTTTTTCGTCTATGAGCAAGCGGGGCAAAACGGAAATGTTTCTTGCTTCCAATGGCTTGGCTTCCCAAAAAAACTTCCGAGGGTCTGCTACGACGCCGGCTCCAATAAGGAGCTTTTGCACACGCGGATTCCCCACTCCCGACGGCAGCAAGTTGAGTTTGAGCCCAGCGGCGGTGTGGCCGGCGTTTGCTCCGCCGTTCACCTTCATCACGCCGGCGGCAGGTTCTCCGGAATCGTTTTCGATTTGCTCGAGGATCTCGTGGACGACCCGTCCTTTTCCTTCGTCTCCCATGCTGATTCCGGATACGGAAAAAAGGTTCGTTTCCATACTATTTCCCATCTTCATGATAAGGTCAGTTAGACGGAGGGAAAATCAGGATCGAGCGAAGTCGCTTCTCTTTACCTCAATGACGTCATGGGGTGAAGATTCCTTTTGCCCAGCGGGGGTAACTTGTACGAATCGGGCTCGTTCCCGGAGGGCGTTTATGTCTTCCGCTCCCAAATATCCCAATCCGGCCCGCAATCCTCCGGCAAGGCTTTCGACTGTTTCGCTGACCGATCCCGCTACTTCCTTGAGGGCTTCGATTCCTTCCGGGGTACTTTTTGAGCTCAAGTCTTCCTTCTGGTGACCATAGCGAGCGGCGGATCCGTCCTTCATCGCTTCCATACTTCCCATCCCCCGGTACTGTTTGTAGTACTTGCCTTCGATTTCGACGATTCTGCCGGGCGCCTCCTTGCAACCCGCCAAAAGACCTCCGCAAATAACGGCTTGCGCCATCGTGAGGGCCTTGACGATGTCCCCCGACTTGGTGATTCCTCCGTCCGCCAAAATAGCCGATCCTTTCTTGCGGGCGCCCAAGGATGCCGCGTACAAAGCGCTCATTTGCGGCACTCCTACGCCGGCGACCACTCTGGTTGTGCATATGGAACCGGGGCCTTGTCCGACTTTTATTGCGTGAGCCCCGGCATTGGCGAGAAATTCGACTCCTTCTCCCGAAGTCACGTTGCCCGCCATGATGGTCAAATCCGGAAAGGATTCCCTGATGAATTTTGTGGCGTCACCCACTCCTTTCGTATGCCCATGGGCCGTCGAGACCGCAACGACATCGAGCCCTTGTTCGACCATTTCATCGATATGGGTATGCAAATTGTCCCGATCAATCTCTCCGTCTTGCTTCCGGGGGACCGAAACCGCGGCTCCGCAGAGCAGACGGAACTTGGAGTCACGCGCCGGCTTAACGTGCTCACGGCTTTCTTCCATGATGCGTTCGATGTCGCTAAGCGTGTAAAGCCCCCGCAGTCGGTCCTCCTTGTCCACGACCAAAAGTTTGTGGATTCCCATATGCTGGCTGAAAAAGCGATCTGCAGTTGTGATCGGATCGTTTCCGATTTCATCCTCGCGAATCGTGTAGACCTCGTTTCTGGCAAGCATGCCCTCGGTCACCTTGCGATCGCGATATCTTTGCTTGACCACTCGGCCGGGGAGGAGTCCGAGCAACTTTCCTTTTTCGTCCACGATGGGAAAGGTTTTGAATTGGAAATGCTTTTCGTCAATCAGCTCGATGATGTCCCCGATATGCTTGTCTGCGGTTATGGTTATGGGGTTTTGAATAAGGCCGTGAACGTGATACTTGACCCGGGCGACTTCCTTGGCCTGCTGGCGGTTGCTCATATTGTAGTGGATCAGGCCGATTCCTCCGCAAAGAGCCATTGCGATGGCCATTTCGGACTCGGTCACCGTGTCCATGTCCGAGGACAGAATGGGAATGCTCAGTTTGATTGCCTCGGAAAGGGAAGTTTCGAGACGGACCTCTCTTGGCACGACTTCGGAGTAGCGAGTTGCCAGAGAAACGTCGTCAAATGTCAGGCCGGTTGGGAGACATCGTTTGAAGAAATCATCAGCCTTTAGGTAAAAGTCATCATCCATAATTCGTCCTTACGTCATCGTATGAGTATGTTGTATATGATAGAAAGCATTTATTCCCTCAAGAATATTCCATGAACGCATCCCGTCAGTTTCGTATTTATGATGAAAAATTCGCTTTTCCCCTGCGGACGGCGCACGGGGTATGGGAGCGGCGCAGGAGCATGATTCTGAGAGAGGAAAAGGACAATGGTCTTGTTTCTTACGGCGAAGTTGCGCCGACCCCTGGTTTTGCCGATTGCAGTCTTGACGATTTTTTGCCCGAGGGCCGGGCTTGGGTTCGTGGGGAGAGCCCGAACCACAGTCCGCTTTTTCTTTCCGCTCTCTCCTGTCTTTCGAGTGAAATTTGGCAACCGGTCGATGGTTTTGAAAAAAAGCCCGTGCTTTGCGCCGGGCTTGATGCTTCGGGGGAGAACGCTCCTTCCCACACGCGAAAAAGAAAAATAGGCTTGGGTTCTCTCAAAGACGAAATTGATGAGATTCTTGGGTGGATGTCGAATTTGCCTGACCGGAGCAAGGTGCGGCTTGATGCAAACGGGTCTCTGAACGTCGAGTCGCTCCGGTTGTGGATCGATGCGCTGGAAGGGGAGAGCAGATTGGAATTTGTCGAGCAACCTCTCCCGGACGCTCAATTCGATGACTTGAAACTTCTTTCCCGCGAGACTTCCGTCCTCTTTGCTCTCGACGAGACAATCGTTTCCGCGGGAGGACCGGAAGCTTTGAGGCAAAGAGGTTGGGAGGGGTATTGCGTGATCAAACCGTCTCTCATCCCTGATTGGAGGGAAACCATTCGATTCATCAAGTCGGAATCCGAAAAATCAATCGTGTCCACTGTTTTCGAAAGTCCTTTTGGCTATGAAGCGGTTTGTCGGTGCGCGTCCCATTCCATTGCCGTTGCCGGGCTGGATCGGTCTTTGTTTCGGGGCAACTCGAAAGAGTTCGTTGAACATCACGCCCGTCCTTTGATCCCGAATGCGGTGGGTATTCGCCAATTGGACCAACTCTGGGCATCCTTATGACAGACCGGTATCCCATTCGGTTCGATCTCTGGCTCGATCCCGACAATGACCCGAATGATCCCAGGCTTCTTTTTGCAAAGAAGACTCTTGGTCTTTTTGAGGATATTTCCGCGGTTGATTTTACGCGGGGAAAGCCGATGGATTTGTCGGGCATGGATCTTTCCGGTTTTCCGAATGCTCAACTCCTGGCTTTTGACACCGGAGGAACGTCAGGAAAAACTTCCAAAGTAATTCACTCGACCGATACGCTTTCCCGGGCGGTCGAAGGATTGCAGTCCAAAATCGGATTCGATCCGATTTCATCCGTTTGTTGCCTGCCATTGCATCACTTGGGTGGATGGATGCAGGTTCACCGAGCTATTCGGACGTCTGGTTCCGTCTTCTTTTGTTCCTATCGTGATCTTGGTGACGATCGGTTGGGCTCAAAGCTCAAGGATCGTTGGTTGTCCTTGGTTCCAACCCAACTTTTCCATCTGCTCAAGTCCCCCCCAGTCGTCAAGAACCTAAGACGAGCCAAAGGTATATTCGTCGGTGGAGCGGCGATGAGCGCAAAACTGATTGACTTGTGCCGGAAAGAGAATCTCCCTATTTGGCCCACTTACGGAATGAGTGAGACGGCGGGAATGATAACGTTGCTTTCAGCAGATGAATTTCTCAACGGGCGGGAGGGAGTGGGGAAAGCGCTGCCTCACGCCGATTTGTGTTTGCCGGCTGACAAGAACAGAATATCGGTGAAGGCAAAAAGCCTTTGTTTGGCGAAACCTCCCGATACGTTTGGTCCGGGGGATTCCTTTCAAACCGAGGACTATGGGGAAGTCGATCGGTTGGGTTATTGGAAAGTGCTAGGAAGGGGGGACCGGGTTATCGTAACCGGTGGCGAACAAGTTGATCCTGGTTTTGTTGAGAAGGCCATCTTGGATACGGGCTTGGTCGAGCAGTGCCTGGTCATGGGTATCAAGGATGAGCAGTGGGGGCAAAGGGTGACGGCATACCTGTCGCCCTCGGGGGCGGATTTGAGCCGTATCAAGGAACTTGTCCGGGTAACCGTTTTCGGGGCAAACTATCCGAAAGAATGGATTCTTGCGGACGAACTTCCCTTGTCGGAAATGGGCAAGCCTCTGCTTTGAATCAAATCTTTTCTACGATTTGGTCGGCCAATCCGTATTCGATGGCCTCCTTGGCGTTCAAGTAAAAGTCACGATCCGTATCAAGTTGGATTTTCTCCAAATCTTGACCGGAGGTCTTTGCCAAAATGCCGTTTAACTCCTCCCTGAGTTTCTCCATCTCCTCGGCTTGAATGTTAATGTCTACGGCGGCGGCAACCATCCGGCCGGTGATGAGAGGCTGGTGGATGAGAACTCTTGAATGAGGGTACAAGTAGCGCTTTCCTTTTGTCGCGCCGCAAAGGAGAATCGATCCCATGCTCGCTGCCATTCCGGTTACAACTACCTTGATGGGGGAGCTGATGAGCTGCATTGTGTCAAAGATAGCCATCCCCGCAGTAATCGATCCACCCGGGGAATTAATGTAGAAGGTGATTTCCTTTCCTGGCTCGGAGGCTTCCAAGAAGAGAAGCTTTTCCGTCAGATCTCTTGCCGATCGATCGCTTACTTCTCCCCACAGAAATATCTTTCGTTCCTCAAGAAACTTGCTTTGAATCATTTCGGTGACGGAATCACGCTTTTTGTCTTTGTCTTCGCTCATAAAAATATTTGCATTTACTCTAGGGAAATTAATTGGAAGAGTCGAGCATCTCAATGCGTCTCGAATGCCTGCCCCCTTCAAAGGTCGCATTCAACCAGGCGTCCACGATCTCAAGCGCGAGTTCCTTCGGGATTTGTCTTTGGCCGAGGGAAAGCACGTTCGCATCGTTATGTTCCTTGGCTAACTTGGCAGTCTCAACGGACCAACAAAGTGCACACCTGATTCCCCTGACCTTGTTTGCCGCCATTGCTTCTCCGTTTCCGCTTCCCCCTAGCACTATACCCAAATCGCACAAGCCTTCGGCCACAGCCTCGGCTGCAGGACGGATGAAATCGGGGTAGTCAACGGATTCTTCGGAGAAAGTGCCAAAATCCTTGGTCTGGTAGCCTTTTTCCAGAAGGAAGGAATTTATTGCTTCCTTGTAAGCGAAACCGGCGTGGTCAGTCCCTAAAGCGATACTAGTGGTTTTGCTATCGATAGTCATCTTTTTAGCCTAGCTTGAATAGGGCGGCGGCGGGAAAGGACAAGAAGAAAACCCGCCTCGGGCTAAATTAGTCCCAATTCCATCTTCCCTTCTTCCGAAATCAAGTCTTGGGTCCATGGGGGATCCCAGACGATCTCGACCTCTGCATCATCAATTCCGGGAAGTTCCAAAACCTTGCCCTTCACGTCTTCCGCAATGACGGGTCCCATCCCACAGCCCGGGGCCGTCAAGGTGAGATCGACGAAGGCGACCCTTCCCTTCTCTTCGACATCCTCAATTTCAATGCGATAAATGAGACCCAGGTCAACGACGTTAACGGGTATTTCCGGATCAAAGACAGACTTCAGGTTTTCCTTGATTTGTTCGACGCTTGCCGGTTCCTGATTGCCTTCTTGAGCTTTGGGAAGAGATTTGGTCGCCGTTTCCCCAAGAGCATCGGAATCTTTGGCGGCTATCCTGTACATGCCCTGAAGTGTCATGACGGTGAAGTTTCCGCCGAGACGATGGGTAACGGTAACTTTTTCTCCCTGGGACAGATTGAATTCCTCGCCATGGGGAATCAAGGTCGCCGTTACGTCTCTGGTCAGTTCTATTTCTTCTTGGTGTGTGGACATGACTTGAAATCCGGTTACTCGGTGAAGGAGCGAGCGATTCTTTCTCTGACTTGGTTGAGTTGCTCTTCCATTCCTATTTTTTCTATTACCTCTTCGAAAAAGCCGAGGACAATCAAGCGCTCGGCGACGGAACGGCGGATGCCCCGGCTCAGAAGGTAGAAAAGTTCCTGGTCGTCTATCTTGCTCGTGGTTGCGCCATGACTGCATTTGACCTCGTTGGCAAGAATTTCCAATCCCGGCATCGAATCCGCCTCGGCTTCGTTGCTCAAGAGCAGGTTTCGGTTGGTTTGGTAGGAGTTGGTCTGCTGAGCTTCGTTTTCAACTTTTATAAGACCGGAGAAAATGGACTTTGCCTCATCGGCCAAGGCATTTTTGAAGGTGAGTCTGCTTTTCCCGTTCGGAGCCAAGTGGTGCTGCATGGTTCTTTGGTCAAACAATTGTCCTTTCCTTCCCAGGGTAACGGATGAATTCTCAAAGTCAGCGCCTTCCCCGGTCAGCATACCTTTCGATTCCACACGGGTTTGGGCGGATCCAAGGTGTATGGCGAGGTTGCTCAGCGTGGCGTTCTTTCCGACAACCATATTTTCCAAATTGTGAAACGAACTGAGTTCGTTCATCTCTTGTATGACTATCCTGTTGATCTTCGAACCTTCCCCGGCCTTGACGTGCGTGAGATTAGTGAACAGTCCTCCCGAATCCCGGTCTGTGGAACTGATTCTCTCGACAAGGGTCACTTCGGAAAATGGTTCGAGTTCGATTAGATTCAAATGAAACCTTGCTTGTCCTCCGCAACTTGCCCGGTGATTGACGAAAAGAGGGGAGTCCATACACTGGTTTTTGCTAACGCGCAAATAAAAGCCTGCCTCGGAGAACGCACGGGCCCAAAGGAAACTTTCGTCAGCGCCTAAGTCCGGACCCGCGAGATTGGGGAGATCAATCAATACTTTGGGGTCTTGCAGGATTATGCGGTCCAACTGTTCGAGGGTAACCCCCGTTTTGTCAGGGGAGTCAAACGCAATGCTGTCCTCGGATTGAGCGAGCCCGGAGACTTTTGAATACCCTAAACGAGCTTTGGGAGAGAACCGCCAGCGATCATCTTTCGGATTTGTGGGCAAGTGTTTGGTTTTTTCCCAGTTTTCCCTCCGGAAATCGACAAGCCAGCCAGGTTCCCATGATCTTTTGTCCGCAAATTCATCGAAAAAAGAGCCAGAGGAAAGAACAGAAGAATCCGACCCGGTTGGGACTGAAGAAACGCTCATGTTCGGCATGCCGGCTTAACCGACGGAATCTTCCATTTCCAAGTCGATGAGCCTTTTGAGCTCGACGCTATATTCCATGGGGAATTCCCGGATGAGATCATTGACGAAACCATTCACGCACAAGCTCATGGCCTCACCTTCATTCATTCCTCTTTGTTGCATGTAGAAAATTTGCTCGGCGCTTACCTTTGAAACACTCGCTTCGTGTTGAACGGAATTTTCACTGCCCTTTACCGTAATGGCTGGGTAGGTGTCCGTCTCGCTCTCGCTGTTGATAAGAAGGGCATCGCATTCCGTGTTGTTGCGGCAATGCTTGAGATGCCCGGGGATTTGAACCAAGCCACGGTAAGAGGATCGCCCTTTGCCAATCGAAATGGACTTGGCGATGACGTTGCTCGTGGTTTCATCGGCCGCGTGCACCATTTTCGCTCCCGTGTCTTGATGCTGTCCTTCGTTGGCCAAGGCAATTGACAAGACTTCGCCCCGCGCTTTTCTACCCCGCAGGATTACGCCCGGATATTTCATTGTCAGACGCGATCCAATGTTGCAGTCAATCCATCGCACTTCAGCTTCCTCGTGGGCCATCGCCCTTTTGGTAACCAAATTGAAAACGTTGTTGGACCAATTTTGAACCGTAATGTATTGAATCTTCGCCCCGGGAAGAGCGACGAGTTCGACCACTGCGCTGTGAAGGGTAGTCGTTTCGAATTTGGGTGCGGTACATCCCTCCATGTAAGTGATTTCCGATCCTTCGTCTGCAATGATCAAGGTACGTTCGAACTGCCCGAAGTTTTCGGCATTGATACGGAAATAAGCCTGGAGTGGTTGCTCCAACTTAACCCCTGGCGGGATGTAGATGAAACTTCCTCCACTAAAGACCGCACTGTTGAGAGCGGAAAACTTGTTGTCAGAGGTGGGTATGACTTTGCCGAACCATTTTTTGAAGATTTCCGGATGATTCTTCAAACCTTCCGTGGAACCCACGAAAATCACGCCCTTTTCCTCAAGATCGTCTTTCATGCGTGAGTAAGCTGCCTCGCTGTCAAACTGGGCTTCCACGCCTGCCAGAAACTTTCTTTCTTGCTCAGGGATGCCTAATCTTTCGAAGGTATTCTTTGCGTCGTCCGGAACCTCATCCCATGTCCTGCTAGGCGTTTGCCCTTTGGCCAAGTAGTAACGGATGACGTCGAAATTGATATTTTCCAAGTCCTTGGTGGCCCAGTGCGTAGGCAAAGGTTTCTTCTCGAAGGTTGATAGCCCTTTCATTCTGAAGTCCAGCATCCACGGATCTTCTTCC
>JABGWD010000456.1 GCA_018645725.1 Opitutia bacterium
AACCAACCGGCAGGTTTTTTCGTAGGCGAGTTCAATGCGAGCGATCAGGACGCAAATGCGATCCTGAGTTATGCGTTGGTGAGCGGGCAGGGCGATGCGGGTAACGGCCTTTTTTCTTTGGACGTCAACGGTACGCTCCGCACGGCCCAATCTTTGGATTACGAGGCAAACGCAAATCTCGCAATCCGAGTTCGAGTGAAGGACGAACACGATGCACCGGTTGAAGGTATGTTCGTTGTCACCGTTACGGATTTAAATGATCGTCCTGAAAACCTGTCTGTAGTCAGTTCTCTGAATATCGAAGAAAATCAACCAGTTGGGTCACCGGTAGGCGAGTTCAATGCGATCGATCAAGACGCAAATGCTATCCTGGTTTATGAGCTGGTGAGCGGAGTCGGGGATGCGGACAACGGCTTGTTTGTACTCGAGACCAATGGGACGCTCAGGGCGGCAACCACGTTCGATTTCGAGAGCAATGCTTCGACTTATTCCGTGCTAGTCCGTGTAAGGGACGAACATAATGATTCAGTCGAGGGTAATTTTTCGGTCGACCTCTTGGACTTGAATGAAGATCCGTTTGACCTTGCTTCGATCGCGATCCTGTCCGTACCGGAGAACCAACCGGCAGGTTTTTTCGTAGGCGAGTTCAATGCGAGCGATCAGGACGCAAATGCGATCCTGAGTTATGCGTTGGTGAGCGGGCAGGGCGATGCGGGCAACGGTTTCTTTTCCCTCGAGAGCAACGGTACGCTCCGGACGGCGGAAATTTTGAACTACGAGTCAAATGCGAGTCGGTCGATCCGGGTTCGGGTCACCGATGACCGTGGAGCTTCGGTCGAGGCTGTGTTCACGGTCAACATTGGGGACGAGAATGATCCTCCGGTGAATTTGGCTGCTTCCGCGGCATTGAACGTAACGGAGAACCAGCCGGTTTCCACTGTGGTCGGTGAGTTCTCCGCAAGCGACGAAGACGCAAACGCGACCCTGACTTACGAGTTGGCGAGTGGATCCGGAGATGCGGACAACGGCTTGTTTACCCTAGAGACCAACGGGACATTGAAGACCGCAACGGTATTCGATTTCGAGAGCAATGCATCGACTTATTCCGTGCTAGTCCGGGTAAGGGACGAACACAATGCTTCGGTCGAGGGTAATTTTTCGGTCAACCTCTTGGACTTGAACGAAGCTCCGTACGGTTTGTCTCACTTAAGCGTCCTGAGTGTGGCGGAAAACAAACCGACAGCTTCGTTCGTTGGCGAGTTCAATGCAAATGATTACGATGCCAATTCTAGTTTAAGTTATTCCTTGCAGGAGGGGAACGGATCAACGGGCAACGCCTACTTCACTCTTGATGCAAACGGGACTTTGCGAACTGCGGTCAGCTTGAACTACGAGAAGAACCCGATTTTTTCGATTCGTGTTCGTGTATCCGACGAGTTCAATGAGTATATCGAAGGAAACTTCACTGTTGAGGTTCTTGATCTAAACGAAAGCGGTTTGCCACCCGCTTTTGACTTCAATGCCACCGCCTTGCAGGTCGAGGAAAACGCGGACATAGGTACTTACGTTGGACGGTTTACTCCTTTCGGCGGTGACGTAAACGCGAGCGTGAGTTACGTTCTGAATCAGGATGCCGCAGGAGCTTATTCTAAGTTTTACGTCGACGGCAACGGAAGTTTGCGCACTTCGGTTCCTTTGAATTACGAAGAATCCGCGCAATGGACTCTATACGTAAATGCGTCAAATGACGCCAATGAGAGCATCACCAACTTTTTCCGGGTTTCTGTTCTGGATCTGAACGAAGCACCCGCCAACCTCGTTGCGAACAATTCTCTGAGCTTTTTTGAGAGCCAAACGATTGGTTCGTACGTGGGCGAGTTCAATGCGGTCGATCAAGATGCAAATGCGACCCTGACTTACGAATTGGTGAACGGATCCGGAGATTTTGGCAATGGATTGTTTACGCTCGAGACCAACGGGACTCTCAGGACGGCGACGGTGTTCGATTTTGAGAGCAATGCATCAAGCTATGAGATTCGCGTCAGGGTAAGGGATGAGCTCAATGCTTCGGTCGAGGGTAATTTTTCGGTCAATCTCTTGGACTTGCAGGAAACTCCATACGGATTGTCTTCAAGCAGTGAGTTGAGTATTGCCGAGAACCAACCCGTAGGTTCTTTCGTGACAGCTTTCAATGCAAACGATCCCGATGCCAACGCCACCCTGAAGTATTACCTGTACGATGGGAACGGAACGCCTGGCAACGCATACTTTGCGTTGGACCTGAACGGAACGCTCAGCACGGCTGCGGTTCTGGACTACGAGACGAATGCGAGTCATCTGATCCGGGTGCGCGTTTACGACGAGCACCAAGCCTATGCCGAAGGAAACTTCAGCGTATTGGTCCTCGATGTCCAGGAAAGCGTTCCGAACAACCCGCCTGCGGGCTTGGATCATCAGGTTTCTCTTTCGGTGGCAGAGAACGCAACGGTTGGTTCAGTCGTGGGAAGTTTCACTGCGACCGATCCCGATGCCAACGCAATCTTATGGTATTACCTGTACGATGGGAACGGAACGCCTGGCAACGCATACTTTACCTTGGACCTGAACGGAACCCTGCGTACGGCGTCGGTTCTTGACTACGAGACTAACGTCGGTCACTTGATCCGGGTGCGCGTTTACGACGAGCACCAAGCCTATGCCGAAGGAAACTTCACGGTTGCCGTTCTGGACGTTAACGAGCCCGAGCCGAATTCACTCTTTGATTTGAATGCTTCTGCACTCAGGGTGTATGAGAATGCGCCGGTTGGCAGTTACGTCGGTCAATTCAGTTCTTTTGGAGGCGAGCCGAATGCAAAAGTTCGCTTCGAGTTGAACCCAGATCCGGCAGGGGCTTACCTCAAGTTCGAGATCGATGCCAACGGTAGCTTGCGAACTTTGGTTGCTTTGGATTACGAGGAAGCAAGCCAATGGACTCTCAACGTCACGGCGACAAATGACCTCAATGAGTCGGCGAGCCGTTCGTTCGTATTGGAGGTCATCAACCTGTATGAAGCTCCGGTGAATTACGCTCCCTCTGATTTAACCGCGTCAGCAGGGCTTGTGGTAAAGCAGGGTGATCCCGTCGGTTCAGTGACAGGGGGATTCGAAGTCTTGGACCTCAATGACAGCGGTTTTCATGCTTTCGAACTAGTCGGCGGCGAAGGAGACGGCGACAACGATCTTTTCTCTCTTGATCTAAACGGCACCTTGCGAAATGCATCGGTATTGAACTACGATCAAAACAAAAGTTTGAGTATCCGAGTTCGGGTGACCGATTCCTGGTATTTTTCCCATGAAGAGTCTTTTGTGGTTTCTTACGTTGCAGTCGAAGGCGCGTCGGTGGATCTCCTTTCGGATGGAGCAGACGTCGGAGGGGGGTGGAGAAGAGCCGATTGGTTCGGATATTATTTCGGGTCTTTTTACCCTTGGGTCTTTCACGAAAACCTCGGATGGCTTTACGTCTTTCAGGCATCCGGCGAGGATACGTGGCTTTACCATGAAAGATTGGGTTGGGTATGGACGAACAAACACGTCTTTCCACACACGTATGTCTTCAAAAGATCCCATTGGGTCTTTCTTGACCGTACGAGTTGGCCTGCGAAGCTTTTTGATTATTCGTACGTGCAATGGTTCGAGTTAGGCCGGAAGTACAGAGTCTCGATTTCCATGGAACCATCGGTCGGCGGTACGCTTTCCGGTTCCGGCGATTATTACAGGTGGGATCCCGTGAGAATCGAGGCTATCCCCAAATCCGGATATTTGTTCAATGGTTGGGCCGGAGACCTGAACGGAAACAACCCGGTCATGGAGTTCGAAGCAGTGGGGGATATCAATTTGACCGGAAGTTTCATGCCCGACTTTTCTTCCGCTGTCCCAACAGCTCAAGCAATAAACGCCTTGAACGAGCTTCTTGAATCTCTTGATCACCTCACTCCATCCGAAAGGCAAAGTGCCATGGCTGAAATCCTCATTGACGGAAAGTCCTCCAAGGCAGGTATTGATCTGCGGGGCAATGATAGGTAAAATACAGTCGATGAATTATCCAAAGTTTCCTTTTCCGTTGTTCTTGTTCTCCATTGCTTCTTTGGCTTATTCTCAATCCAGCGTAACTTTTCAAAAGGCTACTTTTGTACGAGAAGCCGAAGCGCGCAAAAAAGCAATCAATGACTTGTCTGCACGACTGTCGGCCTTTCAGCTCAAGCTTTCCTCAGCCAACTTGGGGGAGAGTGTTCCTCGAGACGAAAAGAATGAGCCTCTGGTTCCCTTGGTCAGGCAATATCACGGAGTCGGTTCCAATGGCTTTCCCGTTCAAGCCGATGGGGCGAAAGGTTTTGCAGTCGGCCCTGATTTGCACCTAGGCAATGACCGGGAATCGCCTGCAGACCCCATTTTGAATCCCAAGTCTTCCTCTGAGGGCAAGAAAATAAGAGATGAGCAAGATTACCCGAGGAAAGGCTTTTACGTCCTTCCTTTTATTGCCCTGCAGGGATCGAGTGATCTTGAAACGAATTTTTTTGGAGATGGAATCACAGTTGAGCATAAACTTGGTTTTTCATCCGGTTGGCGCGTGGGGCATCAGTGGAGTAACTTTTTTGCGGACGCAGATTTTTCCTACTTTAGAAATGACTTCAAGGCTTTGTCCGGTCCCGAACTGAATAAGATCATGGCATTGGGGAACCCCATTCATTTTGCGGGCGAGGGGCAAGGTTATGGGGTGATGATAAACCTAGGAGCAAGTTTCGATCTAGGGTCTTCGGCTTCCGCCTTTTTCGGTGCCGGT
The DNA here is from genome assembly GCA_018645725.1 of Opitutia bacterium. GTDB lineage: Bacteria > Verrucomicrobiota > Verrucomicrobiia > Opitutales > Seribacteraceae > Seribacter. The sequence goes on from JABGWD010000456.1 coordinate 4,820, forward strand.
GGCGGCCCTTTCAGTCAGGAGTTGGAATTAAAGTGGAATGGCCAAATTGTGGATGATGAGCAGACTGTTTTTGCCTACCAATTGTTTTCAGGGGTCAACCTATATCCATCCGAGCATATGCTGGTAAGTCTGCGATACCGGTGGCTCAAGATGGGGGAGATGGAGCAGTTCGGCGACCGTGACCTTCACATGCTGGAAATTGCCCTCGGTTATATCTTCTAGTTTGGCGAGGTCGTCAGGTCGCCTAGGGGCTTCCCCTTGCCATGAAGGGCATGGTCGAGAAAGGGTAGAACGAAACGGACGGCAAAGGATCCCGGCATATTGTGCCCTCCGCCCTTTGAGGTAACGAGAATGCTTTGCACCCCCGCCTTTTTCAATGCCTCATGATAAATTTCCGACTGATTGAAGGGCACCAAAGGATCCTCCGTGCCGTGAAAGTGAAGATGGGGAGCATCGTCGGAAGTGACGTGATGGAGGGGTGATGCTTGCAATGCTTTTGTCTTTGATTTCTGGATCGGGTTGCCGATCAATTGGCTTTCCGGTGAATTCGGGTCGTTGTGAACTATTTTACTCGGAAAATCATCCATTTGGAGAAGAGCGCTCGGTCCATAGTAATTGACCACGGCCGAAACCCGGCTCGATTGATCCAGGTGTTTGCCAAGTTTGCCCTCGAGCTCTTGATTTCCACCACTTGATCCAAGCATCGAAACCAAATGTCCTCCTGCGGAGGAGCCCCAAACCGCGATTCTTTTTTGGTCGATTCCATATTCCTTGGCATTCCCCCGAAGCCAGCGGATGGCGGCCTTGCAATCATGGATTTGAGCGGGCCACTTCGCTTCTCCGCTCAAGCGGTATGCGATCGTGGCTCCGGCATACCTTCCGGTTTGAACTAGGGTACGCAACCGATCAGGCTGATGCCCGCTTGCTTTGTTCCCGTTTTTCCATCCTCCGCCATGTATCCAAATGACGAGGGGTCGACCGGTTTTTTCGGGTGCCGGTTCTTTGGGAATCGCAAGGTCAAGAGTTTGCCTGGGGTTGGCAGTTTCCGCATAGGGCAAATTTCGGAGGATCTTGACTTCGGCGCCTTGCGTGACCGCTCCAGTCGAGCAAAGAACAAATGCATAAAGAAAAAAAACGACCCGTCCCTTTTTCATGTCATTGGCATACCCTTTGGTCCTGTGGGTGGGGTGGGTATTACTTTGGCGAAGTGGTCGCCTTGGATAGTTGGGTGACCATTTCCATGAAGAGGGCAAAGTCGAACTTTTCTTCTTCCCTCTTTGGAAGCTCGGGCCATGCGGGCATTTTTTCCAGAATCTCGGCATCACCGCGCAAGATCGTGGGAAAAGACACGTCCCCAAATGAGAGGGACACCAAGTTGCCGGAAATGTCAAAGGCCAGGTTTGCGTCGGTGGGCGAAGGGTCGTCGGGTGTGATGCTTAAGATTGGATAGGACGTTCCTCCTCTGATGGACTTTGCCGACCCAAGCCAAATGGGCTTGTTCTCAAGCACGTAGTTTATCAGGACTTCTCTTCCCTTGTCCGTTCCCACGTAGGGATTCTTGAGGAAGTTGCTTCCTTCGTCCGCAAGCTTTGCAAAGGTGCTCGCGAAACCGAGGTTGAAATTGTAGTTGAAGCTCCCGTCTCCGATATCGCGAACCACGTCGAATTGGGGGACGGGAAGAGCCCCTGAACTCTTGAAAGATATGATCGTGTCGCCCGAGGGAGGAATGATGGACGCGCTCTTCGGATCCGTGCGAAAAGCAAAGGACAATTTGTCCCCGGTGAAGATTTGAATTTCAAAGGATTCATTTGACTTGGAAAGACTCAGGTAGGCATCGTACTGTACGGTTTTTTTCGTCTCGGTTCCGGAGACCCAATTGATTTTGATAAAAAAGGCGTCTTTTTCCTCGCTCAATCGATCGATGGATTTGCCCAAGGCTTGCAGAAGAAGCTTTTTGCGACTTTCGGAATTCTGCAGACCATTGGCGTATGATTGTGCGGTTTTGCCCCATTGCTCGGAGATCTTGTTCGAAGACTTGGTTGAAATCTTTTTCAAAGTCTTGATCGCATCCTCGTCTTTGCCATCAAGGTGTTGGGCGAAGGCAAGGAAAGTCTGGTATTTTGCAAGCTTGCCGGTTTTCGCAGGCAAAGAGGCATGGATCTCAAGCGCCTTTTCCACGATTCCATCCTTGTTTCCTATTCCATCAAAGAGGGACTGCTTGAGCTGAAAAGCGAGGATTTCCGGTAATTTTCTTTGTTCGTCGCTTAGTTGGGCAAGGTAGAATTGAATACAGAAGCCCACGTCTTTTCCCTTGAGTTGATCCAATGCCTGTATCTTCTCGATCACGGGTTTCTCGGATAAGGCAATCTTGATCGCTTTCCCCAGGTTGGTGTTTTTTTCCGTATCTTTGGCCAAGGATTGGGAAGCGACTTTTTCGATCTCATCGACCTCGGCCTTGACTGCGAGCAAATAGGCCCGGAGCCGAAGGCCCGAGTCTTTCAGGAGTTCGGGGTTCTTCGCTCGGGCGATGAGAATGATCGTCCGGCAATAAGCCACTGCGAAATCCTTGTTTCCCAAATCAGCCGAATCGGCCTGAGTCTTGAGCACTTCGATCAGTTTTTCGGAACCTTTCTCAAAGCTGCTCAGGTAGTGGAGAGTAGGGAGACTGCTTGAGTATCGGAAGAGCAGGTAGCCTATCGCCTCATTGACGGCTTCGGAGTCGCGGGCGACCTTGGCCGCCATGAGGAAATCCATGGCTACACGGGGGCCTTCGACTGCCTCCGGTTTGTCCTCTAGAAACTTCTTTGCCGTGCGGAGGAAGCCGTTGAGGTCGGACTTTTTGAAGTAGTCTTCGTAAAAGGGGATACGGTCTTGCTGAGCCACTGTACTAGAGGCGAAGGCGTGAAAGAAAAAAGAGAGCGCTAGAAGAAGACGAGGAGTCATGGTCGTATTTATTGCGGAGGGATTTGTTAAGTCAATGGTAAGCGGGCGCGAGATCAGGATAAGGCCAAGCGGACTTGTTCCAAGGTTCGTGAAATTTCGTCTTCCCCATGAGCGGCGCTTATGAAGCAAGTCTCGTAGGCGGAGGGCGGGAGATAAATCCCATTGGCCAGGCAGGCTTGGAAGACTTTCTTGAAAGCATCGGCGTCAGTAGCCAATGCCTGTTCGAAATTTCCGACCGGGCTCTCGGAAAAGAATAGGCAAAACATGGATCCGACTTGCGGGACTTGCAGGGCAATTCCCTTTTTCTCGGCGGCCTCCCGGATTCCCCTGGCAAGCATGGCACCGAGTTGCTCCAACCGCTCGTAGGGCGGGGTATCCTTGAGCATCCTGAGGGATGCGATCCCCGCGGCCATGGCGAGCGGGTTTCCGCTCAGCGTTCCGGCTTGATAGACTGGGCCCAGCGGGGCTAGGCAATCCATGATTTCTACTTTTCCACCAAAGGCTCCGACAGGCAAACCGCCCCCGATGATCTTGCCCATCGCGGTCAAGTCGGGCGTAACGCCCGTTCTTTCCTGTACGCCCCCGATGCCGAGCCGGAAACCGGTCATCACTTCGTCAAAGATCAGGACGGCCCCATTGTCCGAGCAAGCCTTGCGCAAGCCCTCGAGGTATCCGTCCTCGGGAAGGATGAGACCGCAGTTTGCCGGATAGGGCTCTACGATGATGGCTGCGATATCCTCGCCGGATTGAGCAAAGGCATCTTGCACTGACTGAAGGTCGTTGTAGGGCAGGACGATGGTTTCCTTGGCGAAACTTTCCGGAATGCCCGCGCTGTCCGGGTTGCCCAAGGTGAGGGCTCCGGAACCCGCCTTTACCAGTAAACTGTCTACGTGCCCGTGGTAGCAACCGGCGAACTTTATGATCTTCGACCGTCCCGTAAAACCGCGAGCCAACCGGATGCTCGACATGGTGGCCTCCGTCCCGCTGTTGCACATGCGCACTTTCTCGACCGAGGGCACGATCTCCACGAGCAACTCCGCCATCTCGACCTCAGCCGGGCCGGGTGTCCCGAAACTGGTTCCCTTGGCGAGGGCCTCGGCGACCGCTTCCCGGATGACCTGATGGTCGTGCCCGTGGATGGCGGGTCCCCAAGTGCAGACGTAATCGATGAGCTCGCGGTCGTCCGCAGTGGTCAACCGGCATCCGCTCGCTTTTTTGGTGAAGAAGGGCGAACCACCGACCGAGCGGAATGCCCGGACTGGTGAATTGACCCCGCCCGGGATCAGCTTCTTGGCTCGTTCGAATAGTTCTTCGGATTGATTCATGGGTCTTGAAAAATCTCAGTTCGTGTATTTTTGGACGATGGGCATCCGCCTGCCCACTCCGAAGGCGAGGGGAGTGGTTTTCAGTCCGGGGGCTGCCTGTTTGCGCTTGTACTCGTTCAAATCGACCAAGCGGACGATCCGCCGGACGGTCTCCTCATC
>JABGWD010000053.1 GCA_018645725.1 Opitutia bacterium
GCATCGCACGCATGCCCAACTCATTGGACTTAATGGAATTGCCGTTTCGGGCGTAGGAAACGGATACGGAGGGTACTGTCTTTATTTTGCTCATGAGTTGAATTCCAGTTTTTGCGGGGCCTCCGTCATCTTGACGTACAGCTCGAAGAGCTTTTCCAACCTCTCCGTGTCATTCTTGAATCTTCTACCAATGTAGATCCGTTCGAGCACTTCGTCATTACGCTCGTGAGCTTCTCTCAGGTTGTCGGGCATGTTGTCCGGATTGTAGAGATCAGCGATTGTAGCAGGGAAATGTGCCTCCCTTGCCAAGAGGATGTCCTCTGCGCAACGGGTCAGGTCTTCCTTGTTCTTCTCGGTTAAGTCAGGAACAGGGAAAGTATTCCAACCGAGTGTGTTAGAGTAACGGAAACGGCTTTCTAGTTTCCCGCAAACAGTTGCTATCCAAACAAGATGTATTCGGGAAGCAATGAGTGCCATATTCCATAGAGGGGCGTCTAAGAGCCCGTATGCAAGATTACTCAAGATGGTTCCAGATGGCTCATAACCTACAGGTAAGTATTTTCTGGATTCGGAAGAAACACTGGGAACAATAATAGCCCGCTCTGAACCCTTCTGCCTAACTTCACCAAAGCGATGGGGGGTTTCAGATAGTTGTTTTGTAGTAGGCCTTTTAGAATTAGATCTTTGTTCACGAACTGCGTCAAAACGGTGACCAAGCCATTTATTTTTCTTTGCATTTGAGTAATCCTGGTGAGGAATCCAGATACAATACCTCTGTTGCCCCTTTATAAATTCTTGAGAGCCAATAAAAGGTCGGATGAAATTACGATTTACGTTAAATATCTCAATCGCTTCATTGGCTTCAAATTGGCTAAGGAGCAAAAACCCTCCCTCGTTAGGCATATTCCCGAAGCTCATTTCATCGAGATCAGCGATGGGTCTTTGAATTGGCTTCACAAGCACATTTGGGCCACTGATTAAGTAGGGATTAATGTTACCTGTTTCTTTTAGGGTCGTTTCGCCACTTTCATTGATTGAGAATAGCTTTCGTATGTTGTTCGGCGCATTGGACAGACCAACAATCACAACGGTTACGCCAGCGTTGTGACTGGCGAGATTCGTCCATTTGAAACTTGTGTGGGCGAAGGTTATTTCATTACCAGTTTCGAAGATCACTGACCAAAGTGCTTCAACCTGTCTGCCTTGGCAGATTGAGTTAGTAGATACTAAAGCTGCACCTGAATTCGTGTGGATGCCGTAATCAGCGGCTTTCATGAACCAACCAGATACATAGTCTAGAGACTTCCATTTCCTGATTCGACCTTCACAGACATGTTGAAGGTCTTCCTTCTGTTCAGCGCTTTGCCATTGGCTGCCAAGATAAGGTGGGTTCCCACATATGTATGTCTCTCCACCTTCGTTTTCGAAATCGATTTGGTGCTCCTCCTTAGCCTCAAAAAAGAGATCGTCCGCACGGTGTTGAACATCCTTTCCGGTTGGTGGGCAAACACTCAACCAGTCAATCCTCAGAGCATTGCCACTGGTGATCCAATTTTCCACCCGGAGAGGGAGGAAATCTTGTATCGCCTCCTTTTGTCCTCTGTGCAGAACGTCGCATTGATACTCAGCTATGATCAAAGCCAAGCGGGCGATCTCGGCCGAAAAATCCCGAATCTCAATGCCTCGAAAATTGGTGATGGGTATGACCGTTCGATTCTCTTGCTCGTTCCTTCTGCGGTTAATCTCCGCTTCAATCTCCCGCATCTCCTTGTATGCGATGACCAAAAAGTTTCCTGATCCGCAGGCGGGATCAAACACACGAATCTTTGCCAAACGATTTCTTAAGTTGAGTAACTTGCGGGCATTGTCATCGGCTTCCTCCAGTTGTTCTCTCAATTCGTCCAAGAACAATGGATTGAGCACCTTGAGTATGTTCGGGACACTGGTGTAGTGCATGCCAAGCTCGCCCCGTTCCGCATCATCCGCAACCGCCTGGATCATCGATCCGAATATGTCCGGATTGATCTTCTGCCAGTCCAACTCACCAATGTGAAGAAGGTAGCTTCTTGCAATCTTGCTGAAAGTCGGAACCTCTAGCCCTCCAGCAAACAAGCCACCGTTGACATAGGGGAAGGTATTGGCCCATCTTGCAATGCCCGCCTTTTCCCTATCGTCGAAATCGGTATTCATTGCACGGAACAACTCCTGAATGATTTCATGAGTGTTAGAGGAGTCGGACTCGCTCATCGTGCGAATCGTATCCGTAAAGACGTCCAGTTTTGAAAAGATATCCGTGTCCTCCGAAAAGAAACAGAAGATCAACCGAGCCATGAAATGATTCATGTCGCTGCGCCGATCTGCAGAAGCCCAATCTGGGTTGTGCTTAAGAAGCTCCACATAGAGGCGGTTGAGCCTGCCCGTGGCCTTGATATCAAAGGCATTCTCCCTGATCTCCTTGACCGTACTGATCCCTGCTAACGTCAGGAAGAATCCGAAATGATCAGGGAACTTGCCATACTCACATGCAATCGTTTCACCAGTCCGCAGCTCCTCAGCCTCAAAACTCTCCCCATCCGTAGCCAAGATATAATGGGCTTTTGATTTTGTCGTGGCCGGACTTTCCCTTAGGGCGGACAAGCTAGCTTCCACCTCTCCAGAGCCACATACCTTGATGTGAATGTTGTTGGTCTGAAGAACGCCCCCAATATCAGACTTGTTCCTCTTTCCCGACCTTA
>JABGWD010000457.1 GCA_018645725.1 Opitutia bacterium
ATACCCTGCGCGGGCGATTTGGTGACGATGGTACGACTGCTAAGCTTGGCGGTCTGGAAGGCCATGAGGACGAACTACGTCGTTTGGATCGCATCGTGTTCGTGGCTTGCGGTACGGCTCGGCATTCTTGCATGGTGGGAGAATACCTAATCGAGCGGTTGGCCCGTGTCCCCGTTGAAGTGGAGCATGCATCCGAGTTTCGCTACCGAAATTCTCCCAAGGCTGGGCATACCTTGGTGATTGCAGTCAGCCAATCGGGTGAAACCCTAGACACCCTTGAAGCCGTTCGGGAAGCGCGTACGAAAGGCCTTCTTACGATTGGTATCACCAATGGGGTGGGCTCCAGTCTCGCCCGTGAAACCGATGGAGGAGTGTATCAACGAGTCGGAGCTGAAATTGGTGTGGCATCTACCAAAGCTTTCACTTCGCAAGTAGCCCTATGCGCGATGTTGGGATTGGCTCTAGGCCGTATGCGCGAACTTTCGCCAATTCAAGGTCGTGAAATAGCGGAAGCTCTCCAACACATTCCCCAGAACGTTCAGAGCATCCTTCAACGAGGAGAGGTTCTCCGAGAGTTGGCCCAGAAATATTCCGAGGCAGAGCACTTGCTTTTCCTTGGTCGTCAGGACCTTTATCCGGTGGCCCTTGAGGGTGCTCTAAAGTTGAAGGAGATTTCCTATGCCCACGCGGAAGGTTATCCTGCGGCAGAGTTGAAGCATGGCCCCATTGCTCTCATCAATCCTGAATGCCCATCCATTTTCCTCGTCGAGGAAGGAGAACTGGGAGCCAAGACGATTGCAAATATGCAGGAAGTCAAGGCTCGGAACGGTCCCGTGCTTGCCATTGTACCCGAAGGTGTTGAAGTGCCCGATGGTGCTGCCGATGATGTTTTTCGAGTACCTGCCGTTCACGAAGTGGTTCGTCCAATCGTAGCGACCATTCCGCTGCAGCTTTTCGCCTATCACTTTGCCCGCATTCGCGGTCTCGACGTCGATAAACCACGTAATCTCGCCAAGTCGGTAACGGTGGAGTGAGATTCGGGAAAGGCATGCACGGTTCGATTCGGGTCTTCCCTATTGCCTGTTTGCTTGTCTTCGGCTGTGAAACTCCCAAGGAGTCAGGGGGGCCTAGTCTGGCCGATTTCAAGAGTGATGGTTGCAGCCTTTTCGTAGACGGAACCTTCAAGGATCGGGAACTGTGGAAAGGGTGCTGCGTCGAGCACGACGTTGCCTACTGGAAGGGCGGTACTGCCGATGAACGTAAAGCGGCCGATCTCAAGTTTCGGGAATGCATACGGGAAACGACTGGGGACGAGGCTTTGGCTCTGCTCATGTATGAAGCGGTGCGAGCAGGTGGTGGTCCTTGTTTTCCAACTTGGTATCGATGGGGTTATGGATGGCCGCAAGGCCGAGGGTACAAGGCCCTAACTGATGGGGAAAAGGCGATCGTCCAACAGAAGCTAAGCGAGTATCGCACTAGAGAAGCCAACGCGACTTACTGAAAGCATGCTTGGTTAAGGATGTTTCCCTAGCCAGCTAGCGGAATATGTTCAGCAAACCTCATCAAGGTTACGTTCCGGTGAACAACTTTTATTTTTCGAGTTGGTAAACGCGTACGTAATCAACGAGCAACTGGGCGGGGAATTTGGTCTTGGCGTCCGGCGCACCGGGCCAGTTTCCGCCGACGGCAAGGTTAAGGAGGAGGTGGAATCGCTTGTCGAAAGGTGCAGGGAATTTGCCGTCCTCGGAGGACCATTCCATTTGGGTTTGCCAAGACTTGCCGTCGATTGCCCAATGAATCTTTCCTTCCTCCCAAACGATGGAAAAAACATGAAAGTCATCGGCGAATGTGCCGGAAGGGAGCTTGTAGGGTTTGCCGGAATGCTTGTTCTTTGGCCACTTGCCCCCGTAATGAAGAGTTCCTAGATAAGTGGAGGGTTCGTGCCCGACCATTTCCATGATGTCGATTTCCCCGCTGGATGCCCAAGTCCCATAGGTATTGTCGGTGGGAAGCATCCAAATGGCAGGCCATATGCCTTTGCCTATTGGTAGTTTGGCCCGAAC
>JABGWD010000458.1 GCA_018645725.1 Opitutia bacterium
ATTGCGGATGCCCCGGCCAGTGCCACTTCCACTCCAATGGCCCGTGCTGCTCCACCTGCTCCGAAAATGACGACGTTTTTACCGTCGGGGTCGGTCAGTTCCTTGAGCGAGGAAACGAACCCCTTTCCATCCGTGTTTTCGCCAATCCATTTGCCGTCCTTGCGCACGACGCAATTGACGGCTCCCATGAGGGATGCTGATTCACCCAAGCCATCGAGGTAATCGATAACCTTGACCTTGTGGGGGATCGTGCAGTTGAAGCCTTGGAATCCCATGACTTTGGCACCCTTGACTGCATCTTCGAGATCGTTGGGACCGACTTCGATCGTGAGGTATCGCCAGTCGAGGTTATGGTGCCTGTAGGCAGCCTCGACCATGACTTGCGTTGGGTTTTCCGCAATCGGTTGACCGAAGGCGGCGGTAAGTTCTTGCTTGAAGTTTAGCTCTTTTGTCATTTTCCAAGTATGGTTTCGTTTCCAAATTTAGAATTTTATTTGGATCGGCAAGACAAATCTAAGAAAACCGCACTTCCGCCTTCCCTTTCCTCTCTTTGGTCTTTTGTTAATTTAATTATGAAAAAATCGTTGAACGAACATTGCTCCCACATTAGGAAGAGCTTCCATATAAGGAAACTATGACGGAGAATATACTGATCAGTGAAGAGGCTTCGGCAAAGGGAACGGAAAGAACGTTGGCTATTCTTGAGCTTTTGGGCAGGTTTCGAAAGGGACAGTCTTCAAGTGAAATTGCTCGAGCCCTCGGGCTTCCCGTGAACACAGTCGGCCGCATAACCGAGACCATGACCAAACGGGGATGGCTTTACCGCAGGGAAGATGATCGTAGATATGTGCTTACGAACCGCGTTGCCGACCTTACCCGTCCGCAGGTTAATGACAAAAGCTTGGTTGTTTCTTCATGGGATGCTCTCAAGGAGTTGCGGGACAGAACAGGGGAGACCACCCAATTGCTTGCCATGTCCGAAGGCAAGACCTTGATTTTGGAGCAATGCGTATCCGATCAGGCGATCAAGGTTTCCGGTACGGTGGGCATGCGCGTTCCTTGTTATTCATGCGCCCCGGGCAAATCGATTTTGGCAAACGTCCCCGAAGACGAACTGGAGCAATACCTTGAAGAGGTGACGTTGAAACGCTTTACGCCGAGGACCTTGGCAACGCGTGAACTTTTGCTTGGAGACTTGGAAAAAATTCGAGCGTGTGGATATGGCGTCGATGAGGCGGAGGGATTGGCAGGAATTCATTGTGTTTCCGCCGTCATTCTCGATGACTATCATTATCCGATTGCCGCGGTTACCACGATAGCGCCCGCGTTTCGCTTGCCACCCGATCGTTTCGAGGATATCGGACAAGCTTGCATCGAGACTGCAGGGGTCATTCGAGGGAAACTCCTCAAGTAGTTCTTTTCTTTACTTTATGAAACATTCAAAATCATTCCGCATGAAAAACAGAATCTTGACCGTCTTTGTAACCGTGGCAACTTTTTGTCTGTTCGGTTGCGGGGGTGATTCCGAAAGCAAGGGTGTCATCGCCTACACCCCCCAAACCCTGTCCAATCCCTTTTTTAGTGTCATCGCCGACAACATAAGGGAAGAAGCCCGGAAGAATGGCTACGAAGTTCTCGTTGTCGATCCGGATATGGACGTGAAGAAGCAATCCGATCAAATCGATGATTTCATTGCCAAGAACGTCGTGGCCATTGTCTTGGTTCCCGTTGACCGGATGTCGATTGGACCGGCGGTCAAGGAAGCCAATGCAGCAGGTATCCCGGTTTTTACGGTGGACGCCAAATGCGCCGCCGAGGGAGCCAAAATCGAAGGTCATGTCGGCACGGACAATTTTCAAGGTGGCGAACTGGCTGGGCAGGCAATGATCCAAGCGCTTGGCGTAGAGGGAGGCAAGGTCCTCGTCCTTGATTTGAAAAAAGCCAATTCATGTGTTCTCCGGGTAGATGGATTCAAGAAAGTAATCAACGCCCATAACGATGGGCGGGCTTCGGGGAGGATAGAGATTGTGTCCGAATTGGACGGAAATGGCGATCGCACAAAGGGTTATGAGTCGACTTCGGCGGCCTTGCAGGCTCATGAAGACTTGGCTGCCATATTCGCGATCAACGATCCCTCCGCCTTGGGGGCTTACACTGCAGTCAAGGAGGCTAACCGCCAGAATCAGATCAAGATTATCGGTTTCGACGGTATGCCGGATGGCAAGCAGGCGATCAAGAATGGTCAGATTTACGCCGACCCAATTCAGCATCCGGACAAAATGGGTATCCAGATCGTCGAGCTTGTCGTGAAGTATCAGGCGGGTGAGGAATTTCCAAAGGAAACGCTTCTCCCGGCCACTCTGTACACCAAGGCGGAAGCGGATCAGGATCCCGATCTGAAGTAGCTTGACCGCAGAAACCGAAAAGACCCCGTTGCTCCGGATGAGGGGCATTGGAAAGGGTTTCCCCGGAGTGCAGGCTCTCGATGGCGTTGATCTTGATCTTTATGCCGGTGAGGTGTTGGCTCTGCTGGGTGAAAACGGTGCGGGAAAAAGCACTTTGATCAAGGTCATCGGCGGAGCCCATTTGCCGGACGAGGGAACGATGGAAACGGAAGGACGTTCCGTTTCCATCGAGACGCCCCAGGACTCCCTTGATGCAGGAATCGGCATTATTTATCAGGAGTTCAATCTGGTTCCCGGTCTGACAGCCAGGGAGAATATTTTTCTTGGGCAGGAGCCTGCGAGGTTGAGCTTTATTCCCCGTTCCGATGAGAGGGGAAAAGCCTTGAAGCTCTTTGCCCGCATTGGGGTGGAGATTGATCCGGAAAAGCTTTGCGGAGAGTTGTCCGTGGCGGAACAGCAAGTGGTCGAGATTGCCAAAGCTCTTTCTCGGAATGCCCGGGTTATCCTGATGGACGAACCGACTGCGGCTTTGACCCCTCGCGAAGTGGATGGTTTGCTCAAGGTCGTGAGGGAATTGCGGTCCCAAGGTATTGGAATCATCTACGTCAGTCACCGGCTGGATGAAATCGACGCGATCGCGGACCGGGTAACGATTCTCAGGGACGGCGCTCATGTCGCGACGCGTGAGAAGTCCGACCTCGATCGCGAGCAAATGATTGCCTTGATGGTCGGTCGGAGCTTGGAGAAGGAATTTCCTTCCCGGGAAAGCGTTGCCGGTGAAGTCCGTCTGTCCGTGCGCAATCTCAGGCGGGGTTCTTGGGTGAAAGACGTCTCTTTTGATCTTCGGGCCGGTGAAATCGTTGGGCTCACCGGCTTGGTGGGGGCGGGCAGAACCGAAACCGCCCGCCTGATTTTCGGGGCGGACCGCAAGGATTCGGGTTCGATCGATCTTGACGGCAAGCGGTTGAACGTCAGAAGCCCGAGGGATGCGATCCGCAACGGGATTTGCTTGTTGACCGAAGACCGCAAAGGGCAGGGGCTTGTCTTGAGCCAGACTGTGCAGGAAAATTTCGGACTTCCCAATCTCGGTGATTTTTCGGGGAATTTTCTTATCAGCTCATTGCGGGAAAGCGACGCATTTGCCGGCTACGTCGACAAGATGAGGATCAAAATATCAGGCCACTCCCAATCGGCCGGAACCTTGTCCGGAGGAAATCAGCAAAAAGTCGTTCTTGCGAAATGGCTTCAGAGGAATGCCGAAGTGATCATGTTTGACGAACCGACCCGGGGTATCGACGTCGGAGCGAAGTTCGAAATCTACCAGCTCATTCATGGGCTGGCCGAGCAGGGGAAAGCCATTCTTATGATTAGTTCGGAGTTGCCCGAAATCCTGGGCATGAGTGATCGCATAATCGTAATGAACGAGGGCAGGGTGACGGGAGAGATTGAAGATTGCGCCAATGCCAGCCAAGAGGACGTAATGAAATTGGCCACCCGGAGAGAGGAGATGGTTGCATGATGAAAATGGATTTCCGAAGTGTTCTGTCGGAGTACGGAAACGCGCTGGTGCTCCTGTTGTTATGTTTGGGTATCAGTTTGGTGACCATTGAGGAACAATCCGCAACGAGCTCTTCTGCTGCAAGGGAGTTGGCTATGGAGGTTTCAGCTGAAAACCCGCCTGGTTCCAACGTTTTGGTTCTTGTCCGGACGGGGGAGGGGGCATCCCGTTTTGCCAAGGCATTGTCGGAGAGCCTTTCGGCGGAGGGTTTGCAAGTGGTCGAATCGATTGTCGGAACTCCTGCCGATGCGCGCAAGGCACTGGAGTCCCAAAAGGATGAACTGGCCGCCATTGTAACCGGAGAGCACATGGCGGTTTTCGCGTCCGGACAATTGCCTGCACTTGCTTCCGCAAACGATGCCTTGGCCCGAACCAAGACCTACCGGACGGAAACCTACCTTTGGCCCAATTTTCTAAAGAAAGATAATTTGTTCAACGTCCTCAAGCAAGTCTCGGTGGTGGCGATCATCGCCATTGGCATGACCTTGGTCATCATTACTGCCGGTATCGATTTGTCCGTGGGAAGCCTTATTGCCTTCAGTGGGGTCGTTTGCGCTCTTGCCATTCAGTATCTTGGCGGATCCGAGCCCACGACTTCTCACCTCTGGTTAGGCAGTTTGGCGGGCATATTGATTTGCGCCCTCATAGGAATGGGTACGGGCGGGTTGGTTACGGTTTTCAGGATTCCTGCCTTCATCGTTACGCTCGGAGTGATGTTTATCGCCAAGGGCTTGGCTTTCATCCTTTCGAACTCCGAACCGATCCCCGTTGGCAACGAAGGGTTTGCCTGGTTGGGTCGAGGGTCCGACTTGTTTGGTTTGCCTAACTCGGTGAGCCTTATGATTCTTCTCTTCGTACTGGCTCACGTTGTCATGAGTCGGACTTCGATTGGTCGCTACGTGTACGCAGTCGGAGGCAATCCGGAAGCCGCCCGTCTTTCAGGGGTTCCCGTCAAGTGGGTTTTGGTTTTCGTCTACGCCCTTTGCGGTTTGTTGGCCGGCTTGGGAGGTGTCATGGAGGCATCCCTGCACGTTACGGGTGATCCGAAATCCGGTACTTTGGTGGAATTGCAGGTCATTGCTGCGGTTGTCGTCGGAGGAACCAGTTTGGCCGGCGGTAGGGGAAAGATATTCGGTACCTTGGTCGGGGCGCTTATCATCGGTGTTATCCGAAATGGCATGAACCTAACCGGTGTGGAGGCCCACATGCAAAGCGTAGTCTACGGCGTGGTTATCCTGATCGCGGTGATGGTCGACCAACTCAAGGGCAGGTTCAAGTAGGCCTTCCCTGCAAATCCTTTGCGTTTGCTCGATGATGTCAGGCCAAGCGCTTGAGCCGAGCCTTCATGATCAGGTATAGTTCTCTGCTTATCCAGGCGTCGGTTGCCGCATAATTGATCTGTGAAGGAGTCAGCGGACGCTTTTGCCAGTTCGACAACTGGGCGGACTTGGAGAGCCTCTGCTTGAAAAAGATTGCGGTCAGGTTGCGGAGTCCGGTCTGCTCGATTTTCAGCGATTGGGCCAATTGGGCCAAGTCTTCAAAGCCGTCAGGATTTAACTCCTCGATCTTCTTGAGGTTCTGAAGGTCGTCCTTCACCGCAACCCCGGTTTTGATGATCTCGGGGTTTTCGAGAATCTCAACCAAGGGGCCAAGTTTCATGACGGGATAAAGGCGAAAGAGAAAGGCTTGGTCGGAAGTCGCCAACTGGATGAGGGCAGGAGGGTTGTTGGGGCCGCGTTTGAAATTGGGCTTGCACTCGATGTCAAACCCCAGGACGCGCTGCTTTCTTAGCTTTGAGGCGTATCTTTGAAAGGACTTCGAGTCTTCGGCGACTTTTACGGATCCGTGGAACCGGATGAGCGGGAATTGGTTGATCGTTTCCTTCTCAAGTCTTTTGGGAATTTCTTCCTCGTTCGATCGGGGGGAAGGCATTGGGTCAATACTCAAGCGTCAGACCGTCGTAGGCGAGTATGACGTCGTAGGGGTGGGGGCGTGGCGATTGAGAACCTGCGAATCCGGATCCGGTCTCTTTTACCATTATGCAGGATCGTTCGAGAAACTTTTTCGTGTGGGCAAGAAATTTGACCATGTCCTCGTCGTTGGCTGCGGGGTCATGGTGAAACAGAGCCAAGGTTTCGATCTCACCTTTCGCCGCTAGTTCCACAGCCATGACGTTACTGGAATGACCCCAGTTTTCACGATTTCCAATTGATTGAGAATGAGTGTAGGGGGCATCGAAAATAAGAAGATTCGCTTCACGAATAAAGTCAACGTAGGGGTATGAGCTGCGATGCGCGTGATTTCGGTGCTCGGCATCCGTGGAATAAACGACGCTAACTCCGTTGGCTTCAATGCGATAGCCATAGGATTTGCCGGGATGATCGAGCTCGAACATCGTTATGCGGGCTCCACACAGTTCCATCAAGTCACCCGGAGAGTGTTTTTCAAAGGATATCCGGGAGCCGAACATTTCAAAGCCCACGGGGAAAAAGGGAGGCTTCATCTGGTTTCGGATCGCCTCTTCGATTTTATCGTGCCCTCCGTGGATGATGATTTTGTTCCCGTTTTCGTAGGCGGGAGCGAAGAAGGGGATGCCCTGAATGTGATCGTAATGAAGGTGAGAAAGAAAAAGGTGGAAAGTCGCGCCCGTCACTCCCTGACCCTTGATTTCCTGCCCGAAAACCCTGAGTCCCGATCCCCCATCCATGACCAAATACTCGTCGGAGCCCGTCTCGACGTGCACGCAGGCGGTGTTGCCTCCGTAGGAAGCTCCGTGCTGGAAGGGGAGCTGTTTCTCGACAAACTCGCGAATTTGGCGTTCGGATCTCAAATCCTTGCCCCGAGCCGCCATGAGGGCGGATATTACTTTCTCCCTCGTTTCAAGCGCACAGGGGGAAGTGGGGATTGAGCCCCGGGTCCCTTTGAAATGTACCTTCATTTAAGTCGTTGAAAAGACTCATCTATTGATTTTCGACGGGCATTTGGCAATTCTATTCTACGTTTGCCGAATTACTGCATATCTGAGCTTGAAGATTCTGTTTTTCAGGATCATTCTCCTCGCATGGCTGAACAATACGATATCAACCAACCGATCTATCAAGTGGGTGAAGGCACTTTGAGCTTTTCCCAGATGCTCAACTATTTCATCGATCCTGCATACCAACGCGGCAGTTTGTCGAGAATATCCGATATGCACGTCAAGATGGGCAGACCGGTAAGTTTCCGGATTGATGACGATCTGACTCCGATGCCCGAAGGTATTGGAGTGGAAAAGGAAGTCTTGCTCTACATGCTGGGAATTCTTCTTTCCGAAAAGCATTTGCAAATCGTATTGGACGAAGATGATCCGCAGGACGTGGACACCGCCTTCGAATGGGAGGAGCAGGGAGTGAATTTCCGTCTCAACGTTTTTCGTGACCGGGATGGATTGGCATTCGTCATGCGTGTTCTTGCTTCCAACATACCCTCGATTCAAGAAGTCGGTTTGCCTTCGGAGAAGATTTGGCAGGACATCACTTCCCTCAAAAGAGGTTTGGTTCTGGTTACCGGTGTTACGGGGAGCGGCAAGTCAACCACCATCTCCGCTTTGGTTAACCATATAAACCTTTATCGGAAGACGCGAATCATCACTTTGGAGGATCCGGTGGAGTTTCTTTTCAAAAGCGAGAGTTCCATGGTTTCGCAACGTCAAGTAGGTCAGGACGTCA
The DNA here is from genome assembly GCA_018645725.1 of Opitutia bacterium. GTDB lineage: Bacteria > Verrucomicrobiota > Verrucomicrobiia > Opitutales > Seribacteraceae > Seribacter. The sequence goes on from JABGWD010000458.1 coordinate 7,671, forward strand.
TGAGTTTTTCCGGTGGTTTGCGGAGTGCGTTGCGCGAAAATCCGGACGTGATTTTCGTGGGGGAAATAAGAGACACGGAAACGGCCTCGCTTGCCTTGAGCGCTGCGGAAACCGGGCATTTGGTTTTCTCCACCCTGCATACGAGGGATGCCAAAGGAGCCTTGAGCCGGATTGTCGATATGTTCCCCGCAGAGCAGACCAAAAGTCTTTGCCTGCAGTTGTCCTTCAGTCTTTCTTTCGTGCTCAGTCAGAAACTCGTTCCCCGAGCCGATGGAAATGGTCGTATTCTGGCCATGGAGGTGTTGAAAAACATTCCGGCCTTGGGGAACCTGATTCGGACAGGCAACTGGCAACAAGTTTATTCCACGATGGAAACCCAGTCCAAGGAGGGGATGATGACGATGGAGCAGCATTTGTTGCACCTCTGTCAACATGGAATCATTACAAAGGAGTCTGCAATTACTTATACAAACGAGGCCAGTTTGATCGAGCGCCTTTCGCAAGCTTGATTGGCGGTTAAAGACCTTGGATGTTGACCGGTATTCTATAAACCACTAACTTCGTAAGATTCAGCCGATCTCAAAATGAACAAGCGAAATTTCTTTCTTACCTTGGTTTTCATAGGTCTTCTCGGAGTCCCTGTTTTTGTTTGTTTTGAGATTTTGAATACGCTTGATGCAAAACCCATCGCCAAACCAGAAAAAGTGGAAAAAACACCTCAGCCGGTTAAGAAATCTTCCGACGAATGGAAGAAGATTCTTACGCCCGAGCAATACAGAATTTTGCGGGAGGCGGGTACGGAAGCTCCTAACGGAAAGGTTTATCAAGAGTTCAAGCATCAAGGGGCGGGCACTTACGTTTGCGCGGGTTGCGACACCGAATTGTTTTCTTCAAAGGAAAAATTCGATTCAAGATGCGGATGGCCGTCCTTTTACGACCCTTCGAAGGCCAAAAACGTAAAGACCTCCGTTGATTGGCATTTGGGCTACCCGAGAACCGAGGTAAGGTGTTCCGTATGCGATGGGCATTTGGGTCATGTTTTCACTGGCGAGGGCTTTGATACCCCGACCGACAAGAGATATTGTATCAACGGAACCGTATTGAAGTTCGTTCCCGCCAAGCCCTCCGCCCAAGCTCCGAAGGGAAAGCAAAAAGACGCTTCCGAAGGCAAGTAAAGGTAGCCTGAGGGTATTTGCCTCGCCTTGTTCTTGCTTCCATGCATTCGATTTGCCATGAATGAACCCGAGTCGTTTCATGCATTTGTTTTCAGTCAGTCTTTTTCGTTACGCTTTGATTGGTTTTCTTTGTTCCAGTCCTTTGGGTCTGGTAGTCGCGGAACTTGAGGACAGGCGACCATCGAGTGTTCGCAATGCATTGGTTCCCGGTTTTGACAAGAAAGGCAGGTTGGCATGGGAGTTGAAGGCAACCGAGGTTGCTCCCCGCCCCGATGGACTGTACGAAACCGTCGACCCCTTCCTGAAGTTTTTCGACCGGACCGGCGTTCGAATGGAAGCAAAGAGTTCTTCCGGTATCTTCAATTTGAGGGATGGCTTTGCGAACGGAGATGATTGCCTTTCTGTCGAGGGCACTGGTTTTTCTGCCCGTGGGAAAAGTTGGAAATGGTCGCAGAGGAGTGACGCAGGAAGTCACCAAATGATTTTCGGGGAGAACGGAACGGTGTCTTTTGAAACCGATCTGAGGAAGTATTTGTCCGAGGAAAAGTCCCCCGGCATTGAGGGTTGCCCAAAAGAAAGCGAAGATTCTGGGCCAAAGAAGACGCTTACTGTCGCCCGGGCCAACTCCATTGAGTTCTTGGCCGTAAATGAAAGGGTTCATCACTTCTTCCTGGAAGGAAACGTTTCCGTTGAAGGCAACGAATTGCTTCTTACCAGCGAAAGAATGACAGTGGAATTCGCAAAGGAGCGAAATTCAAGTTCGGACGATATTGGTCGCATATCCCGGATTTCGGCTTTGGGGAAGGTGAAGTTATCCCAAAGAGGACGCACTTCCTATTGTGATTCGCTTGGCATGGACGTCCCGAAAGGCGAAGTCCTTCTCGAGGGTAAACCGGCGCGGGTAGTTGACGAAGAATGGGGTGCCGCCATCGGAAACCGGATTGTTCTGGAAAAAGGAAAACGCAGAGCCCGTGTGCTGGGTGGTGAGGCAGGGGGGAGACCTAGACTGGAGCTTCCTCCTATTCCCAACCTTGGTTTTGAGCGAAAGGGAAAGCGTCCTTGATGCCGGCTCCGCATCGTCTCTCGGTCACTGGACTCCGCAAGACTTTTGGCAGGAAGGAGGTTGTTCGGGGAGTCGACTTGAATGCGAATGGCGGAGAGGTCGTCGGACTTCTTGGGCCAAATGGCGCGGGCAAGACGACGACTTTTTCCATGGTAGCTGGTTTTCTGAGACCATCGGCGGGGGAATTGCTCCTCGACGACTCAAACGTCACCTCTTGTCCGGCATACAAGAGGGCTCGACAAGGATTGGTCTATTTGCCTCAGGAACCATCCGTGTTCCGCAAGCTTACCGTCGAACAGAACGTTCGAGCGATCGCTGAGACTTTGCCGATTTCCAAAGAAGAGCAGGACGAGCTTGTTCACAAAAGATTGGAAGAACTCAAGCTGTCCGACTTGGCGGGGCAAAAAGCCTACACTTTGAGCGGTGGTGAAAGGCGTAGGCTTGAAATTACCAGAGCCTTGGTCTTGTCCCCCAAGTTTCTTCTGCTCGATGAGCCGTTCAGTGGGGTGGATCCCATAAGCGTGAGCGAGGTGACCAAGATCATTTTTTCTCTCAAGGACAAGGGGATCGGGATCTTTCTTACCGATCATAACGTTCGCGAAACGTTGAGAGCCGTGGACCGCGCTTACCTTCTTTACGATGGAAGGGTGCTGGCTCATGGAGATTCTTCCTTTTTGCTTTCCGATCCCGAAACCCGTGAGAAATATTTGGGAGAGGATTTTGAAGAATGAAAATCTCGTTAGACATATCGATATGACCAAGACACCAACTGCACCCTACCAGTACATAGAAAGCATAGGCGTGAAGGACTTTTTCGAGAACTATGGCGAAAATTTGCTCCTTCGGCTCGTGACCTCGGAGAAAACCTTGTCTCGAAGTACGATCAGGGAAAGAAGCGTTAACCGTCCGGCTTTGGCGGTTACCGGTTATTTCAAGTATTTTGCCCACAAGCGCATTCAACTTTTCGGAGCTGGAGAAATGGCATTCTTTCGAGAGCAATCCCCTGAGAATCGCACAAAGGTCATGGAAGCCATGGCTGCAAAGAGAATACCGTGCGTGGTCGTATCCCGAAACTTGGCTCCGACACCCGAAATGATCGAAATCCTTGAATCAAAGGGGATTCCGCTTTTTCGTACGTCCCTCACCTCCAAAGCCTTTACCACTGAGGTTACGGTTATGCTGGAAGAGCGTTTTGCTCCAAGGTCTACCTATCATGGCACTCTTCTTGACGTAAGGGGAATCGGCACCCTGATTCGGGGTGACAGTGGCTCAGGCAAAAGCGAAGCGGCTCTTGCTCTTATCGAACGCGGACACAGTTTGGTTGCCGACGATATGGTGCGCGTCAAGTTACTGAGTGATCACACGCCGGTCGGGTTTTGCGACGACATGAGCCGCGGTTTCATGGAGTGCCGTGGAATCGGCATCATTAACATCGAGGAACTCTTTGGGATCCGTTTCGTCCGTCTCGAAAAGCGGATCGACCTCGTGGTTACCTTTCTGGAAGATTCTTCCCAGGAAGAGCCGGATCGCACCGGATTGGACCGCAAAACGTTCGACCTTCTGGGGATAGACGTTCCCCATATGGAGATCCCTCTTCGACCGGGAAGAGACATGGCGCGTCTCGTCGAGGTTGCGGCAATGGTTCAATCGGCAAGACAACTTGGTCACGATTCCGCCAACGACTTTAATGAAAAACTTTTGAAAAAGATGAATGGGTGAGTGCATTTGGTTGCTGATATTTTGTTCTCAGTTTCTATAAATGTCGAATTATCAATGGTCTGCGTTCGTCGAAGGATTTGCTTTTTTAGCAACCCTAAAACGTAAAAAAACTTACTTACTGATACGTGTGAATAACTTGTGAGAAAGTTTCCGCAAATCTGTGATTTTTTTTCTTGGTTAAGTGAGGATTATTCTTCAAAACAGTATAACCCTAACCTAACAAACTCATCACTCACTCTTCGCGTAATTCCCTAATGATTCACCTTAAGCTGTTCACTCGCAGTATATTGCGTAAGTTGTTCTCGATTATTTCATTTTCGTGCATAACTTCCTTCCTCGGTTTGCCAAAACCGTGCAATTACTTGCGGTTTGCATATCTTACGGCCTTTTTCATGGTTGTGAATAAAATTTAGAATTGACCGGACCATGTCTCAAACCACTAGCAGTCCCGAAACCTTTTGGAGTTCTCTTCGCGAACACCTTCTCGACGTCATACCGCCCGATACCTTCCGGGTTTGGTTTGACAACATGAGAGTCGGTAGACTTGACGAGGACGGATGCGAATTAATAGCCCCCAACGAATTTTCCGCGATTTGGATACGCGACAATTATCTCGACGTCATTCGCCGCGAAGCGGATCGTCTCGTAGGTCGTCCCTTTACCATAGAACTGCTTGGAGACCTAAGCGAACCCGAGGTTAGCGGTCGCCTCAAGGATTCTTCCGCACCTCCATCCCCCAAGAGAAGATCGAGACTCAGTGGGCCTGCTTTGCAAGGACGGTCATTGGGGATCAATCCCAAAAACACCTTCACGAACTTTATTGTCGGTGGCGGAAGCGAATTGGCTCACGCTGCGTGCATCGCGGTATCGAACGCACCCGCCCATGCCTACAATCCCTTGTTTCTTTACGGGGAAACGGGATTGGGCAAAACTCACCTGATGCACGCGGTCGCGCATCAGGCTTTGAACCGGAATCCATCTTGTCGGATTACTTACGTGTCGTGTGAGAAGTTTACCAACGAATTCATTCGAGCTATCCAGGAAAACACCCTGACGAAATTTCGCTCTCGTTATCGAAGCGTGGATTACCTGCTCATCGACGACATTCAATTTCTCGCAGGTAAGGAGCGCATACAGGAAGAGTTTTTCCATACTTTTAACGATATCTATGATTCCCAAAGACAGATTTTTCTGACCAGTGACAGACCGGCCGGGGAAATCGATAAGATTGAAAGCAGGTTGCTTTCAAGGTTTCAATGGGGTTTGGTTGCCGATATTCAGGCTCCCGACTTGGAGACGCGGGTCGCCATCCTTACCAAAAAGGCAGATGCCATGGGTATTGCCGTCGAGCCTGAAATCATTGAGTTTCTCGCAAAAAACATCGCTCGAAACGTCCGCCGCATGGAAGGAGCCCTCACCCGTGTCGCCGGTTACGTCGGTTTGACCCGGAAAAAAGCCGATCTTGATACCGTCCAACGGTTGCTCCGGGATATTCTGCGTGAAGAAAACCTCAGCCGCATCACGATCGAGACGATCCAAAAGAAGGTTGTGGACTACTATCACCTTCGAATGGCCGACATGCTTTCGCGAAGGCGACCCGCAAACATAGCTTTCCCCCGTCAAGTTGCGATGTATCTTTCCCGTATCCTCACCGAGCACTCCCTTCAGGAAATAGGAAATACCTTTGGCGGGCGTGATCATGGTACCGTCATTCATGCCTGCAAGACGGTTGAAAACATGATGGATCAAGATACCTCCATCAAGCACTCCGTCGAGTTTCTCAACGAACAACTTTCCCAAGCCATGGAATGACGGAGTAGGGAAGGCTTTTTTCCCTGCTTGTCTTTCATTCAAAATTCATTACGAATCTCCTTTTTTATCCATGATTTCCGAAGAAACATTTGAGCCGGAAGGCGAACCTGCCCCCGAAGACGGGGCGTCGGAAGTCGCCACCCAACCAGACGACGAACAAAAGCGTGAGATTGCTCGTTGGGTCGCCGATGGAATGGGGTTGTCCGACATCCAAAAGAAAATCAACGACGACTTTGCGGTGGTCATGACTTACATGGACGTGCGCTTTTTGGTCGATGACCTTAATTTGACGTTGATTGACGAGGAAGAGGCAGTGCCGGCTGAAGACGCTGCTGATGCTGATGGTCTTGCGGATCCTGCACCAGAAGGGCCCCAAGATCCGCCTTCGGCGGGCGGTGGAGGCGTACAGGTCGAGCTTGATACGGTTAACCCGCCTGGTTCGATGGCCAGTGGTTCGGTTGTCTTTTCGGATGGAGAACGCAAGTCTTGGACAGTCGATCAGTTTGGCAGGCTCGGCCTAAGCGGTGGGTCCGAAGATTACAAGCCTTCCGAAGAAGATGTTGCCGAATTCCAAAAAGCGTTGGATTCAGCCCTCCGGGGCAAGGGTTTTTAGCTTTTTCCGATTCAATTCTTGGCGATGGGTGCCGGTTCGGGCAGGATGGCATTCTCCAAATCCTTGAGCTTCTCGTAGCTTCCGATTACATGCGGTGGATTGATCAGTGGCAAATTTTTGACCAAGACGATGGTTTCCAATTCTCGAATCAAGCGCATGCCCAAAACTTCCTTCTTCTCGAGTAGAAAGCGTTCGGCTTCCAGTTGCTTGCTTTTTGCGCTTAATTCTTTGTAGCGGGCCCATGAGCCATTCGTATCGACGACTTTCTGGACATCGTCCGCGTTGGGTTTTCGATAAAGCGATATGACCGTGGGGTGGTGCAGGTTTCTCAGTTCGGGCCATGTCTTCCTAAGCTTGAGGGCAAGGGCTTTTTTGATCTTTCCGCGCTCTTCATCATGTTTCTTTTTTTGTTCCGAAAGGGTCGATCGTTTTTTCTTGAGGCTTTCAATGAGCTTTTTCGTTTCGTCATGCCGGTTCGGCAAGGTCAGTTCGAGCCTGCGCGATAGTCCGTTGATCACGAATTTCGACTTTTTTTCCGTCCCCTTGAGCAAATCTTTCAATGGATCGGATACCGAACAGAACAAATCATTCGGATCACAAGCATTGGACTGTCGGTTTGTTTCTGCGGACTTTTTGTTCGGAAGCTTTTCTATGATTGCGGAGATTTTCGAACCTATTGAACTTGTTTTGTTTGAGTCTGTCTTTGCCGGGGGGTTGGGTGGAGCAAGGGCGGAGAAATGACGAAGGAACACGTCGGACGTCTTGATCGGTATGTCGATCGTGTCCGAGCGCAAAATCACATAGGCATGAGCTTCGGCGAGTGACGTTTTGCCGTCTTTGTTCAAGTCCGGTTGCTTGGTTTTCTTGCCAACCCTGCTTTCTCCACACAAGCCTTCCCAGAAACGGGTGCTGTATTCATGATAGTTTTTTTCCCGGATATCGGGGGTGCAACCCGCTGCCACCCGATCTTTCACCGTAGCGAAAAAACCTGCCCGGGGATACTCGGAAAGGCCTTTCTTGGGGTTCCCTTCCTTGAAGATGATATTGGCGAAACCTCCACTGTAGCATTGAACCATTACAAAGATACAGGGCTGTTCTTTGGGGAGTTTGTCCAGCTTCCTGACTAACTCGGATACCTTGAGCCGGGAATTGTTCCAAAGGTAGGCAGTGGTGTTATGAGGAGTTTTCTTGTCTGCTTTCCCGCCGTGCCCGGTGAAATAAATCAAGTTGGTCTGCTCCCCCCCCTGTTTTGCTCTCATGCTTACCCATTTGTCGAGAGCGCCAAGGGAGGACGAGTCATCGGCTTGCAAGTCGTTGTTTCTGTATTGGTTGGCGATGCCTCTACTGGATCCCAGAAGTTCTGCCATTATCTGATTTGCTTCGGGGATGCGAAAGGACGGATCGAAGAATTGAAGGTCCCTGTCCTTGCTTTTCCCATCGGCAAAGTAGGTTTTCATGGCGGCTTCCCCTAACCCCATGCTCGAGCGTATTCTCCGGAAATATTTAACGTTGCTTTCGAGGGAGACTTGATTTCCTGAGGGAGAATATCCACCCCCGAAAACCAAGAGGTTGAATGGGTGTTCCTTTTCTTGCTCGGTGAGGGTTGCGCTGATCTCGTCCGGGTTTGAGGCAGGTGGAGGAGGGGAGGTGCTGTCGTTTCCTTCTTTTGGTGGGCACGCAAGCGCTTGAATTGCTAGGATCGGGGCAAGGGCTAGGCACGGGGGAATGAACTTCATATTCTCAAACCAAGGCTTTTTCTTCTCCTAGGCAAGCAATATGGCAATCGGATTCAAAAATCCCGACGATCCGGACAAATCAACCAAGAGGCAGCATCCCCCCCCGTACCGCTCCTGCTTCGGTTGCCCCGAAATTCGCCCGAAAAGATTCGTCCAGAGGGCGACTGTTCGGTACGGAAATCCAAACCCGCAGAAGATGCCTTCGCTTTTCTTTGAAATCTTCGAATGCCGTTCTTCGGTGAAGAGTAGTCCAGTTGTTCAGAAAAAGGATTTCGCCCGCCTGGAGGGTAAAGCAAGTTTGCAGAGTGATTCTTTCGCAGACTGAATCGAAGAAATCCAAGGCATCCCTTTGTTCGCTTGAAAGGTTCGGGCATTCGGGGGATTGGTCCGCTCGCTCTATGAGCACGCGGAGGTAGGAACAGGCGAAGTGATTGTCTTTCCACGAGAAGATCGGTTGTTCGCAGAAGGGCAGGTTGTTTCCTTTGTCGACGATATGTCGCTTGTAGGGGAAAGGTCTGCAGAGAACTGCGTGAAGTTCGGGTTTTTCCTTGCGAATGATGTTCTCAATTCGAGGGCTGCTGACCACATGATTTTCTCCGCCAATCTTCGCCGGTTGCAAGCAGAGGAATCCAATTACGTCACATCGATCCGTATGAAACCCGAGTTTTCGATTGGTATTCGGACCACGCGTCCGGGAATCATCCGCTTCGTATGATTCGTTTCGAATGCTTAGAACCAAATCTCCATCAGCGCTTTGGGATACGGGTGTTCCGATTCGTCGGGCAAGGTCGAGGAACCATTCTTTAGTCGATTGGGACAGTATTTCCACAGGAACTTTCCCTGGACGGCAAATACCCGAGCCTTTCTCAAGGTCGAGACGGATCGTTTCGGCAGCAGGAAAAGCAGTCATGTCAATGGGGTTTGTTCGAATGAGTTTTTCACTTTGTTCTTCCTTGCAATGTACGAGAATTATCTTGCGATCAACTGATTTTCGCTCGAAAACATTAAAATATTACACCCTTTCACCCTAATTTGTTGTTTTCCCCCGTGCCTTCTTCCCTAAAGCTTTTGGTTCTCGTTTGCTTCTCGTTGTTGCGACCGCATGCTTATGCCAATCAAATTGGACAAGAATTGAGCCAAGCGTCTCCCGTTACGCAATTTGTGCGGGTGAACCTGCCCGATGAAAGTTTTGTCGCCACGAAAATCAATTCCAGCGATCTTGGCGACGGCTCTTTTTCCTGGTCGGGCAAGTTGATCGGAAAAAAAGGGGGATTCCTTTCCTTTGCCAAGGTTCGCGACTACGTGAACGGTTCGATCACTTTGTCTAGTGGCACTGGTCATTCCTTCAAGGGGCGGGCGGGAAATCTCAATTTTCAATCTGGTTTTGCTCACGCCAAGGCCTGTGGTGGATGCAAGTTCGAAAAAGGACTTCCATCTGACCCACGCAAAGCCGCTCAACTCCTCAAGAGTTGGCGAAACGGGGATGCAAATCTCATTGATTTGCTAGTTGTCTATCCATCCGCAGTACGTTCCGAGGTCGGCAGCACCGCTGCGGTCGAGGCAGCTATTGCCAGTGCCGTGGCGGACTCGAACTTGTGTTACCGAACCAGTCTGGTTCCGATGCAAATAAGGGTAGTCCACATGGCGGAAGTCGTCTACACTCCCACCGGTCTCCTCGATACCGACTTGTCCCGACTCAAAAACCCATCAGACGGTTCCATGGACAACGTACATACGCTCAGGGACCAATATGGTGCCGATTTGGTCAGTCTGCTCACGACCACGAGTGACAGCGGCGGTTTGGCCAGTACGATGCAGCGCCCAAGCCTCAGTTTCGAGTCGAGCGGTTTCAACGTGAACGTCTGGAACCAACTAGGAGCTCCTTCCTACACTTTGGCCCACGAGATCGGTCACAACATGGGTTGCCTGCATAATCGTCTGGATTCGACCTGGGACGGTGACTACGAATTGTCGGCCTTTTGTTTTGGAAAACGCTGGCTACAGGGTGGGCAGGGATACCGAACCGTCATGTCCTATGATTCCGATCCTGCTTCTTATGGAAACCGGATTCCCTTTTTCTCGAACCCGAACGTAAGCTACCTTGGAACCTCGGTAGGAAATGCCGGAACCGAGGACAATGCTCAGGTGCTTTCCATCACCGCGCCCTATGTGTCGAACTTTAGGACGTCCAAGGTACAGGCAATCCTTCCCGCCGTATTTGACCGTGTGGTAACGGAGGGCAATTCCGCTTCATTCAAAGTCAGGCTAACGGTCGAACCGATCAGTTCCGTCAACGTGACCTTGTCGGTAACCGGAGACAGTGATTTGTTCCTAAGCGGCCCTTCGAGCCTGACCTTCGGTCCGTCCAATTGGAACATCGCTCAAACCGTTCAGGTTTCCGCGCAGGCAGATTCGGATTCCGCAAACGGAACGGGGACGCTTACTCTTTCCGCAACGGGGATTCCATCGGCAACCGTTCAGTTGAGCGAACTCGATTCCGGTACGAGTCTCGAATCAAACTTTCTTGTTTCGGGCATTGTCCGTAACGTTTTGGGAATGGGGCTAAGCGGGGTTACGCTGACTTTGTCAAACGGAGGGCCTGCGCTAACTTCGGATTCAAACGGTTCCTTCCGCAGTATCATGAATTCGGGTTGGGCAGGTACCGTCACTCCGAGCAAGGCAGGATACGTCTTCACGCCTTCATTCCTCACAATCGGATCCTTGAGTGCCAACTCGCCGGGCCATGTTTTCGAAGCCAACAGCTCGAGTATTCTCTATGTGGACAAGGACGCGACCGGAGCGGAAGACGGCACGAGTTGGGCCAATGCCTACGTCGACCTCGCCCAAGCCCTCCTTTCTCAGCAATCTTTCAACGAAGTTTGGGTCGCCGAAGGGACCTACTTGCCGGGCGTGATCAGGTCGACGTTCTTTCTCCTTCC
>JABGWD010000459.1 GCA_018645725.1 Opitutia bacterium
GAATCTTCTTGCCTCCGAGCCGATTTCGTACGATTGGTTTTCTCGTGACTCTTGCAGATTATCTTCCAGTCCTAATACAGATCATATTGGCCATCGGGATGGGCGTGGGCATCTTGTCGGCAAGTCACCTTTTCGGGCAAAGAGCCACCGCCGGCAAGATCAAGGATTCTCCCTACGAATGCGGGTTGGCCGCCGATACCAAAGGCGAAACCCGCTACTCGGTCAAATTCTACGTCACGGCCATGCTCTTCATCATTTTTGACATCGACGTCGTGTTTCTCATTCCCTGGGTTCTCACCCATCGGGATCTTATGGCTTCCGGGATACCCGTCCTTTGGCCTATGCTTTTTTTCACCTTCGTCCTTGCCGTGGGCTTGATCTATGAACTGAAAAGCGGCGCGCTCGAGTGGGAGAAGTAATCGGCCAGACTCAATACACCGGGCGGAAAATTTCCGCTGACCGTCTTTGGGCAGAAACATGCGCATAGACCGTTACATTTCCTCCAATCGGATCATCGATTTGACCAGCAAGGACCTGAAGTCCGCCTACGCCGAACTGGTTCAAACCTTTGACACCCTCCTCCCGACCGCACCCAAGCGCAAGAAGGTTCTCAAAGAATTGGTCGATCGGGAAACTGCTCTCACAAGTTACATCGGCGAGGGTGTGGCGTTACCTCACGCCCGCGTGCAAATGAACCGACCCTATGCCTTGGCCGTCGGCCGATGCCCGGCGGGTCTGTCCTTCGAAGGAAAGGACAGTTACGAGGATATCCGTTTCGTCTTCATGCTCTTGGCCAACGAGAAAGCCAAGAACTACCTTTCTTTTCTCGCAGCCCTGGCCCGGGCCTTCCAAGACAATACCGTCATGGACCAGCTCTGGATGGCCAGGGAGAAGACGGAATTCAAGAATGCGGTACGCAAGGCATTTGCGGGCACCGACGACCGTCCCGCCCGGAGGAGAACGAAGTTCAACAAACTCTTGACGGACGAGGCTTCCAAGATCGCAAAAGCCGCCGAATGTTCGACCATCCTCATCTTTACCGACGTTTTCCCCCCAAGCTTGGCTCCGAGAATGACCTTCCCCGGATTCAAGCTCGTACTAGCCGGTCAAGACGTCACCGACGAGGACAAGGACCACCACCGTGCCAATGCGACCTTGGCCGTACGGGCCCTCTCCCGCTCCCGTTTGTCTCAACTGCGGGCAGCCATCCTGCTCGGATTGACTCGGGAAATATTCGGCTTCCAGGACCGCGTTTGCTGTATCGGGGGAATTCCGGACAGCGGGCAACTCGACACCGTCCTCGTGGTCGACGTCGACGAGGAATTCGAGTCCGTCATCGGACAGGGTGACGAAATGTTACCGGAAGACGTATCCGCCGAAGCCCTTGAGCGCATAACGGCAATCGCCACCGACTTGGCCACGGCAGGTCGCGAAGGACAATCCATCGGGGCCATGTTCATTTTGGGCGATCACGAGGAGGTGACGAAGAGATCCAAGCAACTCATTCTCAATCCCTTTCACGGATATGCCGAGGAAGACCGCAGCATTCTCAATCCGTTTATGGACGAAACGATCAAGGAACTCGCTCTGATCGACGGCGCCTTCATCCTGCAAGGCGACGGAGTGGTGGAATCCGCAGGGTGCCTCATCCAGGCCAAGGCGGACGACGTCGTCCTGCCCGGCGGCCTCGGCACCAGGCATGCCGCGGCCGCAGCCATCACGCACGTCACCAATTCGATCGCGTTGGTGGTATCCTCTTCGGGCCAGGTTACCTATTTTCGCAAGGGAAGAATGTTTACCCTGTTTGAAAAATCCGAGGGTAGATCCCTGTGATTCGGGAATGCTCGATTCGTCTTCCACCTCATTGCCCAGGATCGGATTTTTCGGCGGCTCTTTCGACCCCGTCCACAACGGACACCTTTCCCTGGCAACCCAAGCCATCGAACAAGCCGGTCTCGCAACCCTGCTCCTTTGCCCCGCCCATCACGCTCCCCTTCGCTCCGAGAAACCCTTCTTCAAGGCCGGGGACCGGCTTGCCATGCTTGAAAAGATTGCCCATGAGCATGCCAAAATCGAGGTATTCCCCCATGAGATCCTTCAAGGCAAGGTTTGCTTCACGCGCGACACCCTTCTTGAAGTCGCCGAGAAATTCCCCGAAACCGAGATCCTTCTTCTTCTCGGAGCCGACCAATTCGCCAAATTGCCCCAATGGAAATTCATCGATGAACTTGTCAAGCTCGTCACTTTTCTCGTTTTCTCCAGGTCTTCCGACATGATTTCGAGCGAGCCCCTTCTTCCGGAAATCAAGTTCGAACGAATGAACAACGAACTCATCGACCTTTCCTCAACCCTTGTCCGCCAAAAGATCCAAAACGGACAGTCCGTAAAAAACGAGATTCCGGGCCCCGCCTACGATTATCTCGACAAACACAGCCTCCTCCAACCCGCTCCTGCCTCATGACGTCAGCCCTACCCGTTGAAAATTCGGAATTGAGAAAGAACCTCCGCATCGCGTGCGAAGCCCTTCTCGACAAAAAAGCAATGGACCTCAAGCTCCTGTATTTCGGGAACACTTCTCCCCTCACCGACTGCTTCGTCATCGCAACGGGAACCTCGAACCCTCACCTCAAGGCCCTCCGCAACAACTTGGAAAAAACGCTCAAGGAGCATAAAATCGAGCTTTTCTCCCGTGACCGCTTCCAACCAAGTGGTTGGCTGGTCCTCGATGCCATTGATTTCGTGGTTCACTTGTTTTCCGAGGAACAACGGGAAAACTACGCGCTCGAGAATCTTTGGAAGGATGCCCAGAACCTCAAAGCCGAGGATCTCTGATTCTTTTGTCTTTTTATTCCCGGCAACGAACTTTCCTTGACCCCGAACAAGCTTTCGATTCCGATTGTTCTTGAAATTTCACAAGCCTTCTCAAACCAACGCCATAGAATCTCTCATGACCAACCGTAGAAAATTCCTCAAGCAAGCCGCCCTCGGTTCCGCTCCTTTCATTCTCCCCTCCCACGTATGGGCCGCCAAGGGAGATGCTTCCCCCAACAGTCGGATCAACGTCGCAATCATCGGACCGGGCAAACAAGGACGCAGTCACGTCCACCGCCTGATCCGCAACCCACGGGCCCAAGTCACCGGTTTTGCCGAGGTCGCTCAGGTCCGTACCGACCACACCAAGGCTCTGATCGAGAAACACTATGGTCAAAACACCCCGGGCAAGGATTGGAAGGGATTGACCATCACCAGAGACTACCGCGAGCTCTTGGCCGACAAGAAAGTAGACGCCGTACTCATCGCAACACCCGACCACTGGCATGGGGAACCCACAATTCTGGCCGCCCGGGCCAAGAAGCACGTTTACTGCGAGAAGCCAATTTCCCTGACCATCAAGGAAGGGCGGGCAATGGTCCAAGCGGTGAACGACAACAAGGTCACTTTCCTGACCGGGAGTCAGCAGCGCACGGAATACGGCGGCAAGTTCCGCAAGACCGTCGAGCTCATCCGCAGTGGAGCCATCGGTGAAATCAAGAAGATCCGCGTCTGCGTGGGTGGCCCTCCCAAACCATGCGATCTCCCAACCGAAAAAGTCCCCGAGGGGATTGATTGGGATGCCTGGCAAGGCCCGGCCCCTACCCGCGGATACAACAAGGCTCTCTGCCCGGATGACGTCCACAACCACTTCCCCCGCTGGCGGGCTTATCGCGAATACTGCAACGGCTACTTGGCGGACATGGGGGCTCACCATTTCGACATCGGACAGTGGGGAATGGACGCGGACTTCACCGGTCCGGTCAAAGTGATTCCACCCAAAGACGGAGAAAAGGAAGTTCGCCTCCTTTACAAAAATGGGATCGAGGTCGTCCACGGTTCCATTCCCGAATGGCGCGGCGGTACGATTTTTTACGGGTCGGAAGGTACCATTTGGGTTGACCGCGGATCTTGGAAATCGGATCCGGCAAGCTTGCTCAAAGATTACAAGACGACCGTAAGCATCCGGCAACCAAAGAGCCACCATGACGAATGGCTCGACTGCATCCACTCGGGCGAGCTTCCGCTCGCCCATGTCGAAGCGGGACACCGTACGGCGACACTCTGCCAACTTTGCAACATCGGCTACGAACTCCGCCGGGAACTTGACTGGGATCCGAAAAAGGAGCAGTTCGTCAAGGATGACGAAGCCAACAAGCTGACCGACCGCAAGCGCCGCAAAAAGTGGTATCGGGTCTGATCATGCCGAAGGGCAGATCGGGAACGGACGCAAAACCCGGAATTCCCACTCGACCGGCACTCGACCCGACCGGGTAGTAAAGCAGACCCCTAACCGGATCCATGGGACCACCGCAATCAACCGGTCACGGACCTACGAATCCTGTTCCGAAACTGCATTGGGGAATGAACGAGAAATCGTTCTGCCTGCTCCTGCACCTCAGCCAATTGGCGGGCATGGCAATCCCCGGGGCAGGTCTCGTGTTGCCCATCGTCATGTGGGCCACGGAAAAAGACAATTCCCCCCTGATCGACGAACATGGCAAAGTCATCTTCAATTGGATGATCTCCTCCCTGATCTACACGCTAGTCTCGGGGATCCTTTGCTTTTTCATTATTGGAATCCCCTTGTTGATTGTTATTCTCGTTTTGGTTTTCGTCTTCCCGATCATCGGAGGAATCAAGGCAAACGAAGGAATCGTTTGGAAGTATCCCCTCTCGATTTCATTTTTTATCACCACCAGATTCAGGTAAACCGGGGGGGTAAGAAATGGGGCAAGGATCCGTATTTTCTTTCCATTCTATTTTTTGAAATCTTTTTTGAAACCCTTGAAAGTCTCGGTGCCATACATCATGAACAGCGAGGCACAAAACAGAGGAAAGGCCAAAACCAGGGCGGACGAAAAAAGACAAAGAGACAAAGCGAACAAGCCCGCTCCCCTTCGAAATTTAGGTTCCCTGAGCAAACGGGTCCTGAATAGGTCGGTGCAAGGATCTTCCCCCATCCAAAAGCTTACCCAAGGGTGAAGAAGATAACCAATAAGCAAGGAAAAGAAAAAGAATAGGCCTGCGGCTCCGTTCCCGAGAGAAATCACCGAAGCAAAAAGAAGCACCACGCCAAGAAAAAGACGGAATTGCCCCGGTCTCTTGGGTTTTGTTTTGTCCTTGAATCCATTCCTTTTTCTGCGCCTCCCCCGTTCTTTGTCGTACACGTACCTTTCTGCTTGCGTAAGGGATTCGATTCCCTGGTCGTACTGCTTGTTCATGATACGTATGACCTCGGAGCGGTTGCTCTCCTTTTTCTCAACTGTCTCAGCCAGTTTCCAGGAATGTTTTTTCCTTACTTTGCGATCGTTTTTTTCTTTGAAATATATTTTTCGTTCCTTTGGGCTGAGGGATTCGAGTCCTCCGTCGTATTTCTTGTTCATGACCCGGGCGATTTCAGCGGGAGCCATTACTTTCTTTCCGGGAGCAGGCTTGGGTTCATTGGACTGAACGGGTTCCGTTTTTTCTTCGACCCGATCCCGATCCGGGCTTACGGAATCGCTGGAGGCCGGCTCAGCCTTTTCGTCCGGTTCCGTTGGCGGAACTTCCCGGACTGCCACGGGATTCGGTTCGGGAGCTTCCTCCCCTTGACCTGCCTGCGGCTCGACGGAAAGGTTTTCCCGATCTCCTTCAGGTTTTTCTCCGGACAATGGAACCATAGGGTCTTCAAGTTCTTCAACGGGTTCTGCCTCATCTTGCACCGGATCTTCCTCGACGACAGCAGGTTCTTCCTCATCTTGCACCGGATCTTCCTCGACGACAGGCTCATCGGTTTCCCCTTCGGGCTCATCGGTAGTCGCTTCGTCTTTTTCTTCGACTTCAAGTTCTCCCTGATATCCGA